>CAZHLE010000129.1:1851-6717 GCA_964533065.1 uncultured Woeseiaceae bacterium | reverse complement strand
CAAGCACATGTGATGTGTGCCGACAGCCCGCGTGCCACCCGGGCGCGGGCACGCGGTAAGATTCCGCTGGTATACGGTCTGCCTCGTTCTGTGAAGCCCGGTCGATTTCGGGATGGGAGGCGGTGGTCTACGAGCGTAGACGAATCGTTGGTTGGGACCTCCCGCTCACCGGCTCTGGTTTTGGCGGCGTTATCGAAACCGGTGGTTGAAGCGGGGAGGGAGACGACCTGGCATGTGGGCGAGGTGTCCATGGGCAAGCGTCTTCTGGACGTGGCGTTGATTATGCTGGCGTTGCCTTTGCTATTGCCGGTGTTAATTTTGGTGGCGCTCTATATCAAGGTGGTGTCGCGCGGGCCGGTGTTTTACACGCAGGAGCGGGTGGGGTATCGGGGGCATCGTTTTCGCATGTATAAGTTTCGCAGCATGGTCGTGGATGCAGAACAACGTATGCATGAGGTCGAACACCTGAACGAAGCAAAAGGCGCTAATTTCAAGATCAAGGATGATCCCCGTATTACACGGGTTGGCCGGTTTATCCGGAAGTCCAGTATCGACGAACTACCTCAACTGATAAACGTATTGAAAGGTGACATGAGTCTGGTCGGCCCCAGACCGATGTCATTGCGTGACGTGGCGAATTTCGACAAGGGATTGCAGCGCAAGAGATTCAGCGTGCGGCCAGGCATCACCGGACTTTGGCAGGTCTCCGGGCGGAGCAATCTGTCGTTTGACAAATGGATAGAGCTGGATCTTGCGTACATCGAGAAATGGTCGTTCTTGCTTGACCTCAAGATTCTCCTGAGGACGGTGCCGGTCGTACTAAGAGGAAGCGGCGCAGTGTGAGCCTGCCCGGGGTTAGCCGATGAAGCGTCTGTTACTTGCATTGATTCTGTATTCCGGTTTGCTGCGCCTGCTCCTTTTTGTTAATCGGCGGAAAGTGACTATCCTGATGTTGCACGGCGTTGCCGCGGAGCATCCGGAGTCGGAGTGGCACCCACTTTGGCCGCGGATAACGCCAGAAGCACTGGATCGTGTGCTTGCGCAGCTCGCTCGCTATTACAACTTCGTCTCGCTTGACGTTGCCGTAGCAATGCTCGCCGGCGACCGGCCACCCGGCAACAATTCAATGGTCATCACTTTTGATGACGGATATCGAAACAACGTTACAGAAGCGCTTTCGGTACTCAGGAAGTACCGCATACCCGCATCGTTCTTCGTCGCCACCGGCTTCGTCGAAACACGGCGTGCATACTGGATCGACCGGCTGGATTACGCTCTGCAGATTGCGCCTGAGCCGGCCCGCTACATCCGGATTGACGAATTCGAGTTTGATCTCCGAAACCTCAGCCGGGCGGAATTGCGGGAGGGTTATCGAAAACTCAGGTTGATGGTCAAAAACGGCTGCCAGGACGATCGGAGAATGCTCGATGTATTTGACTCGATGGCATCGTCGCTGGAAATGGCGGCGGGATCGACAATCGACGCAGTGATCGACGATGACCCGTTCGTCACGGTGGCGTCGTGGAGCGAACTGCGCGAGGCGATGGGTGCAGGTATTGCCATCGGCAGTCACAGTGTCAATCACTACCGACTCGACTCGGTGGCGCTATCGAACGTGGATCAGGAGCTGACACTGTCGAGGTCTGCGATCGAGAAACATTTGGGCGCAGATTGCACACTGTTCTGCTACCCGAACGGCAGTTTCAACGCGGCTGTTGTAGAGAAAGCACGGATTGCGGGCTACAAGGCGGCTGTTACAACGCGCAATGGCCTGAACGGAGTCGGGGAGAATCCCTATACCCTGAAACGTTTCGCCTTTCCGGCCAAGAAGACTGTCGTTGAGAACCTGCTTGCCATCAGCGGCCTCAGGGATACACCGGTACTACGGCACCTGTTTGGTCGGCATTCGTGAGTGAGCAGCAAACGGTTGGCTCGATGGCGCAACCATCGATTTGTTTTGTTGCGCATAATGCTTATGGATCGCTGACCGGCAGCAATGAGCAACACGCAGGCGGCATCGAACGACAGCAATCGAACATGGCCGTGTGGCTGGCGAAACGCGGCTGGAGTGTGTCGATGGTGTGCTGGGGTGATTCTGTAGGGCAGGACAAGTTTGTGTCCGGCGTTCGAATCGTGCCCATGTGCCGGCGCGGATCCGGATTCCCGGGACTGAGGTTTTTCCATCCGCGATGGACCAGTTTGGTTTCTTCGCTCGCATTGGCGAATGCGTCGCTTTACTACTACAACTGCGGCGATCTGGCCCTTGGGCAAATCGTTATGTGGGCGAAGTATCGGCGCAAGGCGGTCGCGTTTTCTGTACCCAGTGACCCGGATTGCGACCCGGCGTTGCCGGCACTGCGCAGCCTGCGAGAGAAGATGCTGTTTCGGTACGGATTGCTGAATACAGAGCATATTATTGTACAGACCAAGCGGCAGGCAGAGATGTTGCAAGCGGGGTTCGCGAAGCCCTCAACCGTACTTGCCATGCCTTGCACTGGATTTCAGTCGGCTCGAAACAGCCAACGGTCTGAGCGACTGCAGGTGTTATGGGTCGGCCGCCTGAGCGCCGAGAAACGGCCTGACTGGATCATCGAAGCCGCGGCACGCATGCCCGACGTGGATTTTGTCGTGGTCGGGGATGCCAACAAGGAATCGGGGTACGCATCGCGGATACGTCAACGGGCGGCGCTGCTCTCGAATGTATCGCTGGCGGGGAGGCAGCCCTATGAAAAAATGGGTAATTTTTTCTCGAACGCCGATCTGCTCTGCTGCACATCCGTTTATGAGGGGTTCCCGAATGCCTTTCTGGAAGCATGGAGTGTGGCGCTGCCGGTGGTAACCACCTGTGATCCGGACGGCATCGTGGCCTCGCAACAGCTCGGCTTCCACGTAGCCAGCGTCGATGAGCTTGTTCATTCCATAGGGAAACTTCGTGACGACTTTCGGATGCGCATCACAATGGGAAGTGAGGCGATGCAGTACTTTACGCAAAACCATACTCTGGATTCAGCGATGGCAAGATTCGAGGACTATTTCCGAGCGGTTCTGGAAAAGCAACGGACTGTTCAGACATGAGTCGACTGGCTGAGCATCCGCGACACGACATTCTTGGTGCCGGCGTCCATGCGCTTACTATGGAGCAGGCGCTTGATACTATCGATGCTGCAATCGCCGCCAGACGGCCACTCATGATTGGTGTCGTCAACGCAGCCAAGATCATGAACATGAGAAAGGATCCCGAACTGGCGGCCGATGTGCGTGGTTCGGATCTGGTCCTCGCCGATGGTATGTCCGTGGTATTCGCTTCCCGATTGCTGCGGAAGCCCCTTCCGGAACGCGTAACGGGAATTGACCTGATGCACGGGATTCTGGATCGCGGGCGCGAGAAGGCATACCGGATTTACTGCCTCGGTGCGACCGAAGAAATTTCAGCACTGGTCGAGAAGCGGTTTCGGGAACAGTATCCAGGTGTGCAACTGGTCGGGCGCCGGCACGGCTATTTTTCTGCGGAGGAGGAGCAGCAGATCGTCGCGGACATTGCCAGCTGCAACGCGGATGTTCTGTTCGTAGCCATGACATCTCCGAAAAAAGAGCGCTTCATGGGACAGTGGGCACGGCAACTCAATGCGACTGTTGTTCACGGGGTCGGCGGCTCTTTCGATGTCGTCGCAGGCTACGTGCAGCGAGCGCCGGAAAGTTGGCAGAAGCTTGGCCTCGAGTGGTTGTATCGCGTCAAACAGGAGCCCGGCCGCCTGTGGCGGCGGTACCTGGTGACCAATGCCAGCTTCCTGGGCGTGTTGCTCGTTGTATGGATCCGAAGTTTGATTCGGCGCCCCCGGACATGAGCAGCCGGCCCAAGTTGTTGTACCTCCTCGCGCCCAGCTACTCGGGAACGACGCTGCTGACCTATTTTCTGTCACAACACGAAAGGATCGCGACGGTTGGCGAACTCAAGGCGACACAGATGGGCGACATCGGACAGTACCGATGCTCCTGCGGGACGCTAATCGAGCAATGCGGATTTTGGTTTGAGTTACAAAGGGTTGTGCTTGAGGAAAGGATTCGGTTTTCGGTCGCCGATTTCGCCACCGTATTCGGCAGCGCCAATCAGGCAGTCAATAGAATCATCCGGGCGACTGTGCGTGGCCCGTGGTTCGAATCCCTCAGGTCCGGCGTGTTGGCGGTGATGCCCGAGCGTGTCAGCAGGCTGCGCCATGTCGCACGAAGGAATTTCGTGTTGAGTCAGGCAATCTGCAGGATTCAGAAGGGCCACATATTTCTCGATGGATCGAAGGACGCAGTAAGACTCCTGCACCTGATTCGCTCCGACTTATGGGATGTGCGTGTGATCTGTATGCAGCGGGATGGGCGCGGAGTCGCGAATTCCTACAGAAAACACGAAGGTCTGACGTTCAGCTCCGCAGTCGATAATTGGCTGCATACCGTACGCGAATTGCGTCACATGCGGTCTCGTCTTCGCGACGGCGATGCTTTCGAGCTTCGCTACGAAGACCTGTGCCGGCAACCCGAGCGAGTGATGACGGACATCTGGTCATGGCTTGGCGTCGACAAACAGCCACTCCGGGCTCTTCAGTCCACCTCCGGAAAGTCGCACATCCTCGGTAACAGCATGAGGCTTAGCAACGTATCGGAAATTCGCTACGATGAATCCTGGAAAACCACGCTGACTGCGGCGGAGTTGGACCTGTTCGACCACAAAGCTGGCCAAACGAATCGCAATCTCGGATATGAGTGAAAGACGACATGAACGAGCCTAGTGCCGAAGCCAGGAAGGAGAGGGCCGCACGCAAGAAAGCGGCAAAGATTTCCGGGCAAAACCGAATCGCAAGGAATCTGGCATCGCGC
>CAZHLE010000129.1:0-1841 GCA_964533065.1 uncultured Woeseiaceae bacterium | reverse complement strand
GGGCTTGGCCAGATTGTAGTCATTGTCTCCGGGTTTGTGATTCCGCGGCTGATTGACGACAGCCTTGGCGCGGTCGCCCTGGGCATCTGGGATTCCGCGTGGGCTACCGTTTCGTACTTCCGATTCATCGGATTCGGACTTTCAGGAGGTTTGAACCGGTTCGTTGCACTCTACAACGCTCAGGAAGCCTACGAGGATCTGAAACGCGCCGTCTCGTCGACTTTTTGCCTGCAATTGCTGGTTGCGGCAATGACCGCGGTGACCGCAGTGCTTGTTGCTATGCTGCTGCCGCAGCATTTCAAGGATATAACTCCCGCCGAAATCGAACAGGGCAAGTGGGTCATAATTTTTCTCGGTGGAAACCTGGCGATCAGGATGCTGTTCTGGCCGACACGCAGCATTCTGACTGGCTACCACTTCTGGACAATTACATCCGCGGTAACCGCTGCGGGAGATATCGTCCTGCTGATCGGCATGTTTATCGTGCTGAAAACCGATGGCGGACTCGCGGACCTCGGCATGCTCGTTTTTTTCAACGCCATTGGTGTAGAGCTGATCCGGTTGATGATGGCGAAGCGAATATATCCTTTCCCGATGTTCCTGTGGTCATCCGTCGACTGGGCGACGATGCGGAAAATGGCAGTGTTCGGGATCAAGAACAGTCTGACCGGGCTCCCTCATATTGTTGCCGTACAAACGACTTCGCTTATGCTTGCAGCGACGGCAGGCCCGGCGATGCTCGCCGTTTACGCACGACCTCTGGCCTTGTTCAGTCACATAGAGCGCCTGATCGTTCTTTACGCATTCCTGTTGACGCCCATGGCTGCGAGCCTTCAGGGCCTGAAGCGCGAGCAGGATCTGAAAGCGGTCTTGCTGACATCCCTGGCATCGTCCTTCGCAATGACAATTCCGCCGCTGTTGCTCCTGATTGGGTATGGTGACGTGCTTATCAGGGTATGGATGGGTGCCGATTACGTCGTCCCGGCTCTCGCCCCAATCCTCGGGTGTGCGTTCCTGTTTCCTTACGCACATTCTGTTGCAATGCGAATTCTCGTCGGGATCGATTCATTTGGCAGGCTTGCGCTGTGGTCGTTGGTTGTTACGGTGGCTGTATTGCTCTCCGGCATCTTCATAGCCAATAGCATAGGGTGGTCGGCGGAGACCGCCGCGTACGTTGTGGGTGCGAGCCTGTTTGCCGGTCAGGGTATGGTGATCATCGTAGGTGCATGCCGGCGGCTGGGTGTCAGTTTTTGGGAGTATATGTCGCAGGCACTACTGCCACCATTGGCGTGCAATGCCGTATGGGCGGCCCTGATTGTTCTGTCCCGTTTGGTCGACGACGACATGACTGTCATCGAGGCGGCAGGCTGGTCGTGCATAGGTGGAGTCTCAGTCATTGCCCTGTACTGGAAATACCTGCTGAACGATACGCTTCGCGAGCGGTTGCGCTCGAAAGTCCGGCGCCGGCGGCCGATGCCGCCCGAATCCGCCGATTGAGGCAAGGACAAGAGGACGTCAATGCGCATTGCGATGTTCAGCAGATTTCCGGAGCATGTGGATCAGCCCAAAGGTGGGGTTGAGTCTGCGACAGTCGGGTTGGTGAGAGGCTTGTCAGCCCGTCCCGGTGTCGAAGTGCATGTCGTGACTCTGGAGAAATCCCGGTTGGATGATTCGGTTGTGAAGAATGAGTTTGCAACGATTCACCGGCTGGGAACCAGTCGATGGCCGATGATTATCGATGTCTTCGGCGGACCCGGTCGAAAACGTATTGACGCATGCATACGAAGTATCAACCCGGATGTCGTGCATTTCCAGGAGACTTACGGTTTCGGTGGGCCGTA
>CAZHLE010000128.1:4836-6795 GCA_964533065.1 uncultured Woeseiaceae bacterium | reverse complement strand
CGATGAAGACGGTGCCGAAGCCTTGTTCCTGGTCGATCAGGGCAAGCCGGGCATCGAGATCATCGCGAATCCGAAATTCAGCCACACCTACGCCTCGCATCACCCGACTTTTCGTTTCAAAAATGTGCGTGTGCACCAGCGCCAGCGCGTCGGCCAGCCCGGCGATGCAATGACCTACACCCGCACCTGGTTTCGCCACGAACGGCTCATGATCGGTGCACGAAGCTGTGGCGCAGCGGCGCGGCTCATTGAAGATGCGCTGGAATTCGCCAACGGCAGACTGGTCGACCGCGCACCGCTGAGCGAGAAGCAGGCGATCCAGTTCATGCTCGCCGACAGCGTCACGGAACTGTATGCGGCCCGCCTCATGACTTTTGCAGCGGCGCGCGCCTGCGATCGCGGCGAGGACATCAAGACACAGCACAGCCGTTGTTCGATCGTGAAACTCTACGTCTCGGAAATGGCCAACCGGGTCGCGGACCGGGCCGTGCAGATCTTCGGTGGTCGCGGTTATATGCGGGAAAACGTTGCCGAACGCTTTTTCCGCGAACTTCGTGTCGATCGCATCTGGGAAGGCACGAGCGAGATCCAGCGTTTGATCATCGCAAGGTCGCTTGTCAAGCGTGGGCTGGACAATATGTAATTGTCAGAAGTCTCCGGGGGTGTTCAAATCAGGCCGGCATGAAAATAACAACAACAGCCATTGCCGGTCTCACCGCACTGCTGCTCGCTGCCTGCAGCGGCAGCGATCGCCCCGCCGACAGGAACGGCAAGGTCGTTAACGTTTACAACTGGGCGGACTACCTCGCGCCCGACACGATCGCGCGATTCGAAGCCGAGTACGGCATCAAGGTAAACTACGACTTCTACGACTCCTCGGAGGTCGTCGACGTCAAACTGCTGGCCGGAAACACAGGCTACGATGTGGTGTTTCACAGCTATTCCTACTCCACCAAAATTACCCCGATTGGCGTCTTCAAAACACTCGACAGGAGCCGCCTCACCAATCTCGGCAATCTCGACCCCGAGATCATGCGGCTCATCGATTCCTTCGACAAGGTGCGAGATTTTGCCGTGCCCTATCACTGGGGCAGCACCGGTTACGCGTGGAATTTCGATATGGTGCGAGCGCGACTTCCCGATCACGCTATGGACAGCGCCGATGTGATCTTCGATCCTCGGATTCTGGCCAAACTCGCCGACTGTGGCGTGTCCTTGCTCGACGGCGCGTCCGACGTGATCTCACACATCCTCGCCTATCATGGACGCGACCCGGCGGCCGTGGATGAGGAAAATTTGCAGTTTGCGGAAGAACGGCTACGCGAAATCAAGCCGTATATACGCTATTTCAGCAACGAGAAAATTCTCTCGGACATGCCAAACAAGGAAGTCTGTGTGGCGATGAGCTGGTCGGGCGACTATGCCCAGGCCGCCGAGCGCGCCCGCGAGGCCGGCATCGATATCAACCTGCGCTACACCGCACCGAAGGAAGGTACGCGCTTGTGGGTAGACGGCATGTTTATCCCCGCAGATGCACGCAACATGGACAACGCCTATTTGTTTATCGATTTCATGTTACGCGCCGATGTCGCGGCGGACATAGTCAGTGTCGTTAATTACGCCAACGCGAACCGGGCATCCTGGGAACTCATTGAACAGCAGGTGCTCGATGACCCGGCCGTGTTCCCGGACCAGAAAATCATGGACAGCCTGTTCATCGTCTATCCCGCCGATCCGATACCCGAACGTGCGCGCACGCGCGCCTATGCGCGTGCCAAGAGTGGAATCTAGTTTATGAACAGCACCAGGAATCCCTGCTTTATCCGTATTCGTGGTGTAAGTAAATTATTCGGCGATTTTGTTGCCGTGGACGATGTCGATCTCGACATCGCGCAGGGCGAGCTGTTCTCGATCCTGGGGGGCTCCGGCTGCGGCAAGACCACGCTGCTGCGGATCCTG
>CAZHLE010000128.1:0-4826 GCA_964533065.1 uncultured Woeseiaceae bacterium | reverse complement strand
AAGGGCAGGATCGAGATCGACGGCGTCGATGTTACCGATACCCCCGCCTACGACCGGCCCGTGAACATGATGTTCCAGTCGTACGCGATTTTTCCGCACATGTCGGTGGAGCAGAACATTTCCTACGGCCTGCGCAAAGACCGGGTTGCCAGCACGGAAATTGCGAAACGGGTCGACGACGTCATCGAGCTCGTACAACTCGGCGATTTTCGCAAGCGTAATCCCGACCAGTTGTCGGGCGGCCAGCGGCAGCGTGTCGCCCTCGCCCGCGCATTAATCAAGCGGCCCAAGGTGCTGCTGCTCGACGAGCCGCTCGCCGCACTCGACAAGAAACTGCGCGAGCACACACAGTTTGAACTCATGAATATCCAGCACGAACTCGGCATCACCTTCGTGGTCGTCACACACGACCAGGAAGAAGCGATGACGTTGTCGACGCGGATTGCCGTCATGAACAAGGGTCGCTTCCTGCAGATCGGCGAGCCCAAGGAAATCTATGAGTACCCGGAGACGCGCTTTGTCGCCGACTTCATCGGCACAATCAACACCTTCGAGGGCCAGGTCTCGGCCGTGGATGAACTGCATATTCACGTCGACTGCGAGACGGCCGGCGGCGACCTTGTGGCCTTCAACGAGCACGATCTCAAACCCGGCGACAAGGTTTGCATCGCGGTGCGGCCCGAGAAGATATTCATCAGCCGCGACCCGCCCGACAATAACGAGGATATCCGCGTCAAGGGTACCGTCGATGACCTCGGCTATCTCGGCAACCTGTCGCTGTACCGCGTGCGGCTAGAATCAGGCAAGGTGATGCTCGTCAGCGAGCAAAACCGGCAGCGCTCGGCCAAGCGCTCGATTGAATGGGAAGAGCAGATCTGGGTCTCGTGGCGGCCGCGCAGCTCGATCGTGTTGTTGAACTAGGACGACAGTGGCGTCACTGATCAAAAAGGACACACTTTGGCGGCACATCATGGTGCTGGTGCCTTACTTGTGGCTGCTGGTGTTCTTCCTGCTGCCGTTCGGCATCATCCTGAAGATCAGCCTCGCCGAACCTATCCTCGCGCAACCACCGTTTTCGCCGACCTTTGATGACACTGGCGCGCTGTCCGTCACAGCAGACAATTTCGCCTTCCTGTTTCGCGACAAGCTCTACGCGCTGACCTACCTGAAGTCCGTGATCATGGCGGTTGCCGCGACCATCTGCTGCCTGCTGCTAGGTTTCCCGATCGCCTACGGAATCGCACGCTCCGATCCGCACACGCGCAGCCTGCTGCTATTGCTCATCGTGCTGCCATTCTGGATTTCTTTTCTGCTGCGCGTCTACGCCTGGATGGGGCTCCTGGGCAACTACGGCGTTATCAATAATTTCCTGATGTGGCTCGGCATCACAGAGCAACCGATCCAGATCCTGTACACCGACTTCGCAATTTTTCTCGGCCTGACCTATTCCTACCTGCCGTTCATGATCCTGCCCTTATATGCCACGCTCGAGCGCATGGACCTCGACCTCGTGGACGCGGCCATGGACCTCGGCGCCTCGCGCACTACAGCGTTTTGGGACATCACCTGGCCACTAGCGAGAGCTGGAGTTATCGCGGGCTGCATGCTCGTGTTCATTCCCGCGATGGGCGAGTACGTGATTCCCTTCCTGCTCGGTGGCCCCGACGCAATGCTGATCGGGCGTGTGCTGTTCGATGAGTTTTACGTCAACCGCGACTGGCCGCTGGCCTCCGCGGTCGCGATCATGTTGCTGGTGCTGCTCGTGGTGCCGATCGTCGTCCTGCAGAAGAACCAGGCGCGCGATGAGGAGCGAGCGATATGAGAAAACAATCGCGCTTCATTCTCTCCGTGCTGGCCTTCGGCTATGCATTTCTCTACATTCCGCTGTTTTCGGTAATTGTCTATTCGTTTAACGATTCGCGGCTCGCGACGGTCTGGGGCGGTTTTTCGACGCGCTGGTACGGCGAGTTGTTTCGCAACGAGCAGATTCTCGATGCGACTTTTTTGAGTTTTCGCATTGCCGCGACCTCGGCGACGCTCGCGACGATTTTCGGCACCATGGCCGGTCTCATGCTGGTGCGTTTCGGTCGGTTCCGCGGCCGGACCCTGTTCTCCGGCATGATCACGGCACCACTCGTCATGCCCGAAGTTATCACGGGCCTGTCGCTGTTGCTGTTGTTCGTGACCTTGCAACAATGGTTCGGCTGGCCCGGGCAACGCGGCTTTAGCACCATCACGATTGCCCACACAACCTTTTCGATGGCCTATGTGGCCGTCATCGTCCGCTCGCGCCTCTCACAGATGGATCAGTCGCTCGAGGAAGCCGCGATGGATCTGGGCTGCCGCCCGGCGCGCGTGATTTTCGATATCACGTTGCCGCTGATCGTGCCGGCGATGGTCGCAGGCTGGTTGCTCGCCTTCACGCTGTCGCTCGATGACCTCGTCATCGCAAGTTTCGTTTCGGGTCCCGGAGCCAACACGTTGCCGATGTATATATTCTCCAAGGTGAAGCTCGGTGTAACACCCGATGTCAATGCGCTCGCTTCCCTGTTTATTCTCGTTGTCACGATCACGCTGTTCGCGGCCTGGTTCCTGAGCAACCGGCGCGAGCGTCGTAATTGAGCAGGTGCGTCAGCCGGCTATTCGCCGAAAACGTCGTTTCGGGCCCGCATTCGGTTCAGTAACCGGAAGCACGCCGCAGCGCTTCGATGCGCTCCGGTATCGGCGGATGGCTCATGAACAGGCGCATGATGCCATGCCGCTCGCCACCCGAGATGCCGAAGGCCTCCATTGACTCCGGAAGGTGTGCCGGCGCAGCACCGCCCAGCCGGGCGAGCGCATTTATCATCGGTTCACGACCATTCAGTTTTGCCGATCCCGCATCCGCGCGGAACTCGCGTCGGCGCGATACGTACATCACGATGGTGCTGGCGAGGATGCCGAGAACGAGTTGGGCGACCATGACCGACAGGAAATAGCCTGCGCCGTAACCGCGATCATTTTTTAGCACGACGCGATCAATAACATGACCGACAATGCGCGACAGGAAAATGACAAAGGTGTTAACGACGCCCTGAATCAGGGTCAAGGTCACCATGTCGCCGTTGGCAACGTGGCTTACCTCGTGTGCCAGCACAGCCTCGACTTCTGCCTTCGGCATGCTGCGCAGCAGTCCGGTACTCACCGCGACGAGTGCGGCATTACGTCGCGCGCCCGTTGCAAAGGCGTTCAAATCGGGGGATTCGTAGATCGCGACCTCCGGCATTGCGATACCCGCGTCGCGAGACTGTCGCTCAACAGTTGCCAGCAACCACGACTCGGTCGCGTTCTGGGGCTGCTCGATTACCCGCGCTCCGGTAGCTCGTTTAGCCATCCACTTGGACATCGCCAGCGATATAAAAGAACCGCCAAAACCGATCACCAGCGACAATACCAGCAGGGCCTGGTAATTCAGATCCGAACCGGATTCCTCGAGTAGCCGATCCACGCCGAGCAACCGCAGCACGACGCTGAGCACAAGCACGATCGCCAGGTTGGTTGCAATGAATAGTGCTACACGCTTGATCATCAAAAAAGCCTCCAGGTGCAAAGCGCAGACTTGATGGTAACCCGCCCGTTTTCAAGGCCACCACCTGCCGATAAAAGGTCACTGTAACCCTATATCGGCATGTCCACCAGACCGTAAAAGGATGGTTGTATGGATCATCATTAATTAATTCGGGAGTGTTAGAAATTCTGTGTCAATCCTATAATTCGGAAGAAAAAGGATTGGCGAATGAACGAGAAATTCGATTTTGAAGCAGCGCTGAAGGCGATTCAATCCGGGCAGGCGATCACCGGCAAAGACGGCGTGTTGGCGCCACTGGTAAAACAGCTGACCGAGGCGGCACTGGAGGGCGAGCTCGACTCCCACGCAGAGAAATTCCTGGCATCGACCTGATCCATGGAGGGGACCGCGAAGCCCGAGGTCTAACTGGTGAGCCCAACGGCCCGAGCACGACCGTATGATTAGGAACGGACGAGGGTACGGAATTGTTTCCAGGCCGCCCGTCGAGCACGACGTGCGTCATCCTAAACGGTTGATTGAGCCTCGAGTGGAGTTCAAACAAGCCTTGAGGGCGACCGAGGATTCCCATATGTGATTGGCCTAACGCTTGAGCTCACGAATGCCAGTATCTGGCGCGCGGGTTGCTTCTGCAAGCCGCGCGACAGATACGTCCGGCGGTTCGTGCAGCGATTTGTTATACGTCATCTGCGGCGCTTCCAAATATTCGGATTCTGAGCGTGCTGCAAAACAGCAAGCACCCATATTTCACTATTTTCAAATACGAAAAACACGCCATACGGGAATTTTCTCAGCAGTTTTCGTCGAATTCCTCCCGCGAGATTTGCGTAGTGAAGCGGATGTTCGGCGATCTTTTCGAAGGCATCGTCTAGTGCCTCCAGGAATTGGACACCTAAGCCACTGAGCTCAGATTCATACCAGGCGAACGCAGTCGCAATATCCAATTCAGCTTCAGGGCGGACGTTGAGCGCGAAGCTCATCTCGAGGCTAAGATGCGTTCCCGTACTTCGGACCAAGGCGACCCAGCCGTAGGATCGGCGTGATACGCTTTGATCCGACGATCAAGTTCATCTCGTTGTTCTTCGGTAAGCTCGACGGCTTCCGGCACCTCAACAACACTGTCCCAAATCGATTGTGCGATTCGGATTCGCTCCTCGATCGGAAGTGCTAAAACCTTGGCAAGGTCTATGGTCATGCGGCCAATTTACTCCGGCGATGTGGCATTCGCAAGGAACCAATTTCGATGATTTGACGCCTAACG
>CAZHLE010000127.1:0-6821 GCA_964533065.1 uncultured Woeseiaceae bacterium | reverse complement strand
ATTATTATTTGGCGTCTTCTGCATTTCGCGTCTGCGCGTCTGGGTGGTCGCCGATCGCAGCGGCGACACCGAGGCATCGGTGGCCAGCAGCAGGCCGCTCGGAGGCAGCCCGCTGGACGGTATTCGGCAGGTATTGCAGTCACGCTACCTGCTGTCCATGGTAGTCGTGTCGGTCATCGCCAGCCTGCTCGGCACCGCGCTCTACATGTTCATGGCCGATTTTGTCGGCAACGCCGAGATGACCACGAACGAGCGTGTGGCAACATTCAGCCTCGTCGATGGCGCCACCAACGTGCTGTCACTGATCGCACAGTTGTTCCTCGTCGGTCGATCGGTTCGGCATATGGGAGTCGGCCGAACGCTGGCAATCCTGCCTGTCGTAACACTGGTTGGGTTCATGTTGCTCGCGATCAACCCGACCTTCCTGGTCGTCGCGGTTCTGACTGCGGTGCGCCGTGGCATCGGCTTTGGCTTTGCGAAGCCAACGCACGACATGCTGTATTCGGTCGTCTCGCCGAGTGAAAAATACAAGGCCAAGAATTTCATCGACACAGTGGTGTACCGAAGCGGTGACCTGGTCGGGTCGTGGATCGTGAAGTTCATCTGGGTGATCGGCATATCCGGAATTTCGATTGTGATGCTGCCGTTTGGCATTTTCTGGGTATTGCTCGCGCTCTGGCTTGGACGCGACTACGCACGGCGCGACCGGCTCGAACCGGTCGCCGAAGCGACGCGATGAATGCGGGACTGCTGCGCCGCTTCGGCGCAATCCTGTACGACTCGATCCTGCTGTTGGCGCTTCTCATGCTCGCCACCGTGCCGTTCGTCTTCTACGCAGGCGACGCCGTCAAACCTTACACGCTGCCACACCAGCTTACCCTGCTTGCCATTCCGTACGTGTTTTTCGTCGGCTTCTGGTCGTGGCGCGGCAGCACACTTGGCATGCTGGCCTGGGGCCTGCGGGTGGAATCTATCGACGGCGGCCTCGCATCGTTATCGCAGGCATCGGTTCGCTTTTTTGCCGCGATCATCTCCTGGTTACCGCTCGGCCTCGGTTTTTTCTGGCAGCTCTGGGACAAAGACCGGCGCAGCTGGCACGACCGCATCAGTAACACGCGCCTCGCCCACTACCTCAAGTAAGTAAAAGGGGTCAGAGCCCTTTTTGGCCCATAGATGGCAGCAACCAAATATGGTCGAAAAAGGGCTCTGACCCCTTTCGGGGTTAGCGGACGCGGTAGAGGGCAAACAACGTGACGACGACCAGCAGGCCCGACGGCAACCAGGCAATCAGGGCCGGGTTAAGGTTGAACACCTGGCCAGAATTTGCCAGCATTTCCGCGGCCAGGTAGTAGCCCAGCCCGATGATCACGCCTATCATCAGGCGCGCACCGGCACCGCCGGTTCGCAGCGAACCGAAGACAAATGCTAGAGCGAGCAAGGGCATCACGATCACAGTGACTGTTCGCGCGACCCGGTACCAGAGTTCCGCTTCGTAACCACTCGCGTCCAGGCTGTTGCGCTTCAGGTAGGCGATGTAACTCAGCAAACCGCGACCCGACAGGCTTTGCGGCTTGACCAAAGAGATGCCGAGCACGCTGGCGTCAATATCAAAGTCTTCGATCGCCCTGGAAGATTCAACTACCTGCACACCGTCATCGACGAAACGCGTCTCAGACAGGTTATGCAATATCCACTTACCGTCGCCATCGACGCCGGAGTTTTCGGCCCGCGCGATCGACTGGAGGCGGTTGGCGTCGTCAAATCGGAACACATAAATACTGCCAAAATCGTATTCCGAACTGACCCGCTCAAAATGCAGAAATTCATTGCCATCCCGCGCCCAGGCATCCCGGCCTAGCCGTCCGTCTGCCTGGTCAGATTGGGCCTGCAAGCGCATATTGCGCGCAAAGTAATCCAGCGGCGGCCCGATAAACTCACCGAGCAGGCCGGCCAGAATCAGCATCGCCATGCCGGCAACTCCGACCATGGCTGCGAGCCGCCTTACCGACAGGCCGGCCGAGCGCATGACGATAATCTCGCTGTTTGAAGCCAGTGCACCGAGCGCCAGCAACGAGCCGATCAACGCGGCGATCGGCAACATTTCAAAGGCGATCTGCGGCAGACGTAACAAGATGTATAGGACAGCCTGCGCTGTCTGGTAGTCGCCTTTAGTATTGTCAAGCTCGCCAATGAATTCGAACAGGCCAACCAGAGCAAGCAATACCAGCAACACGAGTGCCGTCACTGTCAGAATGGAGCGCATCAGGTACTGGGTCAGGATGCCGTTCACGACCTGATCCTCTTAAAGACCTGGTTTTGCTGCGCGAGCAAACCGAACGCAAAAAACAATGCAGCAGCATGCACCCACCACAAGCCGAGGCTCGGCACGAGCGTTCCCTGCTCTACCCAGGCTTTCGTAGCACTCAGCATATTGAAATAGATAATGAACACCAGCAAACCAATAGCGATACGACCGTAACGGCCTGCCCTGGGCTCGGTGCGACTCAGCGGAACAGCAAGGATGCCCAGGATGATCGTCGCCAGCGGCAAGCCGATGCGCCACTGCAGTTCAGCAATGTGTGTCAGGTCATCCGAATACAGGAGCTCCCCGAACGACAACGCTCGCGGGCGCGGATCCGGCCGGTCGAGACTGGGCAAACGATAGGGAATGCCGTGCTCGAGAAACTCCACGACGCGAAATTCCGTTGTACCCGGAATGCCTTCGTAACGACGGCCGTCATGCAAGACCAGGAAGCGCACGTCCGGATCGTCGGACTCGACCTGCTCGCCGAGCCGCGCAACAACAATCTCCAGCGATCCGTCGCTGCGACGACGCTGCAGAAACACGTTTTCCATCAATCCGTCGTCGCGAATATTCTCGCCATACACAACGGAGTCGCTGGACCCAAATGAGACGAACCGCCCTGGTTCGATACTGGTGAGGTCTGCCGTGCGCCGAGCCTCGGCACCAACGTGTTCAATGGCGAGCAACGCTCGCGGCCCGAGATCGATCGACAGCCAGGCTACGCTGACGACCAGTGGCAAGAGCAGCCAGCAAAGCGGCCGGTATATTCCTGCCGGCCCCACTCGACAAGCCATCATCGCGGGTAATTCACTGTCGCGGTAGAGACGACCCAGGGCGAGCATCACCGCCAGAAAAAGCGCTATCGGTATCAGGACTGTCAGGAATTGCGCCGCCGATAATCCAATCACGTCGAATGCCGCGTCTTTGGGTAACTTTCCTTTTGCCACGTCGCCAAGCACACGCGCAAACTGATTCGTCAGCAGAATCAGAAGTAATACAGCAGTTACGCCGAGCCAGGTTGTGGCTATCTCGCGGAAAATGTAGCGATCGAGTATGCGCGGCATCAGAACGGCGATTTGCTTAACCCAGGCTGGTTGAATCGGGTAGACTACCGTTTTTGTTTTGTACGCGACAGCCCTCCGGAAAAGAGCTCCCATGCAATATTCTACAACGATGGCCAAGCCGTCGAGCCGGCCTGTTGATTGTCTGATCGTCGGCATCTTTGAGGGCGGCACACTCAGCAGCGGCGCGAATCACGTTGACGAGGCCAGTGGCGGCACGATCAGGCGTTTGTTCAAGAGCGGCGACCTCACGGCGAAACCTGGTCATTGCACGGTCCTGAACGACATTGCTGGCGTACGGGCACCGCGCGTCGCCGTGGTCGGACTGGGCAAGCAAAAGACATTTGCTGCGAAACAATTTCAGGCTTCTGTAACTGCTGCCCTGCGGGCGATTTCCGGTAGCAATTGCAAGTCTGTTCTCAACTGCCTGACGCTCGAGCCCGTAGCGAATTGCAACGAATATTACCTCGCCCGTTACACGGCACAGGCAGCTGCAACGGTTCTGTATCGATTCACGCAACTAAAAACCGGCAAGAAACCGGCCGCGAGTGCGCTGCGGCGCATCGCGATGGCATTGCCAGGTCGCGCCGGCGCCGGGCAAGCCATGCGCGGCTTCGAGCATGGCGATGCGATTGGTGCCGGCATGTCGCTGGCACGCGACCTGGGAAATTTGCCAGCGAATATCTGCACGCCCTCATACCTTGCCAGCAGCGCGCAAAAACTTGCTCGTGACAATAAGCTGTTGCATACCCGCATACTCAACGAAGCGGCAATGAAACGCCTCGGCATGCACTCGCTGCTATCCGTCAGTGCAGGCAGCGACGAACCCGGACAATTAATCGTCATGCAGTACAAGGGTGGCGGGCGCGAGAAGCCGATCGTGCTGGTCGGCAAAGGTGTCACCTTCGATACCGGCGGCATCTCACTGAAGCCCGGGACAGCCATGGACGAAATGAAATTCGACATGTGTGGCGCAGCGGGCGTTCTCGGAACCATGGCGGCCGTCGCCAGGCTGAAACTGCCGATCAATTTGAACGTGATCGTGCCGACGGTTGAGAACATGCCGAGTGGGTCGGCAACCAATCCCGGCGACATAGTCACGAGCATGTCCGGCCAGACCATCGAGATCTTAAATACCGATGCCGAAGGCCGCTTGATTCTCTGCGATGCGCTGACCTACGCACGCCGCTTCAAACCGGACACGGTAATTGACGTCGCGACACTTACCGGCGCCTGCGTGATCGCGCTCGGGCATCATCGTACTGGCGTCATGAGCAAGAGTGACGAGCTTGCCGCCAGTATCGTCGCCGCCGGCGAGGTCGCTGGTGACTATGCATGGCGATTGCCGCTGGACGAAGAATACGCGGAGCAGCTGCAAAGCAATTTCGCGGACATGGCTAACGTCGGGGGCCGCGATGGTGGCGCGATTACCGCCGGCTGCTTTCTGGCGAAATTTACCGATGGACTGAACTGGGCGCATCTCGATATTGCCGGAACTGCCTGGGCCAGCGGCAAACAAAAAGGTGCATCCGGCCGACCGGTGCCGTTGCTTACCGAGTTTCTGCTGGCGCGAAGTGGCGCCCTGCCTTAATGGCTCGCGTTGATTTCTATGTTCTCAAGCAGGAAGACCCCCAGTCGCGCTACATTTTCGCGTGCCGGTTGGCTGAAAAAGCCTATCGCCTCGAAAACACCGTACATATCCACACGTTAAACCGCGAACAAGCGGAGTGTATCAACGAACTCTTATGGACGTTTCGTGACGGCAGTTTCCTGCCGCACGAATTGTTGGTCCCCGGCAGTCGCCCAGCACCGATTTCCATCGGCAGTGGTGCAGATGCAGTGCAACCCCGCGATCTGCTGATCAATTTGTCGGACACCATCCCCGCATTCGTCGAAACTTTCCCGCGGGTTGCAGAACTTGTAAGCTCCGACGAAATCAGCAAGCAGGAGAGCCGCAAGCGATTCGTCGCCTACCGGGAACAGGGGCATACCCTGGAATCCCATGACGTGTAGCGCGCAACAGGCATGAACAAGTCTTATAACCCATCGGAAATCGAGCAGCGCGTTTACACGCGTTGGGAAAAAAATGGTTACTTCTCCCCACAGGGCGAAGGCACACCCTATTGCATTATGATTCCGCCGCCGAATGTGACCGGAACCCTGCACATGGGGCACGCATTTCAGGACACGATCATGGACGCCCTGACGCGTTACAAGCGCATGCAAGGTTTCAGTACCTTGTGGCAACCAGGTACCGATCATGCTGGCATCGCGACGCAGATGGTCGTCGAACGACTCCTCAACAACGAAGGAACGAATCGGCGCGATGCCGGTCGCGAAAAATTTGTCGAGCGCGTCTGGCAATGGAAGGAGGAGTCGGGCGGAAAAATCAGCAACCAGTTGCGCCGGCTCGGGGCGTCGGTGGATTGGAGCCGCGAACGCTTCACGATGGACGAAGGATGCTCCGCGGCGGTCGCAGAGGTTTTCATTACGCTGTTCAATGAAGGCTTGATCTATCGCGGCAAGCGCCTGGTTAACTGGGACCCGGTATTGCACACCGCGCTGTCCGATCTCGAAGTATTGCCCACTGACGAAGATGGCCACCTCTGGCACTTTCGCTATCCGCTGGCGTCGGCTAACGGCCACCTCGTGGTCGCAACGACGCGACCCGAAACCATGCTCGGCGACAGTGCGGTCGCCGTGCATCCGAAAGACAAGCGGTACCAACACCTTATCGGCCAGGAAATCATTTTACCCATCGTTGGCCGCCGGATTCCGATCGTCGCGGATGATTTCGTTGATATCGAATTCGGTACCGGCTGTGTGAAAATTACGCCAGCACACGATTTCAATGACTACGAGGTCGGCAAGCGTCATAACTTGCCTATTTACAACATCTTTACCGATGACGCGGCGCTGAACGATGAAGTGCCGGAAGCGTATCGTGGCCTTGACCGCTTTGTTGCGCGCAAGAAAATCGTTGCGGAATTCAAGCGCCTCGGGCTGCTGGATCGCGTCGAAGACTATGTGGTCAAGACACCGAAGGGCGATCGCAGCGGCGCCGTAATCGAACCGTACCTGACGGACCAGTGGTACGTGAAAATCGAGCCGCTGGCAAAACCAGCCATCGAGGCGGTGCAATCGGGACGTATCCGTTTTGTGCCGGATAACTGGTCAAAGACCTACTACGACTGGATGCACAACATCCAGGACTGGTGCATCAGTCGCCAGCTGTGGTGGGGCCATCGCATTCCGGCCTGGTACGACGAAGACGGCAACATTTACGTCGGCCGATCGGAAGCAGAGGTGAGGGAGAAACACAGCCTCTGTGCGGACGTAGTTCTGCGCCAGGACGAAGACGTGCTCGACACCTGGTTTTCGTCCGCGTTGTGGCCGTTCTCCACGTTGGGATGGCCGCAACGGACACCTGAACTCGCGACCTATTACCCCACCAG
>CAZHLE010000126.1:0-6847 GCA_964533065.1 uncultured Woeseiaceae bacterium | reverse complement strand
ATGGGGCAGGTAGCGCTGTGCGCGGTTGAATACACGCGCAAGGTAGTCGGGGTGTTTTGCGAACCAGTCGCGCTCGGCATCGATGCGCCGATCGTTTTCGGGTGGCAGCGTAAAGCCGGCACGCAGCCGCTCGAGCAGATCCGGTGGCGTCAGTGCAACCGGCATGCGGTGATCCTGATCCAGCGACAGTTCGTCGATCAGTTCCGGTTGCTGTAAGGCGACGGGCAATGCCGGTGACTCGTCCGTTACCGGTGGCAGACTGGTGCAACCGCCAAGGACGATAAAAAAAGTGACGCCGATGCCACAGGCTCGGCGAAATCTTTGCAATAATCCGATCATGATACAAGACGTTGGATGGGGCATCGCGCTATCGTACCGGCCATACGCCCGGACGCAAGGGTCAGGCCAGCAGAATGTCTGGCAATTTCAGAAATTGAGACTTTAATCCGATGAACACATCGCCTCATTGCCCAGACTCGACCAGCCAGTGGCTTACGAGCTCGCTGGGCGAGGCATTGCTCGCCCAGGAGGCACGCCTGGTCGAGGAGGCCCTGGATGGCATCTTTGGCGAGCAGTGCCTGCAGCTCGGCCTCTGGGGCGGCAACATGACCTTCCTGCGCTACGCCCGCACCCAGCGCACAGCATTGATCGATGCCGGGCCGGCACTGGCCGGGCCATCAGCCATTGGCGAACTGCATCGCCTGCCCGTCGCTGACGACTCGATAGACTGCGTGCTGCTGCCGCACACTCTGGATTTCAGTGATCGTCCGCATGCGATCCTGCGCGAGGTCCATCGTGTGCTGCGTTCCGATGGCCATCTGATCGTGCTCGGGTTCAAGACCGGCGGGCTTTGGGGGCTGCGCCGGCTGGTTCCGCGGGCCGCATTGCCGCCCGGCGCCGCACACCTGATTTCGGAACGACGCCTGCGCGACTGGCTGCAATTGCTCGATTTGCGCATTCATGGTTTGACGCGCTTCTTTTTTCGCTGGCCACTGCCCGGCAATAGCGGACCCAGTTCGCGGAGCTGGGAACGTCGCGGACAACGCCTCTGGCCGGAGCTGGCCGCCTGCTATATGCTCACCGCGCAAAAAAGGGTCAGCACGTTGACACCGGTGCGGACGCGCTGGCTGCGCAAGTCGCAAGTCGTCGTCGGGCTGGCAGGATCCACGCAAAAAGTGTCGCGAATCCGCTTTGACGAAAACAGTTGAGATATATACCGACGGCGCCTGTCGTGGCAATCCGGGCCCGGGTGGCTGGGGCGTGCTCTTGATCAGTGGTACGCGGCAAAGAACCTTGTACGGTGGTGAGCCCGAAACGACCAATAATCGCATGGAGCTGACGGCCGCGATCGAGGCGCTGAATGCGCTGCGCGGAAAGCAGAACGTGATTCTGCATACCGATTCGCGCTATGTCATGGACGGCATCCGCGAGTGGCTGCCGAACTGGAAGCAGCGCGGCTGGAAGACGGCGTCGAAGAAACCGGTGAAAAACCAGGACCTGTGGCAGGCACTGGATGCGGCGGCGGAGCGACACAAGGTTACCTGGAAGTGGGTGCGAGGGCACGATGGCAATCCGGGCAACGAACAGGCCGATGCACTCGCCAATCGCGGCATTAACGAGCTGTAGGAGGCCGCCATGCGGGCGACCACTTTTTGCAAAAAGGGTCTGACCCCTTTCTAATAGCGTTATGAGACAAGTCGTCCTTGATACTGAAACCACCGGACTGTCACCCTCGCAGGGGCACCGCATCATCGAGATCGGCTGCCTTGAAATGATCGACCGGCGCATGACCGGGCGAGAGTTCCACTGCTTCCTGCACCCCGATCGCGAGATCGACGAGGCGGCCCAGCGCGTGCACGGCATCAGCCTCAACGATCTCGAGACCGCGCCACGCTTTGCGGAAATCGCGGACGCATTCCTCGAGTTCATTGCCAGCGCCGAGCTCATCATTCACAACGCCGAATTCGATGTCGGTTTTCTCGAATATGAACTCGGCCTGATGGGGCACGTGAAGCCGAAGATCGCCGAGCACGCGACGGTGCTCGACACGCTGTCACTGGCGCGAAAACTGCACCCGGGGCAGCGCAACAGCCTGGACGCCTTGTGCAAGCGTTACGAGGTGGATGCCTCGAATCGGGATGTCCACGGCGCCATCATTGACTCGGATCTGCTGGCAAGGGTCTATCTCGCCATGACGGGCGGCCAGACGGCGCTGTCACTGGAATCCGGTGCGGGAGGCCGCCATGCTGTGGGAGGCCACCATGCTGTGGGAGGCCACCATGCTGTGGGAGGCTGCCATGCGGGCGATAATCCACTGATCGTCATTCGAGCCACGAAAGAAGAAATCGCAGCGCACGAGGCGCTGATGCAGAAAATTGCTAGCGTTCGCCGGACTTTGTAACCCCAAAGGGGTCAGAGCCCTTTTTTTCCCAAATATGGATTGCCATATATGGTCGAAAAAGGGCTCTGACCCCTTTTTGTTCAGGGGACGATTTGGTGGATGCCGCCGCCGAAGTAATCCACGACGTAGAGTTCACCGTTGACGCTCTGGCCGAACGCCGAGATGGCGTGCGTCGTGTCCGCGATCTCTGTAGGCGAGGTGCCGATCGGGCTGTTCGCCGGCACGGCCCAGAGGCGGCCCGAACCGAAGTCGCCGAATAGGTATTGTCCTACCAGTGACGGGATGGCCGTGCCGCGATAGACGTAGCCACCCGTGATTGAATTGCCGAGGCTGTGGCCATACTCGGTGATCGGGTCGGTGAGTCCGGCCGTGGAGCAGCCGCTGGACGGGTTGAAACAATGCGCGCCCTCGCGCGTGTTCCAGCCGTAGTTCTGGCCGAGCGTGACGCGATCAACTTCTTCCCAGGCGCCCTGGCCGACGTCGCCGACCCAGAGTGCACCGATCTGGCGGTCGAAGCTGAAGCGCCAGGGATTGCGAAAGCCCCAGGCGTAAATTTCGGGGCAGTTACCGGCGCACGATCCCTGCACGCTCGGGGTATTGCCGGCAAACGGATTGCCTGGCGGAATGTCATAACCCATCACGCTATCGACATCGATCCGGACCATAGCGCCGAGCAGGTTGGTTGTGTTCTGCGCATGCCCGCTGGGGTCATTGGCACCGCCACCGTCGCCGAAGCCGATGTAGAGAAAGCCGTCCGGGCCAAAATGGATGTCGCCGCCATTGTGATTGTCTTGCGGCTGGATGACGGTGAGCAGGATTTCCTCGGAGTTGGGGTCGAGCGTCAGGTTGCCGTCGATGCTTCGAAACCGCGAAATGACGGATATGAGGCCCTGGCCTACGTAGGAAACAAACACTTCGCCGTTATTCGCAAACTCCGGGTGAAACGCGAGGCCGAGCAGGCCAGCTTCGCCCATGTTCAGCACGCGGCCGCTGATATTCAGAAACGTGGAACCGACAGCATTCACCGGATCGTTGTCGAATACCGTGATGACACCCGCCTTGTTCAGTGCAAACCATCGTGAGGCATCGCCTGGTGCCTGGGTCAGCGCGGTCGGCGAGTTCAAGACCACGTTGGCGAACACACGCTGGGTCTGGACGGTAGCCGGTGGCCCCGGCGGGTCGGGTGGATCGAGGCCGCCGCCACCATTGCCACCGCCGCCGCAGGCGGACAGGAATAGAATTACTACGGGCGTGAGCCGCACAAAGACGTTAGAATTTTCCATGATCTACCCGGTGTCTGATCTCATTACATAGGACCCGGTTAGTTTCAAACCAGTTCCCCGACGAGTCGATTGTGCACCGTCACAAGTGCATCTGCGAACTGTGACCGGGATTTCATTAACCCGCTATGGTATTTAGTGCGTTATGTCGTTTGATATCAATAAATTGCGCATTGGCGTGATCGGCCTCGGCTATGTCGGGCTGCCGCTGGCCGTGGAATTCGGCAAGCGTTATCCGACCCTCGGATTCGACGTCAAGGCCGATAGGATTGCCGATCTCAAGAAAGGCATCGATGTGACATTGGAGATGTCGGCAGACGAACTCGCGGCGGCGAAGCAGCTGCATTTTTCCACGGACACGGCGGAGCTCGACGGGTGCAATTTCTACATTGTGACCGTGCCGACGCCGATCGGCGACGGCAACCGGCCGCTTTTGACGCCGCTGAAGAGCGCGAGCACGACCATTGCTGGCGTCATCAGGAAGGGCGATGTCGTGGTGTTTGAATCGACCGTCTATCCGGGAGCGACTGAAGAATTCTGTGTGCCGATTATCGAAAAAGGCTCCGGCCTGAAAATGAATAAGGATTTTTTCGTCGGCTACAGCCCGGAGCGCATTAATCCGGGTGACAAGGAACATCGCCTGCCGTCGATTCTAAAAGTGACCTCGGGATCGACGCCGGCGGCCGCCGACTTCATCGATGCGGTCTACCGCTCGATCATCACGGCGGGCACGCACAAGGCTTCGAGCATCAAGGTGGCGGAGGCGGCGAAAGTCATCGAGAACACGCAGCGCGACGTGAATATCGCGCTGGTCAACGAACTGGCGATGATTTTCGATCGCGTCGGCATCGACACGGAAGAAGTGCTGGTCGCGGCGGGCACGAAATGGAATTTCCTGCCGTTTCGCCCCGGCCTGGTCGGCGGGCACTGTATTGGTGTCGATCCCTATTACCTGACCTACAAGGCCGAGCAGCTCGGCTACCACCCGCAGATGATCCTTGCCGGCCGCCGCATTAACGACAATATGTCGCTCTATATTTCCTCGCAGATCATCAAGAAAATGCTGGCCGTGTCGATCGCCCCTAAGCAGTCTCGCGTCCTGATACTGGGCCTCGCGTTCAAGGAGAACTGCCCGGACGTGCGCAACACCAAGGTGGTTGATATTGTCTCCGAGCTCGCATCCTATGGCGCGAAAATCGATGTTTACGATCCCTGGGTCGATGCGGCAGAGGCGAAGCACGAGTACGGCCTCGACCTTGTCAACGAACCGCAGCCGGGGGCGTATGATGTGGTCGTGATCGCCGTGGCGCACAATGAGTTCAAGGCCCTGGGAGCCAAGGGCATTCGTGCCTTCGGCAAGTCCAATTCGATTCTGTATGACGTCAAGTACGTTCTGCCCCGAGAGGCTGTCGATGGACGTTTGTAGGCGCGCAATTTGAAAATCCTGGTGACAGGTGCGGCCGGTTTTATCGGCTCTACGACCGCCCGGCAGTTGCTGGAGCGCGGCGACACCGTGGTCGGGCTCGACAACTTCAATGACTACTACGACGTCAGCTTGAAAGAAGCGCGCGCCGCAAGGCTCGATCCTTACGATAAATTCTCCATGCGGCGCATCGATCTTAGCGATCGACCGGCCATGGAAGCCTTATTCGCCGAAGGTCAATTCGACCGGGTCGTGCACCTCGCGGCTCAGGCCGGCGTGCGCTATTCGATCGAAAACCCGCACTCCTATATCGACAGCAACATCGTCGGCACGCTGCACGTGCTCGAAGGCTGCCGGCACAACAAGGTCGAGCACCTGGTCTATGCGTCCTCGAGCTCGGTCTACGGCGCGAACACGACCATGCCGTTCTCCGTGCACCAGAACGTCGACCATCCGCTGGCCCTGTACGGCGCCACAAAGAAAGCCAACGAGCTCATGGCGCACACCTATTCCAATTTATACGGCCTGCCGACCACGGGCTTGCGCTTCTTCACCGTGTACGGCCCGTATGGCCGGCCCGACATGGCGTTGTTCATGTTTACGAAGAACATCATCGAGGGCAAACCCATCGACGTGTTCAACTACGGCAAGCACAGGCGCGATTTCACCTATGTGGACGACATTGTGCAGGGTGTGATCCGAACCATGGACCATATCGCCGCGCCCAATCCCGACTGGGATGCAGCCAATCCGGATCCCGGCACCAGCATGGCGCCTTACCGGCTCTACAATATTGGCAACCAGCAGCCGGTCGAACTCATGCGCTACATCCAGGTCATCGAAGAGTGCGTCGGCAAGAAAGCCGAGATGAACATGCTGCCGCTGCAGCCGGGCGACGTGCCCGATACCTGGGCCGACACGACCGCGTTGTCGGACGCCGTGGGCTATGCGCCGAGTACGCCGATAGAAACAGGTGTCAGGAACTTCGTTGACTGGTATCTTGAGTTCTACAAAGTCCCGGGGCGAAAAACGCAAAAGTAACGTGCCTAAGAAATACACCGAGCGAAAACTCTCCGCGCGCTACCCGACCGATCTGCCCGCGTGGCAGGCGCTGAAAAAGCACCACAGCACCGTCATGCGCGACAAGTCGCTCTGCGATCTGTTCGCGCGCGACAAGCAACGGCCCGAGAATTGCTCGATGCAGGCGGGCGATCTGCTGCTCGACTACTCGAAGACGCACGTCAACAATGTCACGAATAAGTTGCTGCATCGCCTGGCCCGAGAGGCAGACGTGCCCGCGGCGATCGAAGCGATGTTTGCGGGCGATCCGATCAATGCCACCGAAGGTCGTTCCGCTTTGCATGTCGCGTTGCGTGCGAAAATTTCGGACACGATCGCGCTGGTCACACCGGGTGTGCGTGACGTCTGGCAGGTGCTGACGAAGATGGAGGAGTTCGTCGACGCCGTGCACGAGAGCATGATCAGGGGCCACACGGGCAAGCGGCTGACACATATCGTCAACATCGGTATCGGCGGCTCCGACCTCGGGCCCGTGATGGCGGCGAAGGCCTTACGGCCGTTCTGGTCGGCCGGCATGCGCTTTCACAGTGTCTCGAATATCGATGGCACGCAACTCGCTGATCTCAAGGCCGAGCTCGACCCGGCAACGACGCTGTTCGTCATCTGTTCGAAAACCTTCACCACCATCGAGACCATGACCAATGCCAATGCGGCGCGGCAATG
>CAZHLE010000125.1:5711-6866 GCA_964533065.1 uncultured Woeseiaceae bacterium | reverse complement strand
GGTCCAACGGTTTCGATGCTGATACAGTGGCCCCTTATACGAACTATCCGCGAGTTCGCGCAGATTATCACGGTCCATCGCCAGGATAAGGTCGTTCCCTGAGAAGTCAGCACTGACGATCTCCCGGCAGCGGAACGCACCGAGGTCGTAGCCGCGGGCAGCACATGCCGTGCTGGTGCGCGGATCAGCCGTGTCGCCGGCGTGTTTGTCTTTCAGGCCCGCTGAACCAAAGCTCGTCCTGCCGCCAAGCCCCGCTTGTTCCGCCAGCGCACGGCAAACTGCCTCGGCCGCCGGCGAACGGCAGTAATTGCCGGCATCCACGAACAGAATACGTATCATTGGTTTTTCCTGCGTCATTCGCAAACGGCCACCGCCGCATCCAGCCGTTCCAGCCACGCAGCCCCGTAACGGTCGGCATACCAGTCACGAAGGCCATGCGTAGCCTCACGAAATTTGTCGCGCTGTGCCGGCGTGATCTCGTCAACAACTCCGCCAGCGGCGCTGAATGCGGCCAATGCCGGCCCCTCGCGTTCCGCGGCAGCCTTTCGGGTCGCGATTGCGAGGACACGAAAACCCTCTGCGACCACCGGCTTCAAGTCAGACGGCAGCGCCTGCCACTGCTGCTCCGAGTACCACCACATGGCCCCCATATAACTGTGGCGATCCACCAGGAGGAATCGCAAATGTTCGTGAAGTTTCATGCCTACCACGTCCTGCACGCTGTTTTTCGTGCCATCGAGCAAACCTGCAGAGAGTGCATAGTAAACTTCCGACCAAGGTAACGCCGTCGGGCTCGCGCCAAGCGCCCGAACCATTTCCTGCTCCAGTGCAGATGGCAAAGTGCGTATGCGCAACCGTGCGAGATCCGCGGGTGCCCCGATCCGCTGCTGTGTCGTCGCGAAGCTTCTCCAACCACCCGTGTTGCCGACTGCCAGCAGGCGCAAACCAAGCCCTTGCTTGAGGAGTTCGTCGCCCATCTGCACCAACAGTGGGCCGTCCATTACGCATTCGGCCACCGTGTCGTTTGCAAACGTATACGGTAAGTCGAGTACTTGCGCAGGGCCGAACAGCGCTGCCAGTCCCCCGAACGTCGTCTGGTGCATCTCCAGCGTGCCGCCCTGCAACGCCTCAATGCATTCACGCTCGCTGCCGCAG
>CAZHLE010000125.1:306-5701 GCA_964533065.1 uncultured Woeseiaceae bacterium | reverse complement strand
TGCCGCAGTACTGGCCGGACGGAAAGATCTGAACGGCTATCCTTCCGCCGGCAGCAGCCTCGACACTCTCCTTGAACGCGACTGCACCCACGTAGTCTTCATCGTCACTCGAGGCGAGGAATGCGATTCGTATCGTAATCTCGGTACGCTCGGCGCGCGACAGGAACACGCCAACCAAACACACTGCCAGGATAAAGACCAGCAGCACACGCATCATCACTACGTTGCTCACTGGATCAGGCC
This sequence comes from uncultured Woeseiaceae bacterium, assembly GCA_964533065.1. Classification (GTDB taxonomy): domain Bacteria; phylum Pseudomonadota; class Gammaproteobacteria; order Steroidobacterales; family Woeseiaceae; genus UBA1847. Next base: position 5,458 of record CAZHLE010000125.1, on the reverse strand, counting down.
AAGCCAACGCGGCAGCGTGAGAGTAAGCGACGGAAAGAACGTGATCAGCATCAATACACCGATCTCGACCGCGAGGAACGGCAGCAGGTCACGCACAATCTTCTCGACAGGCACATCCGCGACCGAGGAGGTGACAAACAACACCAGGCCCATTGGCGGTGTCGCGAGACCTATCGTCAGGTTGACGCACATGACTATGGCAAAGTGCACCGGGTGGACGCCCATCTCGATGAATATGGGTGCGAGCACCGGCCCGAGGATGAGAATTGCGGGCCCGGCGTCGAGAAACATGCCGATCAGCAGCAGCAACACGAGCAGGATAAACAGCAGAAGTGTGGTGTTGTCGGTGACACCGAGCATCGCACCCGCAATGCCCTCTGCCATACCGGAGACCGTGACCAGCCACGCGAATGTCACAGCCGCGCCGACCAGCATCAGGATGACACCTGACTGCACAGCGGTCGCTACAAAAATACGCCGTAACTCAGCGAAATCGACAGTACGCAGTATGAATGGCGCAACGATAATCGCGTAACCGGCAGCAACGGCTGCAGATTCCGTGGCAGTAAAAAAGCCGGAAAGCATCCCGCCAAGCAGGATAACCGGCATGACGAGGGCGAGTGCCGCCTTGCGGAAGGCCTGTCCTCGCTCGCGCCAGGTTGCGCGACGTGACGCGACGGGCAGGTCGTAGCGCGTCGCGAGAAACCTCGTTGTCAGCATCAGACCCAGCCCGATCATAATTCCCGGCACGATACCTGCCGCAAACAGTGCGCCGATCGACACGTTCATGACGAATCCATACAGCACCATGATGCCGGACGGCGGGATGATCGGGCCGATAACGGAAGCGGCCGCTGTTACGGCCGCTGCGAAACTGCGCTTGTAACCGTTTTGCTCCATCGCCGGTACCATCATCTTGCCGATGGCCGATGCATCGGCAACGGCCGAGCCAGAGATCCCGGCAAACAGCATTGCGGACAGGATGTTCACTTGTGCAAGTCCGCCACGCATGTGGCCGATCAGCGACTGGCTGAAATTCACGATCGAGCGGGTGATGCCTCCCGAATTCATCAGTTCGCCCGCGAGAATGAAGAATGGCACTGCAAGCAATGGGAAGCTGTCGACGCCGTTATAGAAGCGCGACAGCAGTGTCGCGAAGAATTGCGGTTGGTTGTCAAGCAGGACACTCAGGCCCGGGCCGATCAACAGCGCGAACACCACTGGCGTACCGAGCGCGAGCAGCGCGATGAATATCCAGAAGAACGCTACCGACATGGCGCTCAGTCCCCGAACACGGCAGGCATCGCACCAACCAGGACAATTCCCGACGGAGCACCGATCGCGTGCAGCAGCAGGCGTGCAAGAAGTTCGACACCAACCAGGATGAGCATGGCGAACGCGACCGGGACGATGGAGTAGACCCACGCCATCTTTAAGTTCAGCGTAGCGGCCGTGATCTCAAGGCCCCGGGCCCAGAACGCGAAGCTCTCGGCGAACAGCGTGCACAGAATCCACAGAATAAACAGATTCAGCAGCACGCTCGTGAATAGCAGCAGGCGCGGCGGCAACACTTCTGCGAAAGACACGATCGCGACATGGCCGCCGTGGCGATACGCGTAGGGTGCCACCAGCAGTACAGACCATACCAGCGCAACCCGCGCGAATTCTTCGGCCCAGTCCAGCGAAACATGCAAGAGTCCGCGCGAGACAATCTGCGTCAGGGCGAGAGCGAGCATCAAGGCAAGCAGCACCGCTGCCAGATTGCGCCCGCCAATCACCAGCGACTTGTTAAGCCGGCCCAGCCCTGCGGCCACTCGCAGTAGCAGCGACTTCATCATCGTGAGACCTCCTGTTTCAGAGTCCCCCAAGACGCTGCAGGCCGCTATGTGACGACCCGCACTGGATTGCGTGGCCGGCCGGAGCCCGTGGACTCGCGGCCTCAGGCATGGTTACTGAGCACCGCCGAAATTGGCCCGGAACTGCACGCCGAAATACCGATCGGCATCGCGTGGAATCTGCAACCGCGGCGCACCGCCAGGACCACCACGCGTTACCAGGGCAGCGTAGCTTTCGTCGGTGATGTTGCGACCGATAAGAGTCAGTCTGTAGCGATTATCCTTGTCTAATATGGCCAGCTGCAAGTCGATCGTCGTAAAAGCCGGAATCAAGGTAATCGCCGGTTCGTCGAGGTCAGAGAATTGATCGTCGGTATACACGATCAGCATGCTGGGTAACAAGTCGATGGACGCAAGTTCGATCCGATACTCACCCATAAGTGTGGCCTTCCACTCAGGAGCCAGTGGTAGTTTGGTGCCATCCCGGACCGTCGGGGGTTGGCCGGGCGGTGTGAAAAACGCATCGACCACTGCGTCGGTATATGCGACTCCGCCGCTGATGGTCAGCTTATCCATGGGCCGTGCGAGAAAGTCGAGCTCTACTCCCTCGGTCGAGACATCGCCTGCGTTGGTCAGTGTCGTGATCAGCACATTATTGAGGAACAGGAAGTTGTTGGCCTGGAAGTTACTGTAGTCGGCATGAAATGCGGCCGCATTGACAATCACGCGTCCGTCGGCCAGTGTGGACTTCAAACCGATCTCGTACGAGTCTGCAGTCTCAGCCTCGATGACTTCGGCATTGTTTGCAGTCATGTTGAAGAACACGTTGTAAGCCGGACCCTTGTAACCTCGGGAGTAGGTCGCGTAGCTGGTCAGGTCGTTGGAAATGTCGAATTGCAGACCACCGCGCCCGGACAAATCATTGGAATCGTCGCTACCCGAAAGCCTCGCCGTGCCGCCGCCTGGCTGGGTCCTGATGCCCGGGCCAGGAATCGGTGAGAAATTGTAGAGGTGATCGAAGCTCAATTCATCCATGGTCCAGCGCAGGCCGCCAATCACGCGCCAACGATCCGAAACGTTGTAGGTACCATCGGCGAATAAGGCGAAATTGTCGAACTCCGCGCCGAAATCAGCGTCCGCGGATGGCATTTCGATCACCGAGGCTGCCGGCGTGCACGGCTGCAGGCCAGTACTGTCTGCCGGCAAAGTACTTGAACGGCACACCACCGTATCGCGCCGGAAATAGCGGTCCGCGCTCGTATTGGCGTAATACAAACCGGCGACATAGTCGATGGTCTCACCACCCGGCGAGGCGATGCGAAGCTCCTGCGAGAACGTATCCTGGGTTTGCGGGCCGGTGTCGTGCAGCTGGTTGATACCGACGTAAGCCGCTCCGGCGTCCAGCCAGTCTCCCTCGCGTATTTCGGTCGAGTCCCAGGTCCGGTAAGCGGTTATCGAAGTCAGCGTATAGTCACCGATACCGATGTCAGCCTGCGCCGAAAATCCCCAGGCCTCCTCCTCAGAACTCATGACCAGGTTCTGGCGGACCCTGCGGCTCTCGTCGCCGTTGGCATTGTCGGTCCCCGAAAGAAGCAGAGCCAGCGCTGCTGCTTGCCCACCGGTTGGCACGCCACCAATCACTTCGACGCAACAGTTGTCGTCCGATTCGCGGTAGTCGGCAATAAACGTGAGTTCGATATTTTCCGCAGCATCGGCAACCCAGATTGAGCGTATACCCCAGCGATCGTAGCCATTGAGTTTGCCGCCGGCCGGAGTGGTACTGATATTGTCGATGTAGCCGTCAAAGTCGCCCGCGGTAAAAGTCGTGCGTCCACGCAGCCGATCTGAAACCGGAGTGTCCAGAGCCGCCTTCAGGCGAATCTCGTTATCCTCATACCAGCTCAGGTCAGCATATCCTCCGAATTCCTCACCGGGTCGCTTCGATACCACATTGACCACACCGGCCGACGAATTCTTACCGAACAGCGTGCCTTGTGGACCGCGCAGCACTTCAATGCGCTCCACGTCATAAAGGTCGCCAAAAGCCTCGCCGGCGGACGACAGTACCACGCCATCCAGCACGAAACCCACGCTGGGCTGGGCTGCGATCGCAAAGTTGATCGTACCCACGCCGCGCAGGAACAGCGATTGGTTTAGCTGTGTATTCGTCTTGCGAATGTTGAGCGATGGTACGAGCTGGCGCAACGACTCGATGGTGAATCCGCCGGTAGCATCAATTGCTTCACCACTGATTACTGAAACGGCGATCGGAACGTCTTGCAGGTTCTGCTCACGCTTCTGGGCAGTTACCGTGATCTCTTCAAGGGCGCCGGCCGCCTCCTGCGCATGCGTGGCAATTGCGCTGGCGAGCATGAGAATCGCGCTACTGGTAGCAACAACAACCGGGTTTATAAATTTGCGAGTATGCATTTGTCTTCCTCCCAGAATTGATCTAAATCCGTCGCGCCGAAGCCGCAGCGCCAGCGCGGAATTCCCCACGATAATGACATTAGCATGGATATTCTATGTCTTACAACCCTTATATAAGACATTGAATAGATGTTGTTCGACGAGGGCATAAGGGTCCTGACGGAATCACGCCGCGTGCCAGGTCTCACTTACTGCAGGCACTGTGCCCAGTTCACCTGTGTGTTGTACGGGCGGCCCGAGCGGAATTTCGGTGCCGCGGCGTGCAAACACAGCCAACTCGTCCAGCGCCAGCACGAATTCATGCGTCCGCCCTCCGGCGAATCGGTCCCCGCCGGGGAATCGGCACCACTCCCCTTCCGGCAGGTAGACTCGCACGCGCCCTGATGCATGCAGGCAGGGCGCAACCAGCAGATCGGCGCCGCAGAAAAACTGATGCTCGAAGCCCCAGGATTCCGGCTCGTCAGGGCAGGCGAGCACCATTGCGCGCTGCACCGGCAGGCCTGTCGCGCTGGCCTCCTCGACGGCACGCCAAAGGTAGGGCAGTAATCGGTACCGCAGTTCAAACGCGGCCATTGCAGCACGCTCGGCCGCGGGTCCGTACGACCAGGGCTCGCGGGCACCAACCCCGTGCAGACGCATATGCGCCGAGAACACACTTGCCTGTGCCCAGCGGACGTACAGCAAGGGATCGCGCTTGTCACCGTAGAAGCCACCAATGTCGGTAGCGTAATAAGGCGCGCCACTCAAACCCCAGGATAGTCCACCGCGCATATTGGCAGCGAGGCCGCCCCAGTCCGCCTGCGGATCACCACCCCATTGCGCTGGATAACGCTGCGAGCCGGCCCAGGCAGCACGGCTGAAAAGGAATGCCCCGTCACGCGCGTAGC
>CAZHLE010000125.1:0-296 GCA_964533065.1 uncultured Woeseiaceae bacterium | reverse complement strand
CCGCTTCATACACGCAGCGGTTGTAAAGCAGCGCGTAGACGTTGTGCAGCGCGTCACCCTGCGAGCCGTCAGACGCCAGTGCATACGGCTCAACCTGTTCGCCAAAATCGGTCTTGATCATGTCGACGCCGATATTGAACAACTCGCGGTGACGATCGCGCCAGTAGGCATAGGCGTCCGGGTGTGTGAAATCGAGCAGTCCTGATTCCGGCAGAGGTGTGAGCACTGCGCCGAATGGCTCAGTATCCCAGCGGTAGCGGTACGCATCGCCAGTGCGAGCGTCTTTGAGCAGCCAG
>CAZHLE010000124.1:1006-6984 GCA_964533065.1 uncultured Woeseiaceae bacterium | reverse complement strand
CCAGGTCGATATCGCGGAGTACACAGGCATTTCGCGTCGCCAGTTGCAGCGATTGTTTCATCGCTACCTGTTATGTACGCCGTCGCGTTACTACACGCAGATCCGGCTGGCGCGCGCACGCGAGTTATTGCACCAGACCAGCATGAGCCTGGTTGAGATCTCGGCATTAACCGGATTCGTTTCGAGTTCGCATTTCAGCAAGAGCTACAAGGAACACTTCGGCCATTCGCCAAGCGCAGAGCGCAAGGGCTAGTCTTCGGACTGATGCTGAATTTCTTCCTCGTAAACATGCGAGGCGGTGTGCGTGATCGCCAGCGCGTCGGTGAAGGCAATGTGCTGCTCGGCCAATTCGCTGGGCCGACGTATGATTCGCAGCGTGACATAGAGTGCCAGGAGCACGTGCACGATAGCCGTCACCAAGTACAGGCCGTAGGGCCCGGTCAGATTCATCGCGGCGGAGGCGATGAATGGGCCAACTACGGCACCTGCGCCGAACATTAGCAAAAGGCCGCTCGATATCATGACGTAGTCATCAACTGACGCTTTGTCGTTCGCGTGCGCCACGGCGATGGTATACAGCGGGAAGGCGAAAAAGCCCCAGGCGGCGCCCAGCAGATTGATGGCGAGGAAACTCGAGTCGCCGGCGAACAGCAGGATAGCACCGGCAACGACGGCGCAGATGATCGCGGCCGCCGCGAGCGTTTTGCGCCGACCGATTCGATCGGAGATATAGCCGAGTGGCCATTGTGCTGCAGCACCGCCGATCACAGCGGCCGTCATGAACCAGGCCGCCAGCGACGGATCACTGGAAACGCCCAGCGTAAATACGGGCGCCAGGGACCAGAAGGCGCCATTGGCCAGACCGTGCGCAAAACAACCAATCGTTCCGGCGGGAGAAATTTCAAACAGGCGCCTGAGGTTGACCTCAACCTGCAACGGCTGTGTCGGAGTCGGCGATTTCGACAGTGCTACCGGTACCGCGCCCAGCGATACCAGTACTGCCGCAATAAGAAATAGCTCCAGGCCTTTTGGGTCGTAGAGCAGTGTCATCATCTGGCCCACCGCAAATACGGTCAACGTGATCATGACGTAGGTCGAGAACACGATACCGCGATTTTCATTATTCGACTGTTCGTTAAGCCATGACTCGATGACCAGGTACAGCACAGCGAAACAAAAACCCGTGAGCAGGCGCAACACCATCCAGGTGATCGGGTCCAGCAGCATGCCGTGGAGTAGTGGCACCGCGGAGGCGAGTGAGGTCATCGCGAGAAACACACGGACGTGACCGACGCGCTTAACGAGTTCACCGCCTTTGATGCAGCCAACCGTAAAGCCCAGAAAGTAAGCTGCTCCCATAATGGCAATCGACAAGGTCGAAAATGCTTCGAGCGAGGCGCGCACAGGCAACAGCGTGCCCTGCAGACCCTGGCCCGTGAGCAATATTGAGACGCCGATCAACAGGGTGGCGACCGGAGCGAGTGCGTTTTTCATCGTTTCGGTTTCGCTTAGCTTTCGGTTTCAACACCCAGCCGTTCGTGCATGATGGGGCTGGTGGTTGTGTACTGCAGGTGAACTTTTTTGCCGGGCTCAATAATCGCCTTGGCTGCGAACGCCGCAAGGGCGGCCTCGTGAAAGCCACTCAGGATCAGTTTCTTCTTGCCGGGATAGTAATTGATATCGCCAATGGCGAATACGCCGGGCAAATTGGTCTCGAATTTCTCGGTATCGACGTTGACCGTCTTGCGATTCAGGTCAAGGCCCCACTCGGCGATGGGTCCCAGTTTCGGCGCGAGCCCGAAAAATGCCATGAGCGCGTCAACAGGCAACTCGATCGTGTCGCCGGAATTGGCCGCTATCGTGACCGAGGTCAGCTTGGTGCCATCGTCCGCATAGCCATTGATCTTGCCTTCGATAAAGCGTGCCTTGCCGGCAGCACAGAGCGCGAGGTATTTGTCCGCGGTTGCCTCTGCACCACGGAATTCGGGCCGTCGGTGCACCAGCGTCATGCTTTTCGCTTTCTCGGCAAGTGCTACTGCCCAGTCGAGGGCCGAATCGCCGCCGCCGAGAACAACGACATGCTTGCCCGCAAACTGTGCCGGATCGCGCACGCGGTAAAAAACGCTCGTTGTCTCGAAGTTCTCAAGACCGTCGAGTCTGATCTTACGCGGCTGGAACGAACCAACGCCGCCGGCGACAAAAACGGTTTTCGCCTGGAAGGTCTTGTGCCGCGATGTCTTGACGATGTACGAGCCATCGGGCTGTGCGGTGAGTTCAATAACCTCTTCGCCGAGGTGAAAGGTCGCGGCAAACGGCTCTATTTGCCGCATGAGCGCCGCAATGAGTTCCGCGCCGGTACACACCGGAATGCCGGGAATGTCGTAAATAGGTTTGTCCGGATACAGTTCTGCGCACTGGCCGCCAACGACCGGCAGTGTGTCGATTACATGGCATTTGACTCCGAGCAGCCCCAGCTCGAAGACCTGGAAAATACCGCACGGGCCCGCGCCAATAATCAGCGCGTCGGTTGAGATCGTTGCGTTTTTCATGCGCGAACGATATCAGCACAATAGTTTGAAATCACTCAATCATTTGACGCGCGCAGTGGGAACTCCCACTATCGCCGCCGGACGTCGCAGTGAACGGATACCCGAATGAAACCCAGGGATTTGATCGATCTGACGCTGCTTGCCGCGGTTTGGGGAGCCTCATTCCTGTTCATGCGCGTGGGCGTCCCCGATTTCGGCCCGGTTGCGCTTGTGGAAATGCGCCTTGCAATTGCGGCATTGTTCCTGCTGCCGATCCTGAGGCCGCGGGCGGGGCTGGGCGAGCTCGTGGCACACTGGCGGCCGTTGACAATTTTGGGTCTTTTGAACTCTGCCATACCCTTTCTGTTGTTCAGCTACGCGACGCTGTACGTGACCGCCGGCTATTCATCCGTTATCAATGCTACCGCGCCGCTGTGGGGCGCGCTGGTGGCCTGGCTCTGGTTATCGGAGCGCCTGCCCGTGGCCGGCGTTGTCGGCATCGTCACGGGATTCGTTGGCGTTGCCGTTCTCGCCGGCGATGCGCAGAGCCTGGCGAATCCTGGGTCGATCGGAGCAATAGCGGCCGCGGTCGGCGCGGCATTCTTTTATGGAATTGGAGCCAACTACGCGCGCCGCTATACCAGGCATTTGAACTCGCTCAGCGTTGCCACCGGCAGCATGCTGTTCCCGGCAATCCTGCTGGCGCCCGCGGCGATCGTCTGCTGGCCCGCTGCGCAGCCATCGTTACGCGCCTGGTTCGCAGTTGTCGCAATGGGTATTGTCAGCACCGGATTCGCCTACATCCTGTACTTCCGCCTGATAGCGAATGTCGGCCCGGCGAAAGCCATTACCGTTGCCTATCTAATCCCGGCATTCGGCATGTTGTGGGGTGTGCTGTTGCTTGGGGAACGGGTCACTGTTTTGATGGCAACCGGCTGCCTGATCATTTTTGTTGGCACAGCGCTCGTCCACGGCGTTTTTCGCCGCTTTCGGGCGGCGGCGTGAGATCAGCGCAACAGCTCGTGGTCGGGCGGAAGCTTGTGCGTGACCCACATCGCCAGTCGGTGGCGGATGTTCGGTAAAGATGCCTGGCCTTTGGGCAACGGCGCGATCTCCTTGTCATGCACCAGCAGGCGATACGCATATTCGATTTTCAGGTCGTGCGAGTCGGTCGCCTCGAATTCAACGACGCCGCGCTTGACGGCATCGGCCATCACAATTTCCAGCGCGACCTTCAGGAGTTCTTTTTCGTGCTTGAGTTTTTTGGCCATTCTTCTATCCTGAGCGCAGCGTTTGATTCTAGTCTATCAGTATGAACAGCAGCATTCGGTCAATTGGAGATTCACGTTGAAAACAACATATTCACTGCAAAGGGTGATTGGTGCAATGGCAATGACCGTGGTGCTTGGCGCCTGCGCCGGATTGCAGGTTTCCACCACACAGAATTCAGCTGCGGCAAGCGATGCCAAATACGGAAACGTCCTGGTGATTTTCCTGGCGGAATCGTTTGATGCGCGGCGCTATCTTGAGACCGAAATCGTCAAGCGACTCAACAATCGTGGCACGAGTGCGGTCAGAAGCACTTCGATGATGGATAGCAGGACGCCGGTAAACCGCGAGACTTTTCTTGCGATGGTCGACAAGATCAAGGCCGACGCAGTACTGGTTACGCAGGTCGCTGATCTTGAATCGAAGGGCGAGGCCGTGGATATGAATCCGCAGGCCACCTACATTTTCACGCCGACCTATTACTACAACGTGTGGAGCGTCGAATTAACCGAATACAAAGAACCGCAGGCGGTCAATTTTGAACACAAACTGGCGTTGGCAACGCAGTTGTATTCCGTGGAAACCAAGGATGTTGTCTGGGCGATCGAGTCACATTCAAAGATCCAGCAGAATTTTGACGAAGAGCGGAAATACTCAGTCTTTGTCGACGAAGCCACCGCGATCGTGAAGCAGCTGGCGCGCGACGGCATGCTCAAGAAGTAGCCGGAAAACTTGGCCGAATCCGCGAGGCTCATGTAGAATCCCGCACCTCGGTCGGGCTGTGGCGCAGTCTGGTAGCGCATCTGTCTCGGGGTCAGAGGGTCGCAAGTTCGAATCTTGCCAGCCCGACCAATCAAAAAAACACAGGGGTCAGGGACAAACAAAGGGGTCAGAGCCCTTTTTAATACGGGGCTCTGAACCCTGTATTAACAAAAAGGGCTCCGACCCCTTTTTACTTTCGGCGTTTGACGGCGAAATTGGCGATTGCGACCAATGCCTGCCTGTACTCCGATTCGGGAATGTCGGTGAGGGCGTCAATCGCCAGGTCGGCCGCCTGGCGAGCGCACTGCGACGTGTATTGCAGTGCCCCGGTGGATTCGATGATCGCAGTAATAGCGCCCAGGTGCTCCAGGCCGCCCTCGACGATCGCCTCCCTAATCAGCGCTTTTTCGCCCGCGGTGCCCTGCTCCATGGCATAGATCAGCGGTAAGGTCGCCTTGCCCTCGGCCAGATCGTCACCGAGGTTCTTGCCGAGCTCCTCGGCCGATGCATTGAAATCGAGCGCGTCGTCTACCAGCTGAAATGCGGTACCGAGGTGCCGGCCGTAACGCATCATTGCATCTTCGTCGGCTGCGTTGCGCCCACCGAGCACGGCGGCAATCTGGGCACCAGCCTCGAATAGCCGCGCGGTTTTACGATAAATAACCTGCCGGTAAGCTTCTTCGCTCGTATCCGGGTCATGCACGTTCATGAGCTGCATGACTTCGCCAGCCGCAATCGTATTGGTCGCATCGGCAAGGATCTGCATGACACGCATGCTGTCGATGTCCACCATCATCTGGAAGGCGCGCGAGTACAGAAAATCGCCGACCAGCACACTGGCCTGGTTACCGAAAACGGCGTTGGCGGAATCCTTGCCACGCCGCCTGGACGATGAATCCACCACATCGTCATGCAACAGTGTCGCTGTATGGATGAATTCGATGATCGCAGCCGCACGCACATGTTGCTGGCCCTGGTAGCCAAAAGCACGGGCCGCGAGCAGCAAAATGACGGGGCGCAGGCGCTTGCCACCGCTCATGACAATGTATTGCGATACCTGCGACACCAACGCAACGTCGCTTTTAAGGCTGGTCGAAATGAGCTGGTCGACGGCCTGCATGTCGCGGTGGCTGAGCGCTATAACATCGTCAAAAGTCAGGAAATTCTGGGAGTTTTTGAGCACCTGCATATGCCCGGCATGATGCCTCAAATGCCTTGTCTTGGCGACGGGGAATCTATAGAATTCCCGCTCTTTTGTGGCAGCCGCCAACGCTACGCTCACGCGAGCGCGGAGAGGCCACAAAAAACCCATTAAAATTCAGTGAGTTGCGCGGCCCGCGCAACCAGCGATTTGGAGCTAGCGACGATGTATGCGGTTTTTCGCAGCGGCGGTAAGCAATACCGTGCGGCAAAAGGTGA
>CAZHLE010000124.1:0-996 GCA_964533065.1 uncultured Woeseiaceae bacterium | reverse complement strand
TTTTGGCCGGCGGTCTCGTCAGCGGCAAGGTTGTTCGGCAGGGCAAGAGCAGGAAGGTGCCGGTTGTCAAATTCCGCCGTCGTCAGAATTACCTGCGGCAGGGCACGCATCGCCAGTTCTTCACCGAGGTAGAGATCACAGCGATTTCCGCCGACGGCGTCAGCGTCGCGGCTGACAAACCTGCAGCCAAGAAAGTCGCGACGAAAAAAGTTGCGAAGAAAAAGGTCGCCAAGAAAAAGGTAGCGAAGACGGCAGACTCGAGCGCAGCGCCAGCAAAGAAGGCGGCCAGGAAGAAGGCAGCCAAGAAATAATTTTTTAAAGGTGTAGAGTAATGGCACACAAGAAAGCAGGCGGCAGCAGCAGAAACGGCCGCGATTCAGAATCGAAGCGACTTGGCGTCAAGATGTTTGGCGGGCAGGAAGCAGTCGCCGGTAATATCATCGTTCGTCAGCGCGGTACGCGCGTACATGCTGGCGTCAATGTCGGCATGGGTCGTGACCACACCTTGTTTGCGAAGAAAGATGGCGAGATCAGGTTTGAAAAGAAAGGCCCGAAGCAGCGCCAGTACGTGAGTGTCATTACTCACTAGATTATTGTGTTAGGCCGCCATGCGGGCGACTGGCTTCGGCCTCCCGCTCTGGCGGTCGCGGCCAAGGGCCCCTCCTACATGGAAATCAAGACCCCGCGACAGCGGGGTTTTTTTATTTGCAGAGTTAAAATCAGGTCATGAAATTTGTCGATGAGGCAAGCATACGTGTTACCGCCGGCAACGGTGGCAACGGCTGCCTGAGTTTTCGACGAGAAAAGTATATCGAGCGCGGCGGCCCAGATGGTGGCGACGGCGGTAACGGCGGTAGCGTCTACCTGGTCGCAGATCCTTCCCTCAATACACTCGCCGATTTTCGATTCGCCCGAAAGTTTGTTGCTCAATCCGGTGAGGGCGGCCAGGGACGCAACATGACCGGCAAGTCCGGCGACGACCTCGACGTGTTCGTT
>CAZHLE010000123.1:5542-7067 GCA_964533065.1 uncultured Woeseiaceae bacterium | reverse complement strand
GAGCCCCGGGTTGTGATCCCGGTCGTCGTGGGTTCGAGTCCCATCGTCCACCCCATTTCTCGCGGAACTACTGCTCTCGCGCGTCCAAAAACGCGATGGATGTATTGCTGGCGATCGTTAGGAGCACACACATTTTTCTCCACAGGATTTTTGCGAGATCTGGCGCCATTCTGCTAGTATCGCCCGTCCCAAGGGAGACTAGCTCAATTGGTAGAGCAACGGACTCTTAATCCGCAGGTTCAGGGTTCGATTCCCTGGTCTCCCACCAGTTCCCCAGAGCGACGTGGCGACTACCTGGTCATACGCGTCACCGGACAAAACTCGGTCGAAACCGTAAGTAGCTACCTGCAGGATATTTTTTTGCTTACGCCAGAGGGTGCGATGCGCTCACTCGGTATTTTTCAGGCCATTGTCTTTGTTGATTCGCTCATGGGCGAGATGGCGAAGTTTGCGGAAACCGTTGCCGTTAACCGCGGCATGCCCGTCAAGGCGTTCACGTCCGTCGACGCAGCCGAGCAATGGCTGCTGACGCAACGTGACGGCGCCAATGAAAAGAATCTGTTCGAAGAGCACAACTCACGCGATCCGTTTCGTCGAGCCTCGGCCACCGGTGCTGCGCCGGATTCACTGCTTGTCTCTCAGAAACGACAAGTTGAATTGGCCTTATGAAAATTTCTTAGCCATTGCCGTTCATATAGCCAATCGTTCTTAATCGCCGCGACCAGGCGTTGAACGTCGTCGTCTGCAAGCCCGAGCGTAGTCATGCCAAGGGCAGTCATTGCGATCAGGCAGCGGAGTATAGTGTGTTTCGTCTTTTCCAAAGGAGCACGAGTATGTCAGCTAAGGTCTGTTTAATGGCATTCGCTTTTCTGCTGTCCGGCACAAGTGTCGCCGACGGGAGCCGGCCGTTGCGCCCGGTCAATACGTATTCCATAGTCGCGCGGGACCCGGCTAGCGGTGAGATCGGGGTCGCGGTCCAGTCGCACTGGTTCTCCGTCGGATCGATGGTGGTCTGGGCCGAGCCCGGCATCGGCGCCGTGGCAACGCAGTCGTTCGTCGATCCGAGTTATGGTCCGCTCGGTCTGCAACTGATGCGCAGCGGCAAAAATGCCAGCCAGGCATTAACCGCAGTACTGGCTGCCGATGAGCACGCGAACGTGCGCCAGGTGGGCATGGTCGACGCGCAGGGCGTGGTCGCGAATCACACCGGCGACATGGCCATCGCCGAGCACTGCGACATTGCCGGCGAGTCGTTCACGGTGCAGGCCAACCTGATGTGGAAATCGTCAGTCTGCATAGCGATGGCATCAGCCTTTCGCGCCGCGCAGGGCGATCTTTCCGAGCGATTGCTGCTCGCACTCGAGGCGGCGGAGGCGGAGGGCGGTGACATTCGTGGCAAACAGTCTGCAGCGATGCTGGTCGTGAGTGGTGACCGCTCATTGCCGCCCTGGGGCGGGCGAATCATCGACCTGCGTGTCGAGGATCAGGCCGCACCGCTGCCGGAATTGCGTCGCCTGCTGACCAT
>CAZHLE010000123.1:0-5532 GCA_964533065.1 uncultured Woeseiaceae bacterium | reverse complement strand
TGCCTACAACCTGATGAATGCGGGCGATGAATTCATGATGCGGGATGAAATCGAACGAGCCGTCGGCGCCTATGCCGCCGCCGAGGCGCTGGTTCCGGACAGCCACGAGATGATTTTCTGGCATGCCGCCACACTTGCCGGTGCCGGCCGGGTAGACGAGTCCTTGCCATTGTTTGCCAGGGCCTTTTCGATGTGGCCGTTGTGGCGCGAACTCGTGCAGCGCTTGCCGGCCGCAGGATTGTTGCCTGCTGACCCGGAATTGATGGCCAAGATTCTTTCGACCGACTAAACTAGCCCGCTGGCGCGCGAAAGTGGCGAAATTGGTAGACGCGCTGGCTTTAGGTGCCAGTGGGGCAACCCGTGAGAGTTCGAGTCTCTCCTTTCGCACCAGGCCCGGAATCAATTCGAGAATATTCTAAGGAAGCAGGAAATGCAGGTGAGTGTTGAGTCGACCGGCAAGCTGGAGCGGCGTATGCGCGTCGAGTTGCCAGCCGCGCGGATCGATCAGGAAGTCAATTCGCGGCTGAAATCTGTTGGCAAGACGGCCAAGATCAAGGGATTCCGGCCCGGGAAGGTTCCGCCCCAGATCGTAAAACAGCGCTATGGCCAGCAGATTCGCGAGGAAGTGCTGTCGGAAATTATGCGCAAGAGCTACTCCGAGGCGGTGCGACGCGAAAATCTGAATCCTGCCGGTGGTCCCAATATCGAGCCGCAAAAGACCGCCGACGGCAAGGGCTTCGTTTACGTTGCAACATTTGAAGTCATGCCCGAAGTCGAGTTGAAGAAGCTCGACCAGATAGCGGTGACCAGGCCCGAGGTTACGATCGGCAAGGCGGATCTTGATGCCATGCTGGAAAAGCTGCAGCGCCAGAAATCCACCTGGCAGGCAGTGACGCGAGCCAGCGACCAGGGGGACCGGGTTGTTGTCGATTTTGACGGCACGATCAAGGGCGAGCCGATCGCCGGTGGCAAGGGTCGCGAGATTCCGGTTGTGCTCGGCGAGGGGCAGATGCTGGAGGATTTTGAGAAGGCACTGTTCGGTGTGACGGCAGCTGAAGAAAAATCTTTCAAGGTCAAATTCCCCAAGGATTACCAGGCCGAAGAATTGCAGGGTAAGAAGGTCGACTTTGCCGTGGTGATACACCGCGTCGAAGAGCAGATCCTGCCGCCGGTGGACGATGCGTTTGCGGCAATGTTTGAGATTACTGAGGGCGGCATCGACAAATTTATCGAAGATGTCAAAGAGAATATGCAGCGCGAAGCGGATGCCAGGGTGAGCCAGGACATACGCGAACAGGTTATCGCGGCATTGCTCAAATCAAACAATATCGACATTCCGAAGACCCTGAAACACCAGGAAATGCACGCAATGCAGCGAGACGCGATGCAGCGCATGGGCATCGAGGATGCTGCTAAGGCGCCGGCGCTGGATAATTTCGCGGAAGTTGCTGAAAAACGCGTGCGACTGGGCTTGTTAATCCGGCAATTGATCGCAGATCAGAAACTCTCGGTGGATGCGGCCATGGTGCGTGCTCGCGTTGAGCAAATGTGCGCCGGCTACGAGAATTCAGAAGACATGGTCAATATGTATATGAGCAACCCGCAAATTGTTGAACAGATCGAGCCAATGGTTCTCGAACAGCAAGCGATTGACTGGCTCATGGCAAATGGCAAGGTTACGATTAAGAAAGTGGCCTTCAACGATTACATGAAACCTTAAATTCAGGACAGGACGGGATATGAGCGCACAGGGACTGAATCTTGTACCAATGGTTGTCGAACAAACGGCTCGGGGCGAGCGCGCCTACGACATCTACTCGCGGCTGTTGAAAGATCGCCTGGTCTTTATCGTTGGGCCGGTCGAAGATCAAATGGCCAACCTTATTGTTGCGCAGCTGTTGTTCCTCGAGTCGGAAAACGCGGACAAGGACATCCATCTTTACATCAACTCGCCAGGCGGCGTGGTCACGGCCGGGTTGTCTATCTATGACACGATGCAATTCATCAACTGCGACGTCAGTACCATCTGTTGTGGCCAGGCTGCGAGCATGGGTGCGCTGTTGCTGTCCGGCGGCACCAAGGGCAAGCGTTTCGCGCTGCCGCATTCGCGCGTCATGGTGCACCAACCCAGCGCGGGCTACCAGGGACAGGCAACCGACATCAGTATCCATGCCAAGGAGACCCTGGAACTCAAGGCCCGGCTGAATGCCATCATGGCCAAACACACGGGCCAGTCCGTCGAGCAGATCGAAAAAGACCTCGAGCGCGACAATTTCAAAAGTGCCGAGGAAGCGGTTCAATACGGGCTTATCGACACAGTCCTTGCCCGGCGCAAGGATATGACCAGCGGAACTAAGAGCTGAAGTCTTAAAAATCAAATGGTTACAGATCAACCCTGCGGTTTATGGGACGTGGTCCTTTGCACCCCGAATTACCGCATGTTATATACTCACGGTCGCTCTAAGCGGCTGATTTTATTGTCACAGAGGCCACAAACCCATGAGCGATGATTCCCGCGGTAAGAACGAGGACGGAAAACTCCTTTATTGTTCTTTTTGCGGCAAGAGCCAGCACGAAGTCCGCAAGCTGATTGCAGGCCCATCCGTATTCATTTGCGATGAATGCGTCGAATTGTGCAACGACATCATCCGTGAGGAGCTTGAAGACAAGAGCGACGCCGGGCACGACCGCTTGCCCAAACCGAAGGAAATCAAGGAAATTCTCGACGAGTACGTCATTGGCCAGGCTACTGCCAAGAAAGTACTCGCGGTGGCGGTATACAACCACTACAAGCGGCTGAAGAATCGCCAGAACGATCGCAGCAAGGAGGCGGTCGAACTCTCCAAGAGCAATATTCTGCTGATCGGCCCGACTGGCTGCGGCAAGACGCTGCTGGCGGAGACCTTGGCACGACTGCTCAATGTACCCTTTACCATCGCCGATGCAACGACTCTGACCGAGGCCGGCTACGTTGGCGAGGACGTCGAAAACATCATCCAGAAGTTGCTGCAAAAATGCGACTACGATGTCGAGAAAGCGCAAACCGGTATCGTTTACATCGACGAAATCGATAAGATCTCACGCAAATCGGATAATCCGTCAATTACCCGCGACGTATCGGGCGAGGGCGTTCAGCAAGCCTTGTTGAAATTGATCGAGGGTACGATCGCGTCCGTTCCTCCGCAGGGTGGACGCAAGCATCCACAGCAGGAATTCCTGCAGGTTGATACCAGTAATATCCTGTTCATTTGCGGCGGCGCATTTGCCGGACTCGACAAGATTATCCTCAACCGCTCCTCAAAAAGTGGCATCGGTTTCGTGGCCGATATCAAGTCCAAGGAAAACGAGAAGAGCGTTGGCGAGTTGCTGCACGATGTTGAGCCGGAGGACCTTATTCGCTATGGGCTGATCCCTGAGTTTGTCGGCCGCCTGCCGGTTGTGGCGACGCTCGAGGAGCTGGATGAACCGGCCCTGATCCAGATATTGCTGGAACCGAAAAATGCACTGACGAAGCAGTATCGAAAACTGTTCGAAATGGAAGGTGTGGATCTTGAATTCCGCGGAGAGGCGTTAAAGGCCGTTGCGAAACGAGCCATGGAGCGCAAAACGGGCGCCCGCGGCTTGCGCACGATTCTGGAAAGCGTATTGCTCGAGACCATGTACGATCTGCCGTCGGCGGTCAACGCCAAGAAGGTAGTTGTGGACGAGTCCGTGGTTAGTGGCGAGACCCAGCCCTATGTCGTTTACGAGTCGGGTCAAAAGCCGACGCTGGGTACTGAACGAATGCAACCGCCGCGGCAAACTGGCTCTGACGGCGCCTAATAATAATGATCGAAATTCGGGGAGCGTGGCCTTGTCGCGAGACAAAGGCCCTGGTCCTTTTTTGGCTTGAAAAAACGGGTATCGGACACATGTCCGCTGACAGCACATCCATACGAGGTTAGGCCAGATGTCTGAAAAAGATCTGATTGCCGAAATTGAATCGAAAAGCAACGCATCCGGCGTCCCGGTTTTGCCGTTGCGCGATGTCGTTGTCTATCCGCACATGGTCATCCCGCTGTTCGTGGGGCGCGATAAATCCATCATTGCGCTCGACAAGGCGATGGTCGTGGGCAAGCGCATCCTGCTGGTCGCGCAGAAGAGGGCGGACCTCGACGATCCGCAACCATCTGATTTATATGAGGTTGGCACATTGGCGACGATCCTGCAGTTGCTTAAGCTGCCGGACGGTACGGTCAAGGTGCTGGTCGAGGGTGTTGAGCGGGCGTTGATCGATCGCTTCAACGTGTCGGATTTTTTCTCTGCCGAGATCACCTTGCTCAAAGAGGACGATCGCGTTGATGAGCGGGAAATCGATGTGCTGGTCCGATCGATAATCGCGCAATTTGAACAGTACGTGAAACTGAACAAGAAGGTGCCGCCCGAAATCCTGACTTCGCTGTCGGGCATCGATCAGCCGGGCCGGCTGGCCGATACGGTCGCTGCGCACATGGCTTTAAAGCTGTCTGAAAAACAACGCATTCTTGAGATTCAGGATGTCAAATCTCGTCTCGAACATATCCTCGGCGTCATCGAAGCCGAGATCGATGTGTTGCACATCGAAAAGCGAATTCGCGGTCGCGTCAAGCAACAGATGGAAAAGAGCCAGCGCGAGTACTACCTGAATGAGCAAATGAAGGCGATTCAGAAAGAGCTCGGTGAGATGGATGATGCACCGAACGAAATGGGCGATCTCGAGGACAAGATTTCGAAGGCCGGCATGTCGAAGGAGGCGAGGGAAAAGGCAAACTCGGAGCTTAACAAGCTGAAGCTCATGTCCCCGATGTCGGCAGAAGCGACGGTGGTGCGTAATTACATCGATTGGCTATTGAAAGCGCCGTGGAAGAAGCGCAGCAAGGTGCTCAAGGATTTGTCGCGAGCCGAGGTGGTTCTCGAAGAGGATCACTATGGCCTGGAGAAAGTCAAAGAACGCATACTTGAGTACCTGGCCGTGCAGCAACGGGTTAATCGCCCGAAGGGCCCAATTTTGTGTCTTGTTGGACCGCCAGGAGTCGGCAAGACCTCACTGGGACAGAGTATTGCACGTGCGACCAATCGCAAGTTCGTGCGCATGTCTTTAGGCGGCGGTCATCGTCGCACCTACATCGGCTCCATGCCGGGAAAAATCATCCAGAACCTCGGCAAGACCGGCGTTCGCAATCCGCTGTTTCTGCTCGATGAAGTGGACAAGATGGCCATGGATTTCCGCGGCGATCCGTCGTCTGCATTGCTCGAGGTGCTCGACCCTGAGCAGAATTCGACGTTCCAAGATCATTATCTCGAAGTTGATTTCGATCTATCCGATGTCATGTTCGTGTGCACCGCCAATAGCCTCAACATACCGGCGCCGCTGCTCGATCGCATGGAAGTGATTCGCATCCCGGGATACACCGAGGACGAAAAGCTGAATATTGCAATGCGCTACCTGATTCCGAAGCAAATGAAGGAAAACGGTCTCAGGGAAAACGAACTCAAGATTACCGAAAGCGCGGT
>CAZHLE010000122.1:0-7091 GCA_964533065.1 uncultured Woeseiaceae bacterium | reverse complement strand
GATCGAAGCAGAGGATCCGACCCCGAACCTGTTTACGCTCGGTATTGTCAATTTCCCTGAGGCCACGCTCGATGGCATCGAGGCGTTCTTCATCTGGCGGCCATCGGAAACGGTAACTGTCACGGCCAATGTCGGCGTCAACAATGCCGAATTGTCCAAGTCCGGAACGCTCGAAGTTGAGGGCGCACCGGTTGAACGATCAGCCGAGAAAGGTACGCCCCTGCCGCTGACGCCGGACTGGAAGGGCAGCCTCAATATCGACAAGTATTTCGAAAAGGAAATGTTCGGCGCAGTGCCGAGCTTTGGCTTCGGCATCGCGCACACGGGCGAATCCGTCAACTCACTGGCGGGCATTCAGTCCGTCGAGTTCGACCAGCCTGTGCGTATCCAGGATCCGTACACTCTGGTCAACCTGCGCTTCAGTCTCGAAGCAGATGAATGGAGCGCGGCGTTATTCGTCAACAATGCGACCAACGAATACGCCGAGGAGTTCTACAACGACCGCTGGGCGCAGACACGGCTTACGCCGAACCAGCCGCGCACCATCGGCGTCAATTACCGCAGGTACTTCAAGTAACGCAGCACGGGTATTCGCAACGATGAATATCGATTCGCGTCTGCGCGAATTAGGCGACGTTGACTCTGCTGCCCTGGCCGACGCGATACTCGCGCTGGGCGACGACGCCTGGCGCGAGGAAAAATATCGTCAGGAAGCCTTCGATGTGCACAAGCAGACCGAGTCGGTGGTCCTCGTGTTCGTCAATCTCGAAGTCTGGCCGGTCATCGAGATCAAGAAAGAGCCAGGCTGGGACCAGCTCGCGCACGTCGCAGTACCCGTCATGCATGACATCATCGAACGCTGTTACCCGAAGGGCGGCACCATCATTCGCGCCATGGCGGCGAAGCTGCTGGCCGGCGGCAAGATCACGCCGCACACGGACGTACATCCGTCGTTTCACATCGGGCATCGCATTCATGTACCGATTACCACTAACCCCAGGGTGCGTTTCATGATCGACGGGCGGCCGCACCGCTTCGAGGTGGGCAAAGCCTACGAGATCAACAACCAGATGAATCACAGCGTTGCCAACAAGGGCACGGATGATCGCATCACCTTCATCTTCGATTACGTGCCGCCCGAGCAACTCGAACTCCTGGCACAGCGACAGGGTCGCCAGGCCCTGAACGGCTAGCTCGAGCGGGCAATAGCGCGGATCTGCGCAGGACCAGTACGGCAGCAACCGCCGATGATAGCCGCGCCCGCGCTTACCCAGGTTTGCGCGGCGACGGCCCAGTCGTTCGCCGTTACCGTACCTGACCAGGTCTTGCTACCGGCGTCGAATGTTTCGCCCGAGTTCGGATAGACGATGATTGCCTTGCCGGGCAACACTGCGTGAATACGCTCGATCAGTGCGAGAACGTATTGTGGCGGCGTGCAATTGATCCCCACCGCCAGCACACGCGGGTGATCGCGAAACAAGTCTACCGCTTCCTCGATCGGCGTACCGTCATTGATGCTTTCGCCATCGCGACAGGAAAAACTGATCCAACTCGGGAGGTGCGCGTCACGTAACAGCTTGCCGAGCACGACGGCCTCGGTCAGCGATGGAATCGTTTCACAGGCAAGCAGATCTGCGCCGCTTGCATCAAGCAATTGCAGCCGGCCACGATGAAAGTCATGCAGTTCATCGGCATCGATCGCGTAATCACCGCGGTATTCGGAGCCATCGCTTAAGACCGCACCGTAGGGCCCGATGCTTGCCGCCACGAGCGCATGCCGGCCGCTATGGGCCTCGAACTCGTCCCTCGCCTGCAATGCCAGTTCGACCGAGCGCCGGAGCAGCTCCGCGTCGGTCGCCTGGTAACTCGCTGTCGTGATGATTTCGGCGCCAGCCTCAAGATAGGCGCGATGTGCATCGATGATCGCCTGCGGGTCGCTGCGTATGACCGAGGCCGACCAGAGTGGATTATTGATATCGCAACCCTGTGCCTCGAGCTGGGTCGCGAGGCCGCCATCGATAATCACTGGCGTGTTGCGGTTAGTTAACGAGATAAAGTTCAATGTTAGGATGCGGACCATGAGTAAACGATTTCGCAGTATATCCGCCTCGGCCCTGTTCGCTCTGGCTTTGTCTGGCTGCCAGCCGGCCACACCTGAAATCGCCGAGGTTCCGTTTACGCCCGACAACGGCAATCTGCTCGTGCGCTGCGGTTCGTTGATTGACGGGCTGTCCGATGAAGTGCTGAAAGACCGTACGGTG
Source organism: uncultured Woeseiaceae bacterium (assembly GCA_964533065.1). Taxonomy (GTDB): domain Bacteria; phylum Pseudomonadota; class Gammaproteobacteria; order Steroidobacterales; family Woeseiaceae; genus UBA1847. The sequence goes on along the minus strand of CAZHLE010000122.1, from coordinate 4,830 downwards.
GTGATCCGCGATGGGCGAATCGCGGCGATTGTGGACGGTGGGGCTGAGGTCGGGCCCGGCATGGTGCTGCTCGACCTCAGCGACAAGACCTGCCTGCCAGGCCTCATTAATACCCACGTGCACCTCGCAGAAAAGGCCGAGGACTCGGTCGACTACGGCATTTACTACCGGCGCACGCTCGAGGACCACAACGAGCTCGCACTGACGTCAGCTCGCCTGAACTTCCTGACCGGCTTTACGACGGTCCGGAATGTCGGGGAATTCGAACCCAGGGCTATCACCTATGCACGGGATCAGATCGATGCCGGCAAGGCGCTCGGACCGCGCATTCAAACCGCGGGTCCCTACCTGACCATCCCGGGTGGCGGCGGCGATCTCGTCGTACCGGATTACGATGAGAGCGAGATTCCGCTTGCGCTGCGCACCGGTCTCGCCAGGGGACCGGATCAGTTTCGCGAGAAGGCACAGCTCGCCGTCGACGCAGGCGCCGATTTCCTCAAGGTTATCGCCTCCGGCGCCGTGTTCGCGTTCGGCACCGAACCCGGCGCGCCCGAGATGATGCAGGCGGAAATCGAGGCGGTAGTCGACGTAGCTCGCGAAGCCGGCATCAAAGTGACCGCGCATGTACACAGCGCACAGTCCGGCCTTGACGCGATCCTCGCCGGCGTCGACAGCCTCGAGCATGCGTCCCTGTTGACCGATGAGGTCATAGCGCTTGCCGCTGAACGTGGCGTAGCCTTTTCGATGGATGTATACAACGGCACCTATACCGACACCGTCGGCCGCGAGCAGGGTTACCCCGAGGAATTCCTGCAACGCAACATCGATACGACCGAGGCACAGCGCGTCGTCTTCGAAAAGGCCTACGCCCGCGGTGTGCCGATTTTGTACGGCACCGATGCGGCGGTGCTGCCGCACGACATGGGCGGGTGGCAGTTCGCCATCATGGTCGAGCGCGGCATGCAGCCGATGGATGCGATCAAAAGCGCCACTTCGGTCGCCGCCGAACACATGGGCTGGGCAAAGGATATCGGTGCAATTGAGGCGGGACGTTTCGGCGACCTGGTCGCCGTCGACGGTGACCCGCTGGCCGTCATGCTGCTGATGCGCGACGTCAAGGTCGTGGTGAAGGGCGGGCTGGTTTTTAAGAACCAGGGCCGATAAGAAACTTCGCGGGCAGGCCATTACAGCCTGCCCGCGCCAAGGGACGATTATTCCCGGAAGTTGTACTGGAAGCCGATCGCGGACGCTGTTCCGATTTCATCGTACTGGTACAGGCGGTTGCGATTTCCGGCATAGTAGTACTCTGGCTCGTCACCGAGGTTGGTGATTTCCAGGTACAACAGCCAGCTGTCAGAGAATCGATACTTCGCCGTCAGATCCCATTGCGTATGTTCTGCGGTGTAGCGGTCGTATTCTGGATCGACCAGCTCATCGATGTAACTATCGCGATAATTCATCGCCAGACGAAGATCCAAATTGCCCTTCTCGTAGCCGAGCAAAAGGTTCGCAATGCTCCCTGACTGCTTGGGCATATCCACTTTTCGATCGCCGGTGTCGGCTTCGGCGTCAACATAAGTGTAGTTGAGGCCTACAATGAGACCATCGAACGGCGGGCTCAGGAAACCGAAATGCTGCTGGTAATTGAACTCTAAGCCCACGGCTGTCGCATCTTCGCCGTTAAGTGCAATAACCGCCTCGTCCAGCGTCGTGCCAAGAAAATCATAGTCGTCGATCGACTGGACAAAAATGAAATCCTCGATTTGCTTGTAGAACACACCAACCGAAACTACGCTCAGGTCGGTAGGATAGAAGGCCAGCGATGTGTCGAAGTTCTAGGCGCGGAACGGATCGAGGTCTGGATTGCCAATTTCACCTTCGCCATCCTCAATCGCCACTCGAAAGGCGACTTCTTCGACTCTTGGGCGCACAACTGAGCGGAAAATTGATGCCCTGCCGACCACACGGTCGCTGAATTCGACGCGAATACTCGCGCTGGGCAGAACGTCAGTGTAGGAATTGGTCGCCGCAATCGGGGTAATTACGACGGTATCTTCCGCCGGGTCGCCCGGTCCGTTCTGGTCTTCCTCAATAAGCTCAACGAGGTTGCCGCGATTATCGAGATCCGTTTCCTCAACCCGCACACCGACGTTGAACGACCCCCGATCCATATCCCAGGTAGCCATTGCGTAGGCCGACATCACGTCCTCATCGAAAACGAAGTCAGCGACATTTGAATCAATTGCAGAATCCACGTCTTCGAAATCGAGTCCTGTGCCACCATCAAGGATCTCGCGCTCTATCCTGTTGTCAGGCACAGGATCCAGCGGTGTCGGGAAGCCGTATGCTGAACCGCCGTCGGGTAGCAGCGCGTCAGACAGGAACCAGGTTCCGTCACCTGAGTAGATATCAATATCCTCATTTGCTTTCTTTTCGCGCCAGCGCATCTTGGCGCCGAATTTCATCGAGCCGAAGTTAGTGTCGCGAGTAAGATCCAATGCCACGGACGTTTGCGTGTCCTCGTTCTCTTCCTTGGATTGTTCCAGCTCATCCAGTTCATAGAGATTTGGATCGGAAAGCGCCGACCAGAAATCGGAGTTCACCACCGGAACCTGCGGGTCGCTTCGGTCGAGCGTCAATACCGGCGAACCGTCCGGGATAATGCCGTCGCCCGATTCGAATTCTGCAACCCAAGTACCGCTGACCTCGTCCGGCGTCCGCTCGCGCCCGTAGGAATAACCGAATTGAGTTTCCACAAGCCATGTGTCCGTCTGTGTCTCTGAGCCAAGGGCAACTGAGAGCGATTCTGCGATCTGTCCGCGAATGAAGCGACCCTTCGTGGTACGCTCGATTTCCGCTTCGCTGTAGTCCGCGCTACTCTCCGTAACAGTGTCTTGGTCCAGTCCGCCGAGGCCGAACGTCGTGGCATTACGCAGCTCGGTATCCGTGAACTCGCTGTACAAGGTGTAAGCAAACAGTCGCGTCGAATCCGAAACATCAAGATCGAAGTTGAGTACACCACCAATTCGTTCGCGGCCAATGGCGTAAAGGCGCGGCTCAAACTCCTCCGAAAAATCGCTGCCGTTGTCCGCAACCTCCCAGTCATCCGCTTCGTTATTGTTGACCTGCAGGTCGCGGTCATTCCAGCTGAGCGCGGCCGCAACACCGAGTCGCCGGCGGTTGTCGAGTTCAAAAATGTTGCTGCCGGCAAGTGATACCTTGGGACTCCACTCTTCACGAATCTCGTTATACGAGCTTTCGACCCTGCCTTTTGCGTACGCACCTTTGCGGCTGAAAGCGCTCAGCGTCCGGACGTTGATCGAACCGCCGATGGCGTCGCCGTCCATATCTGCCGACAATGTCTTGTGTACTTCCAGTCCGTCCAGCACGTCGGATGGAATGACGTCGAGTTGCAGTGCCCGCCTCGGCTCCGCAGCCGAAGCCCGCAGGCCGTTGATCGACGTTGCATTCAAATCCGGATCCATGCCCCGGATGACGACGTAACGACCTTCACCCTGATCGTTCTCGACGGTCACACCCGACAAACGTCGCAGCGACTCGGCGACGTTTTGATCCGGGAACTGGCCCATGGCGTCGGTGTCGAGCACCGACACCAGGTTTTCAGCGCTGCGCTCCTGGTTCAGCGCATTCGCCAGCGCCGCTGCCTGACCGTAGACAATGACTTCTTCCATGCCGTCGCCACTGCCACCAATGGCAATTCCGCCGATCGCGAGGCCGCTGTCAGTCACCGTAATTGGCTGGGTCTTTTTGCCCGCGCCAACGTAGGACACGACCAACGTATAGTCCCCGGCCGGAACGTTGTTGAATCGAAACTGACCGCGATCGTCGGTGATCGTCGAACGCTCTAATTCGGTGATGCTGACCTCGGCGCCCTTGAAGACGATGGTGTTCGCCGCATCGATCACTTCGCCGGTCACCGTTTGCGCGGCGGCGATCGGGCCAAGCAACAAGCCTGCCAGCACGAGTGGAAATGCAGAAAATGCTTTCGTAAGCATTGTTGGTCTCCTGGTTGATTGTTCGCCTGTGCTGGCGTGCTTTTGAAATCAATCGATAAGGTTACGCCCCCATCTATGTTGGCATCTGATCATGACTATCAGATGACGGAAACACAGAGAACGTGGCATGGAATGCCAGCCGTTGCGGCGTCCGTACGGAGGGCCTTGACGAATCCATCGAACTCATGCCTGACCTACAGCTCACCGATCTGGCAAACGCCCTGAGGCAACACTGCGGCGCGGAAACGTTACCACCTGCTCTATGCTGGCTGTACCACTGAAATCCGTTGCGGGCACCACCGCCTCGATACGCATCTGGTCCCCGGCCAGTTCTACATACATAAAGCCCCAAGTCGGCCCGCGCGACCAGACGGTGGTCAGCTCAGGGTAGCGCTTTTCCTGCTGCGCGATAAAAGCCGGGTGGTTGGGGCGCCACTTTGCGCCCGCGCCGGAGACAATCGGTGGCAGTGGCGCGGGCAGCGCCCCCTCTATCTTTTCGCAGCTGTCCGTATACACCTCCAGCATATGGTCATCGCCGGAAAAGTACGCATCCGCATGCTTGCAAAGCGCAGGCATTATCAGCTTGCGCAGGGCCCGCGCCTTCTCGAATTTACTGCCGCCGCCTGACCAGACAACCCGCCGCCCTTAACAGTGGCAACCACGTCGTACATGCCGGCTCGGTTGACGGCCACGAAGGGCTGATTGAGGATCATGCGCAGCACGGGCCGGGCGAAATAGGTAGTAATTTCACGGCCATTCACCGTCACTTTTCCCGAACCCGATTTCAGCCAGACACGGGCGATGGCATTCTTGC
>CAZHLE010000121.1:6923-7146 GCA_964533065.1 uncultured Woeseiaceae bacterium | reverse complement strand
CCGCCTTGAGATCAGGAATGGCATCGAGCTCGAGTTCCAGGTCGCATTGAAACATCTCTTCGACATCTACACCCACGCGTAATTTGCCGAGACCCTGAAGATTCGGCAGGCCCTCGAGAAACGGAATCCGAGAAATCAGTGGATCGGCATGCTTCATTTCATCGACTGATTCCTCATGCTCCCTGTCGGCCAGTTTGACTAGCCCCCAGTCCTTGTACCTGCG
>CAZHLE010000121.1:1205-6913 GCA_964533065.1 uncultured Woeseiaceae bacterium | reverse complement strand
GATAGCCGTGAGCTCGTTCGTCAGAACCCGATTCAGGTGCTCGACAATGGTGGCATCGCCTTTTGTACGCCTGCCGGTTGCTTTTGCTCTCGATGACAGAGGAAAGTTGCAGCATCCTGTGTTCGCCGTCGAACAGGTCACCGGCTCTGGCGACATAGCGGCGGGTGGGAAATCAGTGAGATGGTGCCGCTGCGTCGGAAAGTAATCGGCGGCCGGGGCCGCGTATGCCGACGTTCGGCCGCAGACCGAAACCTTGGTCCTTTGAGCGGGTGGGCAGACAGCATGCGGGTCACCTCAGTCGAGCCATGTGTGTGCCGGAACCAAACGCTGACCGAAATGAGAATGATTCTTAATGAATATCCACCCGGGCCCGAAACCCCTTTAGGAGCCTGCATCGCAGGCGACGCGAACCTTCGACCTGTCGTGACTCCCGTCATCGCGTCGTGCGCGCTGCTCGATCCAGTTTGCCTTAAGCAAGTTTCACCCGTGTTTGTGACCTGCGGAGTGCACAAGAGCGGCCGGACATGGCACCATTGCCCGTCCTGAGAGCCGACCCCGGCGCTGCGAGATCGCGGTGCCCGAAACCAATGGAACAGCCTTGAGCATAGATAGCCGAAAACTCCTGATCGTCGAAGACGACCCCGGTCTGCTGACCCAGCTCAAGTGGTGTTTCGAGGGTTATGACGTCGCCACCGCCGGCGAACGCACGGCTGCCATCACCGAGCTCCGGCGTCACGAACCGATGGTGGTCTTGCAGGATCTGGGGCTTCCGCCGAACCCGGAAGGGGTCGACGAAGGGCTTGCGACCTTGCAGGAGATCCTGAAGCTCTCGCCTCACACCAAGGTTATCGTCGTCACCGGTCACGGCGACAAGGAAAACGCACTGCGCTCCGTTGCGCTTGGCGCCTGCGATTTCTACCAGAAACCGGTCGATACCGACACCTTGCAACTCATGGTCGAGCGCGCATTCAATATCGGCGAACTCGAAAGCGAAAATCGCCGCCTGCAGAACCTTGCCAGCGAGTCGCCGCTCGATGGCATCGTTGCCGCGAGCGAGGGCATGGTGCAGGTCTGTCGTATGATAGAAAAAGTCGCGCCAACGAAAGTCACGACACTGTTGCTTGGGGAGTCCGGCACCGGCAAGGAACTGCTGGCTCGCTCGTTGCATAATCTAAGCCCGCGCAAGGACAAGCGCTTTGTCGCCATCAACTGCGCCGCAATCCCGGAAAACCTGCTCGAGTCCGAACTTTTCGGTCACGAAAAAGGCGCATTTACCGGCGCGATCAAACAGACGCCGGGCAAAGTCGAACTGGCCAATGGCGGGACCTTGTTTCTCGATGAGATCGGCGACATGCCGCTCGCGTTGCAGGCCAAGATGCTGCGTTTCCTGCAGGAACGCGTCATCGAGCGTGTCGGCGGGCGCGCAGAGATTTCGGTCGACGTGCGTGTCGTGTGCGCGACCAACCAGAGCCCGACCGACCTCATCAAGCAGGGGTTGTTTCGCGAAGACCTGTATTACCGCGTGAGTGAAATCACCATTGATATCCCGCCATTTCGCGATCGCGAGGAGGGCCGCCTGATTCTTGCGCGCACGATCCTGAACAAATACGCGAAGCAGCAGGGACGCTCGTTGACCGGGTTCACGGACGACGCTAATGCCGCCATTGAAGCCTACTCCTGGCCAGGCAACGTCCGCGAGCTGGAGAACAAGATCAAGGGTGCGGTAATCATGGCGGACGGCAAGCAGGTCACCGCCGCGGATCTCGGCCTGTCCGGAATCGAAGAGCGGGAAGCCGAGTCGCTGAACCTGCGTGAAGTACGGCAGCGCGCGGAATCGAAAGCGATTCGCGTGGCGCTCATGAAAAATTTCGGCAACATCTCGCGCGCCGCGGAGCAGCTCGGTGTGACCCGGCCGACCTTGTACGATCTCCTCAACAAATACGGCCTGTCGGCAGATGCCTATTCAAAGCGCGCCGGCACGGACGACGCCTGACGCGATTTTTCGAATTCGCCTGTGACGCGAGCCGGCGACGGACCTACCGGGATTTGAACGAATCCGGGTTCAGTTCGTAGCGCGACAATAACTTGTAGAAATCGGTGCGGTTGCGTTTCGCGAGGCGTGCGGCCTGGCTGACGTTACCCATCGTGATCTGCAGGATCTGCGACAGATAATTGCGCGTGAATTCATCGCGCGCATCGGAAAATGAGGCGAGCTTGCCGCCGTGCTCGCCGAGCGACTGCAACACCAGCTCACCGCTGATCACGGGCGAGCGCGACAGCGCAACGTTCTGCCGCACGATGTTGTAAAGCTGGCGAATATTACCCGGCCATTCGGCGGTCACCAGCATTTCGACGGCTTCGGGCGCATACACCTTGCGTTCCTGGCCGGCCTCCTTCGCGATGGTTTGCAGGAAGTTTGCAACCAGCAGCGGAATATCCTCACGCCGCTCATCAAGCGTCGGCAGCTTGATGTGCACGACATTGAGACGGTAATACAAGTCCTCACGAAAATGGCCTTCACGCATCAGCTCCTGCAGGTCGCGATGCGTTGCTGAAATGACGCGCACATCGACATCGATCGCCTGCGTACTGCCGACCGGCCGTACCTGGTTTTCCTGCAACACACGCAACAGCTTCACCTGCAGGCGCAGCGGCATGTCGCCGATTTCATCCAGCATCAGCGTGCCGCCCTCGGCCGACTTGAACAGGCCGTCGTGGCTGCGCGTGGCCCCGGTAAAGGAGCCTTTTTCGTGCCCGAACAATTCGGATTCGAGCAGGTTCTCGGCCATCGCACTGCAATTGATCGCCACAAAAGGCTGGTCATGGCGCTGGCTGGCCTTGTGAATCGCCTGCGCCAGCAGTTCCTTGCCGGTGCCGCTCTCACCCGTAATCAGTACCCGCGCATCGGTCGCGGCAACCATCTTGGCCTGCTGCAGGATCTCGCGCATAGCCTGGTTACGCGTAATGATGGCCGAGGCCCAGCCTTCTTCGACATCCACGGAGCCCGATGTTTTGAGCGCCTTTTCAACCGTGACCATGAGCTCGTCCTTGTCGATCGGCTTGGTCAGGAAGCCGAACGCGCCGCTCTGAGTCGCGACCACGGCATCGGGAATCGTGCCGTGCGCGGTGATAATCACCACGCGCAGGCCGGGGGAGCGCGTCTGCAGCTCCTTTAAGAGCCCGATGCCGTCCATCTTGTCCATCCGGAGGTCGGTGATCACGAGGTCAGGCCCGAAGCGATTGAGGCTTGCCAAAGCGTTGTGTGCGCTTTCAACAGCCTCCACCTCATAGCCCTCGGCCCGCAGGCGGATACTGAGCAGGCGCAATAGCCCCGGATCGTCGTCGACGAGCAGGATCTTGCCTTTGGATGAGCGGTTACTGGGCATGGCGACAGGTTATTGGGGTTTAGTTAAATCAGCAAGGGTTGAAAGGGGTCAGAGCCCTTTTTTCAAAAGGGCTCTGACCCCTTTTAGAGATCAGTTCTGCGTGCCTATCGAGCGCTCGATCGAGGTGATGGCCCGGAGTTTGTCCTCGGCCTCGGCCAGCTCGCGCCGCAACGTCCGGTTTTCGGCCTCGACGGTCGCGAGGCGTTGCTGCAAAGCGGCCTCCTCGGTGGCGGCTGCCCGTGAGCTCGACGCCCTGGCACGGCGCGCCTCGGCCGCCAGAACGATGGATTCCTCAACGGACTTGAGATTGATGGTCGCGAGCGAAATCTCGGCTGGCGTCAGCAGGGAGGTCTGTGCGAGCAGTTCACGCAACATCGGTTGTGCCGCTTCCGGGTTGTACTCGCCATGACCCGGTGTCGCCAGTACCAGCGCGAATCGCAAATCGGTATGTGGCCCCGGGGTCAACATTGCGCCGGATTCGGCATCGGCATAGATCTCGGCCTGGGTGGCCGGGTCGCCGGCAGCAAGGTCATACATTTCGCTGAGATAGTGCTCCGCATCGGGTGCACCGAGAATGATCGGGTCCGCGCCCGAGGACGGTGACTTGCGCATCGACGACACGAGGCTTTGCGTCTGCGCACAGCCAGCCAGCAACGCGACCAGCGTGCTCGCGATCGCGATCTGTGCAGCTCTGCCTCTGATGCCCGTGTTATGCATTCGCCACCAACTTGTGTTTCTTCAATGCGCGCCGTTGCGGAATTTTGATCCGGAAGTGCGCGCCCGGGAATTCCCCGGTATTGACCAACTCTACCGTGCCCTCATGGGCCTGTATGCATTCGAGTACCACCGACAGCCCGATCCCGGTACCGGCGACCTGGCCGCCCTGCTCGCGGCGACCCTGGAAGAAGGCCTCGAAAATGCGCGGACTTTCGTCGTCGGGAATGCCGGGGCCGGTATCCCCAAACTCGAGCACGAATCCGGCCCTGGTCGCGAACGCACGCACCGTGATCAGGCCCTCGCGCGGCGTGAACTTGATGGCATTCGACAACAGATTGTCCAGCACGGTACGAATCTTTTCTCTATCGGCGTTCACAGTTAGTTCGTCGATTTCGAGCTTAAGTTGAATATTGGCCGCCTTCAGCGCGAGGCGCTGCGCCTTGGCAACCGAGATCACGAGCTCGCGAACCGGAAAATCCGACAAGGTCAGGACTTCTGTCTTCGTCTGCCAGGCGCTGAAGCTCAAGAGATTCTCAATCAGCTGCTGCAGCTTCAGTCCGTTCATGCGCAGGATATCGGTGACCTCGCGTTGTGGCGTGTCGAGCGGCCCGACCGTGCCATCGAGCAGCAGTTCGGTACCTTCGCGAATATTCGCCAGTGGCGTCTTCAGTTCGTGCGACATGTGCCGCAAGAAGCGATTTTTTTCCTGCGCGAGTTCCAGCAGGCGCAGGCGCAGCCATTCGAGCTGGCGCCCGAGGCGCTGCAGGTCAGTGGGCCCCTTGACCTCTATGGGCTTTGCAAAACCGCTTTGACCGAGCTGGCTAATGGCGCTGTCGAGCTGCCGGATCGGTCTTGCCACCAGCAGTATGAAAAACAGCACCAGGATCAGGGTGCCGGGAACCAGGGCCGCGACCTGCCAGGCCGATACCTGCTGTGCCCGGCGTGTGCTTTCCTGCAGCTTGTTCAGCATCTGGTCGACGTAGAGCGTCAGGGTATTGGTAAAGGCAGAGACTTCTTGTCGCAGTGGCCCAATGTCATTGACGGTCGACTGCAACTCTCCGTCCGACACGTCCGGTTTCGCCAGTGTGTTCACCACGCGCCGCGCGGCCCTGGCAATTAACTCAGATTGGGGTACTGCCGCGGCGCGCTCGGCGAGCGCTTGCATGTCGTTCAACACGCGCTCCAGCGCCACCAGGTCCTGCTCCAGGAGCTGCAGGCCGTCGGTATTGCGGAGCACCTGGTATTGCCGCGCATGCCGATCGAGTGCGCCAAGCTGCTCGGTCAGGCGACGATTGTTTTCTGCCGCCGTACGACCGCTGTTGACCAGTTCTTCGCTTTGCGCCGCGAGCCGATCGAGGTTGACCAGCGCCCAGACCACGGCCACGAGCAATGGCAGCGTAACCAGCCCGAATCCCACCAGAATCAGGCCGTTAAGCGAGCGAGGGCGGCGGATTTTCATCATGCCAGTGTAGCTCAGGCGGCCCAGTAAGCGCTCGGGTCCCGGGCCGCGATTTTGCGTTCCCAATCGAGGCTGGTGCGTACAATCAATTCGAGGTCGTCGTATTCGGGCACCCAGCCGAGCACCTGGTGAATTTTCTCGGTTGC
>CAZHLE010000121.1:0-1195 GCA_964533065.1 uncultured Woeseiaceae bacterium | reverse complement strand
CTTCTTTGGCCTGTGGTCGGGTAACACCATACACGGTTGCGGCGATTAATACCGGCGGGTCGCCGGCGCGGCGCGGCTGTTCGCTGATATTCAGCGCAGCGCCGTGGACCCGTTCCACCGCTTGCAGTACTTCGCGCACGCTGTAGCCGTGACCATAGCCGCAGTTCAGTGTCGATGACTTGCCACCATCGCGCAGATAGTCGAGCGCATCGAGATGCGCGGCTGCGAGGTCCTCGACATGAATGTAGTCGCGCAGGCCGGTGCCGTCCGGCGTCGGGTAGTCGGTGCCGAAGATCGACACGCCCGGGCGCTTGCCGACGGCTGCTTCGCAGGCAACCTTGACGAGCAAGGTGGCCTTCGGCGTGGACTGACCTATGCTGCCGCCCGGTTCGCAGCCAGCGACATTGAAATAGCGCAAGGCCACGTAGCTGGGACCGCCGGCCGCCGCGAGGTCGCGCAGCATCCACTCGGTCATGAGCTTGGAACTGCCATAGGGATTGATGGGTTTGGTGGGCGTCGCTTCGCTGGCCTTGCCATCCGGTGGTATGCCATAGACCGCCGCGGTCGAGGAAAACACCACGTGTCTGACACCGTGCGCGTGCGCGCGCTCGAGCAGGGTCCGGCTGCTGGCCGTATTGTTGCCGTAATATTTCAGCGGGTCGGCAACCGACTCCGGCACGACCGTGTGCGCCGCGAAGTGCATGAGGGTATCGATTTTGCGTTCGGCAAACAGTCGATCGAGCAGGGCGGCATCACCCGTATCGCCGATGATGAGCTTGCCGGACGTAACGGCGGCCTTGAAGCCGGTGGACAGGTTGTCGAGCGTAATCACGGACTCGCCGGCAGCGCCCAGTTGCCTGAGGACGTGACTGCCGATATAACCGGCACCACCGGTGACCAGAATGCTGTTTTTTGCCATACGATCAATACTCTATTACTATCGGGGTCAGAGCCCTTTTGAAAAAAGGGCTCTGACCCCTTTAAGGAAATTGTGAACCTGACGCTCGTTTGCGGGACAAAGTTTAACAATACTGCAGTATCCAGATCGGACCTGTATCGCACTATATTATGTGACACCGGAGTTCTTTAGTGCCTGAGTTGCGAAGCCTTGGAAACACCCTGTTACTGGCGTCATTGCTCGGTCTCTCGGCCTGTGGTGGCGGCGGTAACGGGGGCGGCGGGGGTGGCGGTGGCG
>CAZHLE010000120.1:0-7165 GCA_964533065.1 uncultured Woeseiaceae bacterium | reverse complement strand
AGGCGGTACCGCGTTTACGCCGATCGTGAATGCACCAGAGGTAGCGATCCTGGGCGTGTCCCGGTCCTCGATGCAACCGGTATGGAACGGCACGGAGTTCGCGCCACGCCTGATGTTGCCCTTGTCACTGTCGTATGATCATCGGGTCATTGATGGCGCGGCAGCGGTTCGCTTCACAACTTTCCTGGGCCAGGTGCTCGCGGATGTCGACGGCCTGCTGCAGGGAGGCAATGAGTGACGCATAAGGCGCAGCTCGTCGTCATCGGCTCGGGACCCGGTGGTTACACGGCCGCCTTCCGCGCAGCGGATCTTGGCCTGGACGTGATCCTGATCGAGCGCTATCCGGTAATTGGCGGCGTGTGTCTCAATGTCGGTTGTATTCCATCGAAAGCGCTGTTGCATGCTGCCAAAGTCATTGACGATGCCGCCGCGATGGCCGACCGCGGCGTAGTCTTCACAGCGCCAAAAATTGATGCGCTGAAGCTCCGCGCCTGGAAGAACGAAGTCATTGGCAAGCTGACCGCTGGCCTGCAACAGCTGGCAAAACAGCGCAAGGTGCGAATTCTGCACGGCACGGCGAAGTTCGAATCGGCGCACGCTGTCAGCCTCGACAACGGCGACACGATTGAGTTCGAGCAATGCATTATCGCGGCGGGATCCCAGCCCGTGAGGCTGCCCGGGCTGCCGGATGATCCGCGCATCATCGATTCAACCGGAGCCCTGGAGCTGGCGCCGCTGCCAAAGCGCCTGCTCGTTGTCGGCGGCGGCATCATCGGACTCGAGATGGCCTGCGTCTATAGCGCGCTCGGCGTCGAAGTCAGCGTGGTTGAGCTGACCGATACGCTGATGCCGGGAACCGACAAGGACCTGCTGCGGCCGTTCCTGAAAATTATAAAGCCGCGCTATGCGGCGATCATGACCGGTACCAAAGTGACTGGCATGCGCGCGACTGTCCCCGGCATCGAGGTCAGTTTCGAAGGCGGCGATGCGCCGAAGATCGGCGTTTACGACCGCGTGCTGGTTGCGGTAGGTCGTCGCTCGAATGGCGACAAGCTGAGTGCCGAAAAAGCCGGAGTTCTGATCGGCGAGCGCGGTGTCATCAAAGTCGACAAACAAATGCGCACCAACGTGCCGCATATCTTTGCGATCGGTGACGTGGTCCCGGGCCCAATGCTCGCGCACAAGGCGACGCACGAGGCCAAGGTCGCGGCGGAAGTTGCTGCTGGCGAAAAGAGCGCCTTCGATGCGCGCAGCATTCCCTCCGTAGCCTATACGGATCCGGAGATTGCCTGGGTCGGTGTCACCGAAACCGAGGCGCAGACCAGCGGCATTGACTTCGACAAGACGCAGATTCCGTGGGCTGCGAGCGGCCGCGCGTTGGCGCTGGGCCGTGCCGAAGGATTTACCAAGTTGCTGTGGGACAAGGCGACCGGTCGCGTCATCGGCGGTGGCATCGTCGGGCCCGGAGCGGGCGACCTGATTGCCGAGGTCACCTTGGCCATAGAAATGGGGGCCGATGCGGCCGACATTGGCATGACCATCCATCCGCACCCGACCTTGTCGGAAACAGTCGCCTTCGCGGCCGAAGCTCACGAAGGCACTCTGACTGACCTGTATATACCGAAGCAGCGCTAGTTCAGGAAGCGCTTTGTCAGCACACTGTCGAGGCTCAATTTGCCGGCGCCCGACACCAGCAATGGCAGAAGCATGGCCATAAACAGCAGCGGGATTCGATAGTTTCCGGAGCCATCTTTCGCCGTGACGCGATAGCCATCCCAGAGATCAGCAAGGCTTTGCCATTCGGCGGGCCAGTGCACACCAGAGATAGCGACAATCGTAATGATCAAAAGCGATAGCGCCCAAAACCGCGTAAACAGCCCCAGCAGCAGTCCGACCGCACCCAGGATCTCGAACCAGGTGGCGAGGAACCAGCTGATTTCGACTGGCAGGATATTGAAGGGAAAAATAAAATTATCCTGTACGTTGCCAAACCAGTTGTTACCGCCGAGCTTGCCCAGCCCGGCCTTGCCGAATTCATAGGCCATCAGGATCCGAATCAGGATCAGTCCGGCGCCAACCTTGCCGGCGCAATCCAGCCATTCGGCGGTTTTCTTGTAAAGCCCAAGTAGTGCTTGCATGTTTTTCTCCTTATCTCCGTGGCACTCTGGTGCCGGTCAGCATTTCCAGTTGTCGCATTTCGTGTAGCGCAGTTGCGCCGTGGGTAACCAGTGCCTCGGCGTCCGGGTAATTCGTCTGCTTTGCCAGCATCAACAATAATGAGCGGCCGCTCAGGCCCTGCTTATTGTTGTCGATAGCGTCCAGCAATCCCGCGGTCATCGGGTTGAGTTCAAGGAAACCGACCTTGTCGTTGCTGCCACGGTAAACTGCGACATAAGTCGGTGTGGCGCCCGGTTCCTGGGGTTGAAATTGCGGCGAGATACGGTGTACCGGGTACTGGTAGGCAAAGGCCCAGGTGAGCTCGGACTTGACAGGCGAATTGGCGAGCAAGTCACCATCCGGGTCGATACCTGACAGATCGTTGCTTGCCTCAGAGATGGACAGGGCAAGCTCGATGTATTCGTAGTGCGCGAGTTCGAGCAGGAACGGTGGGTCACCATCCGCTGGCTCATACTCCTGCCGCAGGAATTCCAGAAACTCCGCTGGCAATTGCAGAAAGTAGGGCGTCGTCGCGCGATGCCTTTGCATGAACTGACGGATAATGGCCGACCACGCATCCGAACGCAGCAGCTTTTTGAGCACTGGGAACATGTTGGATAACAGTGAGCGCAGATTGTTAAAGAACAACTCACGATACACAGCCATGCGCCGGTCTTCGATTCCCTCCGGCACGGCGGCGTTTTGTGGGTCACGGATATGTGCCGCAAACGCGAACTGGCGCTGCTGAAAATCGGGGCGATCAGGCATTCTGCAGCTCCCGAATACGGCGAACTTCGTTCAGCAAATCTTCCATGGGCGGAAAATTGAAATCGCGCTCTAGCAGTGTTGGCACCGGGCCGAATTGCTGATAAGCGGCCGCCAATAAATTCCACGCCTGCTCGTCGACCGCACTGCCGTGTGTGTCGATACGCAAGTCGGGCGCTTCCACGTAGTGTCCGGCGAGGTGCATGTAGCGCAGGCGATCGGCTGGCATCTTCCGCAAGAAATCGTACGCGTCATAGCCGTGGTTAATGCTGTTGACGACGATATTATTGATATCAAGCATCAGGTCGCAATCGGCTTCGTCCAGCACCGCGAGCAGGAATTCCTGTTCGCTCATACTCGAGTCAGTTGGTGTGTAATAGGAAACGTTTTCAAGAGCAATGCGCTGCTCAAGAATGTCCTGCACGCGCCGGACGCGCGCTGCAACATATTGCACCGCATCGCTGCTAAACGGAATCGGCATCAGGTCATAGAGATGACCGTCATCGCCACAATAGCTCAGATGCTCGGAGTACATTCGAATATTGTGTAGCGCCATGAAGTCCTTGATGTCACGGACAAGCTGCTCGTCCAGCGGCGCCGGCGAGCCAATCGACAGCGACAAACCATGAATCAGGAATGGATAGCGTTCGGTGAAATAGCGCAGGGTCTTGCCCATGGCGCCGCCCACATGAATCCAGTTTTCCGGCGCAATCTCCATGAAGTCGATTGCCCCCTGCGGCACGTTTTTGAGCTTTGCCGCCAGCGGGCGGCGCAATCCAAGGCCGGCTCCGTGCACCGGGTATTGTGGTTTCACTTCACGCATGCTGTACCAGACCTCGTTCCCCGGCCGTTTATTACAATGCTCGCAGACGCTCCAGGTAGGCCACTTCATCGGGCGGACCCTGCCTGCGCTGCGCGTCCCACAGTATTTCCGCGAGGCAGTCGAGCATACAATGTTCAGCGGTGTGGGTGTCGCCGAGGCGTGCGGTCAGCTGCGCGAAAATGTGACGGATTCCCGCCGGCCGATCAAGCGATACCTGTTCACGTATACCCATGTGCAGGCCCATATGCAGGAACGGGTTCGTTGCGCGGCCCTCGATCGTGAAGTCGGCGTCGAGATTGCCGCGAACGGCAGCCTCGTATTCAGGATGTGCCGCAACCACGGCAACAATTTGCGCCTCGAGCGGTGACATCGGCAATTGTGCACAGTGCTTTTGCCACGCATCCGCGTACATCTTGCGCAGCTCACCGCGATCTTGGCCGAAAATCATAACGGTACCCCGCGCTCGAGGTCCTTCTGCCTGAACTCACACCAGGGCTCTAAGGCGCAGGCACCGCACAATGGTTGTCGGGCCCTGCAGACATAGCGGCCGTGAAGAATCAACCAATGGTGCGCATCCTTGCGAAATTCTTCGGGAGTCAGGCGCAACAGGCGCTTTTCAACCTCGAGCGGGGTTTTGCCCCTGGCAAGACCCGTGCGGTTCGAGACGCGGAAAATATGCGTGTCAACCGCGATCGTTGCTTCGCCAAATGCAGTATTCAACACCACATTCGCCGTCTTTCGCCCGACGCCGGGCAAGGCCTCAAGTGCCTCGCGTGTGCGCGGCACCGCACCACCATGCTGCTCGACCAGGATCTTGCAGGTCTTGATGATGTTTTCAGCCTTGGTGTTGTAGAGGCCGATAGTACGGATAAAGGGTTTCAAACCCGTGACACCGAGTGCGAGTATCTCGGCCGGCGTATTGGCCACCTTGTAGAGCTTCGCCGTGGCCTTGTTGACACTGGTGTCAGTGGCCTGCGCCGACAGGATTACGCTGATCAACAATTCGAATGGACTCGTATAACGCAGTTCGGTTGTCGGCCGTGAATCGAGTTCCCGTAGCTTGCCGAAAATCTTGCTGCGTTTGTCGCGATTCATGCGCTTAGTCTGAGCGACCCAGGCTTCGAGTTGCACCCGTGTTGCGCCCGCGGTGTCGATTTCTGTCGTATGCGTTCTTCGCCGCCACCGCGAGCGCAAGGCTGAAAAACGCGCCAGGCGGGAGGATTGCCAGCAGCAGGCCGTGATCGGCGAACGACAGACCCGTGAATGATTCGCTGCCAGTAAGCATTTCGAAACCCGAAAGAATCGAGGCCTGCCCGACGAATTCGCGAAACGCACCGATCGCCATCAGCAATAGCGCGAAGCCTGCGCCCATGCCGAGGCCGTCAATGATGCTTGCCGCAACAGAATTGCGCGCAGCGAAGACTTCGGCACGCGCAATAATTGCGCAGTTGGTGACGATCAACGGGATAAATATGCCCAGGGACCGATCCAAGCTCGGAAACCAGGCCTTGAATACCAGCTCCACGCAGGTGACCAGGCTGGCGATGATGAGTACATAAACAGGAATACGGATTTCGCTCAGAATCCAGCGTCGACTGGCGGACACGAGGCCATTCGATAGAATCAACACCAGCATGGTTGCGACGCCCAGGCCGAGACCGTTGACCAGGGTTGTCGTGACGGCTAGCAGCGGACAAAGGCCCAGCAACTGCACGAGGCCAGGATTCTCGTACCAGATGCCGGCAAGGAGCCGTTCGCGCAGGCGTCTCTGCGTCATGTTTCGTCCTCGCTGGCGGGCGCGGCAAATATCTCTTCGCGATGCGCTTCGAAATATATCAGCGTATCGCGTATGGCCTTGATAACGGCGCGCGGCGTTACCGAGGCGCCTGTCAGCTGGTCGAATTCGCCGCCCTCACTTCGAATTTTCCACTTCGTGAAAGGTGGATCCTGCAACGAGCGCGACGCGAACTGTTCGACCCAGTTCGACTTGCGCGCATCGATCTTGTCGCCGTAGCCGGGCGTTTCACGGTGCTGCAGTATCCGAACGCCGGTGACTGCGCCGTCAAAGTTGACACCGAGTAATATCCGGATCGGCCCCGAAAATCCATCGCGCGCGCTGACGGCGAACAGCGCAGCGACCGGCTGCTCGCCGGAGTAAACGCGATAGATAATGGCGGCCTCCGATCCGGGGAGGCCATGCGGCGGTTCGAGAACCAGCCGCGACTCGCTAACACTGCTGTCGTAAAAGGTATTCGCCAACGCGGGTTGCAAGCTTTGTTCGAGCAAGGCCTTGTCATTGGCAGCGATGCGATCTGCTGTCAGGTACCAGGTCATTGCGACTAACGCAGTGCAAATTCCCGCAATGACCGCAAGCGTCGCACCACTCCTGAAAATCGCCGTCAATTTGCTCATGGCGATCTCTGCTTGCGTGCGTGACCGACGATATGCGGCCGGGTCAGGTAATCAATCGCCGGTGTGGTCATGTTCATCAGTAGCACGGCGAACGCCACACCGTCGGCGTATGCGCCCCAGCGACGGATAACGTAGATCAGCAGGCCGATACCGAGGCCGTACAGGAAACGACCTTTGGGACTGGTCGCGGCCGAGACCGGATCGGTCGCGATAAAAAAGGCACACAGGATGGTAGCCCCCGAGAACAGGTGAAAACCCGGGCTGGCATGGGTACTCGGATCGGTGAGATACATGATGCCGGCCGGTACCAGCAGTCCGACGAATACGCCGGTCGGAATCTGCCAGCGAATGATTTTCCGCAGTAGCAGCCAGGAGCCGCCAATCGCCACAAAGTTACCGATCCATTCCCAGCCGCGGCCACCGAAGTCACCCATCATCGGGTTGGCCCGAATCTCGGCGTAGATCTTAAGGTCTCGCAGGCCGGACTGCATCGCATCGAGCGGCGTCGCCCGACTCACCGCATCGAAATCCAGGGCAGCGGGCAAACTGCCGGTCAACGTGTAGACCAGCGTTTGCAACAGGTCTGGCCTGATATAGTCAATGTCGCCCATGCTGGGTGCGACCCAGAGATTCATTTGCATCGGGAACGCGGCGAGGATGACGACGTAACCGGCCATGGCCGGATTGAACACATTGAATCCGATGCCGCCATAAAGATGCTTGGCGACCACAATGCCGAACAGAGCGCCGGTAGCCGTAACCCACCACGGTGTCAGGGATGGCAGGGCGAAGGCCAGCAGCGCAGCGGTAACCAGCGCGCTGTAGTCGGACAGGGCAAGCATCGGATCGCGGCCGCGCGCGCGCATCACCAGTGCTTCGCCGGCGACGCAAAAAATCGCTGCAATAAGCAGGTTCAGCAGAATCCCTGGGCCGAAATACCACATATGTGCGAGGACTGCCGGTACCAGGGCCAGCAGCACCTGCAGCATCATGCTGGCTACATTCACG
>CAZHLE010000119.1:6510-7167 GCA_964533065.1 uncultured Woeseiaceae bacterium | reverse complement strand
GCCCGACAATTATCGGCTCGGTGCCGATTTCGCGGGCGTCATCGAGGCGGTCGGCGCTAGCGTGTCCCGCTTCAAGATAGGTGACGCGGTTTTTGGTACCACACGCGGTTCATTCGCCGAGTACGTGATCAGGAACCAGGACGGTAGTCTCGCGATCATGCCGGCCGGTGCGAGTTTTGCACAGGCGGCGGCATTGCCGGTCGCCGGCGTCACGGCACTGCAGGCGCTTCGCGATCACGGCAAGCTGCAATCGGGGCAGCACGTCTTGATCAACGGCGCGTCGGGTGGTGTCGGCATCTACGCCGTGCAGATCGCGAAGGCCAATGGCGCCACAGTGACGGGCGTCAGCAGCGCACGTAACCATGAGATGCTGCAGTCCCTTGGCGCCGATCACGTCATTGACTACCGGCAAACGACCTACACGGAAGGGGACGCGCGCTACGACCTGATTGTCGACATGATCGGCAATCACACACTCTCCGCGAACCTCGATGTGCTGCAACCGGACGGGCGCCTGGTCATCGTCGGCGGACCAAAAGGCGACTGGATCGGACCTATCGGCAACATGATCAAGCAACCGCTGCTGTCACCATTTGTCGATCACGAGATCATCGTCATGCTGGCGGAATCGACGGGTGACGAGCTTGCAGCGCTGGC
>CAZHLE010000119.1:0-6500 GCA_964533065.1 uncultured Woeseiaceae bacterium | reverse complement strand
AAGAGCTGAAGGTCAACGACGAGGTTTTCGTCTATGTTGTCCAGACCAGCGATCCGGAAGCGTTGATCGTTTCCATCCATTTGGCTCGCTTGAACCAGGACTGGATCGAAGCCGAAGCGTTGATGGAGAGCGGCGAGATAGAATCGGTGATCGACCGGTCGTATCCATTGAGCGAGGTGCCGGAAGCGATGGTGTACCTGGAAGAAGGGCACGCGCGGGGGAAGGTGGTGGTGGAAATTGAGTAGGGTGATGGGTTCGAACTTATAGCGATCGTACGAGGAGAGAACAGATGAAGATTCTGGTTATCATGATTGCGTGGTTCACTGATGGTTCCGACGGGTATGCGGCAAGCGTCAGCGTTGAATTTGATTCGATGGCCGCTTGTCAGAGCGCGGGACTCGCCTTGCAGCAGGAAGGTGCTTCGGGGAAAGGTACCAACGTCAAATGGCGATATGTTTGCGTGCCGAAAGTGGCAGGGTAGTTTCACCCTTGCGGCGCGCCTTCGGCGTCCAAAATGCTGACGCGTTGCGGCAAGCCCTGCGGCGCCTGACCACCGATGGGCGTTAGTATCTGGCAGAAGAGCCCGGGCCGCTCCAGCGTGGAGCAGTGGATACTCGATTCGCGCGAATGTGCCAGTGCGCGTCAAACCATTGCGAGCTGGGACTTCTATCGTCCTTCACCGCTCTGTGAGATGAGTCAGCTGGCAGCACATCTCGGCGTAAGGAACGTCTTCGCCGTCGACGAGTCGCAGCGTCTCCCGCTCAAGAGTTTCAAGTTGCTCGGCGCTGCGTATGCACTCGCCAGACTGGTCGCGGAACGAGCGGGCAAGGGAGTAACGCCGGCAGGCGTGTTTAGCATGCCGAAAGGCTCTTTCAGGGAGGTCCGGGTGGTGGCAGCCACCGACGGCAACCATGGGGCTGCACTGGCATGGGCGTCCCAGAGGTTGGGCATTCTGTGCACGATATTCCTGCCGCGAAATGCCTCAACGGGCAGAGAGGACACGATTCGCCGCTTCGGCGCCGATACGATTCGTGTCGACGGCACCTACGACGAGGCCGTGAGGATGGCTCACCACGATGCGGTTATAAATGGCTGGATCCTCATACAGGATACCTTACTCGAGGGATTCGAACGGCATTGCCTGGATATCATGCATGGTTACACGTTGCTTGCTCACGAGGCGGTTTCGCAGCTCGGCGACGCGCGGCCGAGCCATGTCTTCGTCCAAGCGGGTGTCGGCGGGCTGGCAGCGGCAACGGCTTCATATCTAATCTGGCGTTACGGCCCGGATCGGCCGAGATTCATCGTTGTTGAGGCGCAGAAAGCCGCCTGCGTCACAGCGTCGCTACGTCACGGCCGATCGGTGGCCGTGCCCGGGCCGCATGACACGATGATGGCGGGAATCGCCTGCGGCGAGGTCTCGGCAGTTGCGCTCAAAGTTTTGAGCCATGCAGCGGATGCCACGGTTTGCATTGATGATGATATTGCGCGGGATGCGCTGAGACTTTGTGCGCGACTGGAGCCGGAAATCGAGATCGGCGAAACCGGGATCGCGGGCCTTGCAGCATTGCATGCTGTTTGCGCAAACGATCGCCTCCGTGAGGCACTAGATATCGACCAAGGCAGCACGGTACTGGCTCTAATCACGGAAGGCGTAACGGATCCGGAAGCATATCGAGCCTTTATGCAGGATGTGTCGACTGGGCACCTGTCGTCTGCATACAACGATTGAAACCTGTGTGGCGAATTCCCAATCGCAGGATTGGTGCGTTCGAACAATGGAGAAGGGTGGTTTCTTGATAGTTGGCCACTGACTTCGTTCCCCTTATGAAGCTGATTTTTCAGTACCCAAAATAGGCGTTAGCAAAATGAATATCCGGCGGCCCGGGAATCAAGTGGGGGAGGTGATATTCTTGTTGCCCAGATTTACCCAAAAAAAAAGGGCCTGCATCCACAAGCCCTTGATTTATTGGTACTCCCTAGGGGATTCGAACCCCTGTTACCGCCGTGAGAGGGCAGCGTCCTAACCACTAGACGAAGGGAGCGTAGCGGCCTGCCCATATCGGCAGGGGGTGGTACTATACGGCCGCATTTTCACAATTCCAAGCGGTGACCATTGAAAAAAGCCGGGACTGAGAAGCCCAACGCACCCAAGATTATTCCCCGCCCTCTGCACAACGTCTCCCGGGACGACATCTCCAAGAGCGCACTCAAGGTGCTATATCGGTTGCATAACTCCGGATACCAGGCTTTTCTGGTGGGCGGCTGTGTGCGCGATGCCTTGCTGGGACTGCATCCCAAGGACTTCGACGTGGCCACCAATGCCACCCCGGACCAGGTTCGTGCGTTGTTCGAAAACTGTCGCCTGATCGGCCGGCGTTTTCGCCTCGCCCATGTGCGCTTTGGACGCGAAATCATCGAGACCGCTACCTTCCGTGCTGCCGCGATTCACGAGGCCGACGACGTCGCGCACGACACCGAGGGGCGGATCCTGCGCGATAACGTCTACGGCACCATCGAGGAAGACGTCTGGCGACGCGATTTCACCTGCAACGCACTCTATTACAACATCGCTGATTTCAGCATCTGGGACTACACCGACGGCGTTGCCGATATCGAGCGTCGCCGCTTGATGTTGATTGGCGACGCCGACCTCCGAATGCGCGAAGATCCGGTGCGCATGCTGCGCGCCGTGCGTTTCGCGGCCAAGCTCGGCTTCACGATTGACCCAACTGTGGTCCAGTCCATGCACAAGCATGCCGGGCTGATCAGCAACGTCCCGGCGGCGCGTCTGTTCGATGAATTCCTCAAAATGTTCCAGACTGGCTTTGCCGAGCGCACTTTCGACCTGTTGTGCGAACACAAACTGTTTGCGGAATTATTTCCAGCGACCGACGAGGAAATGAATCGCGATCCGAAATTCAAGAAGTTTGTCCGTGCCGCCTTGCAGAGTACTGACGCACGTGTTGCCGCCGACAAGCCGGTGACACCGATGTTCCTGCTGGGTGTCTTTTTCTGGGCGCCGACCTTGCGGCTCGCCGCAATTCGTGGCAGGGAAGAGCAATTGTCCGAATCCCAGGCGATCAGCCTGGCCGCCTACGAACTCATGGCGCAACAGCAACGGCGCATCTCGATTCCGAAGCGATTCACGATTCCGATGCGTGAAATGCTTGCCTTGCAGCCGCGCTTCGAGATGCGGCACGGCAAGCGCGGCCGGAATTTCCTCGAGCACAAGCGCTTTCGAGCCGCCTACGACTTCATGCTGTTGCAAAGCGAAGTCGGCCTGATCGACAAGGAGGTGGCGGATTTCTGGACGACCGTGCAGATGCAATCGGCGGATGCGCGCGCGAAGAGCTTTGCGATCGCCGGTCCGGGGCTCGGGGTGGGTAAGAAGCGCAAACGTCGACGGCGGCGTAACAAAGGTGGACCTGCCGCCAGCTCCTCATGAGTGAGCGCTGCCAGGGTACGCTGCTGGCCTGCATCGGCATCGGCAGCAATCTCAACAACCCGCGCCAGCAGGTCATCGACGCGATCGAACGCCTCGACGAGCTGCCGGGCTGCCAGCTGTTGCGACGTTCGTCACTGTACCGCTCCGCACCTTTCGGTCCCGTCAAACAGGACGATTTCATCAATGCCGTGGTCGTCCTCGAAACCACGGTTCCGGCCGACAGCCTGCTGGCCTGCCTCAAGGAAATGGAGCGGATCCAGGGCCGGGTTGCCTGCGCCGAGCGTTGGGGGCCGCGCGTCATCGACCTCGATATTCTTCTATATGGCAACCAGACCATAGACTTGCCGGGGCTGACCATTCCCCACCCGGGCATCGCATTCAGAAATTTTGTATTGTTGCCGCTGCAGGAAGTAGCCCCGGATACCTTTATCCCGGGACTCGGACCGGTTGCCAAGTTGGCGATTGACGAGCAGGTGCCGGCGATACAACGCATTGAGTAAGCGAGCGGTATGTCAGTTATCGAATTAGCGAATCGGCAGACCGCGTCGCGCTTCATCGCGGTGGAGGGTCCGATTGGCGCGGGCAAGACGAGCCTCGCGAAGCGACTGGCGCAGAGTCTGTCGGCGGAGCTGATTCTCGAAGAGGTTACAGAGAACCCGTTCCTCGAGCGTTTCTACCAGGACGGCCAGTCGGCGGCACTGCCCGCACAGATGTTTTTCCTGTTCTCACGCGCGCGCCAGATCGAGGGGCTGCGCCAGTCGGACCTGTTTTCGAGCGTGCGCGTGGCCGACTACGTGTTTGGCAAGGACCGGCTGTTCGCCGAGCTGAATCTTTCCAGCGACGAACTGGCGCTGTATCGCCAGGTGGTCGAGTCGCTCAAGGTAGAAGCGCCGGTGCCCGATCTTGTCATCTATCTGCAGGCCTCGGTCGACTCGCTGCTGCATCGCATTGCGCGCCGCGGTATCGGCTTTGAGCGCGCGATCAATCGGCGCTATCTTGAACGACTGACCGACGCGTACGCGCGTTTCTTTCACGACTACGACGACGGCCCCTTGCTGATCGTCAATGCCTCGCAGATCGATCCGGTCAACAATGACGCTGACTATGAGCAGCTGTTCCGCCAGATCGAGCGCATCAGCGGCGGGCGCCACTTCTATAACCCGGTCGCCGCGTCCTTAGCCTGAGTCGGCGCTCTGCTCGTGCTGCTCGAGTGCCCAGCGCGTGTGCTCGGCGACCTCGGGCAGTGAGGAGGCCAGGCGCGACTGCAGCGCCTCGATAATTCGAGGCGTGCGTTTCGCGTTCCCCAGTGCCACCGCGATATTGCGCAGCCACATCGCATAGCCGATGCGGCGAATCGCGCTGCCCTCGGTTTTTTCCAGCCAGGTGGCTTCGCTCCAGAGAAACAGTTCCACGAGATCGATATCGTCGAGGCCATGCCGCGGTGCGAAATCGCCCTCGGCGGTCGGCCTGGCGAACTTGTTCCACGGACAGAAGAGCTGGCAGTCGTCGCAGCCATAAATGCGGTTGCCAATGGCCTTGCGAAATTCGAGCGGGATGGCCTCGTGCATCTCGATTGTCAGGTAGGAGATGCAGCGTCGCGCATCGAGCTCAAAAGGCGCGACGATTGCCTGCGTCGGGCAGACGTCAATGCAGGCCTGGCAGCTGCCGCAGTGCGACTCGCTCGCCGCATCGACCGGTAGCGGCAGGTCCGTGTACAGCTCGCCGAGAAAAAACCACGACCCTGCCTTGTCGTGAATCAGATTCGTGTGCTTGCCCATCCAGCCGATGCCGGCTTTTTGCGCGAGCGCTTTCTCGAGCACGGGCGCGCTGTCCACAAACACGCGGTAGCCGAAGGCGCCGACCTGTTGCTCGATCTTTTTCGCCAATTTCGCGAGTCGGCTGCGCAGGACCTTGTGATAGTCGCGGCCGAGCGCGTAACGGGAGATATAGGCGCGCGACTCATGGTCGAGCAGCTGGGCCGCCTCCATCGGCTCCAGAGGCAGGTAATCCATGCGCGCCGAGATCACGCGCAGCGTGCCTGGCACAAGTTCGGCCGGACGACTGCGTCTGCTGCCGTGGCGTTGCATGTAATGCATTTCGCCATGCCGGCCATCAGCGAGCCACGAGCGCAATCGCGTTTCAGCGCTGGCGAGGTCGAGGTCGCTGACACCGAGTTGCTGAAAGCCGAGTTCCATTCCCCAACGGACGATGTCCGCCTTCAGCGTTTGCAGTTCAGCAATGGTATGTATTTGTGGCAATGCAGTTTCCCTGTGCCGCGACAGTATAATCGCTGCGATGAAACCCTTGCCGAGCGAAGTCTATTCCGTTGCCACCGTGCGCGAGATCGATCGCGGTGTGATTGCCGATGGCGAGATCGCCGGCTATATGCTGATGACACGGGCGGCGGCGGCCGCGGTACTGGCGGCCGGCGTGCATTTTCCACTCGCGCGGCGCTGGCAGATCGTCTGTGGGGCCGGCAACAACGCCGGCGATGGCTATGTCGTGGCCCGGCTCGCGGCGTCCGAGGGCATCGAGGTCAGTGTGCTGGCGATCTCGGATCCCGCGGAGCTGGCCGGCGATGCGGCGCTTGCCTGGCACGAATACGCGAGCGCGGGCGGCCAGATCAGCCCGTGGTCGGGCCAGGTCGATGCGACGGCGGGATTATTGGTGGATGCGATGCTCGGCAGCGGCCTGACGCGCGAGGTGCAGGGTGATTTCGCGGCGGCCGTGGATGCGATCAATGCATCGTCGGCACCGGTCATGGCTCTGGACATACCGACGGGCCTGCATGGCGACAGTGGGGCGGTACTTGGCAGGGCCGTGCTCGCCGACCTGACCGTGACGTTTGTCGGCCTGAAGCAGGGGCTGTTCCTGGGTGAGGGGCGCGAGTGTTGTGGCACCTTGTGTTATTCGGATCTCGATATCCCGCCGAACTATTTCGCCGATCGCCCGCTCGAATATCGGCGCATCGATGCGGCGCAGGTCGACAAGCTGTTGCCGCGGCGTGGCCGCGGCGCCCATAAGGGGAACTTCGGCCACGTGCTCATCGTTG
>CAZHLE010000118.1:0-7223 GCA_964533065.1 uncultured Woeseiaceae bacterium | reverse complement strand
TTGCCGTGGCAGAACTGCAGCGGCTCGGGGCCCAGATCGTCGATGTGCAGCTTCCAGACGTGTCGGAGGTGCATGCAGCCTGGTTCACGGTCTGCACCGCGGAGGCGGCCGAGGCACATCGCGAAAATTTTCCATCACGCGCAAACGAATACGGGGCCTATTTCCGGGAGTTCCTCGAGTTTGGTTCGAGCGTCAGTGAGGCCGACCTCGCCAAGGCCCGTCAGGTCGGAAGGGCCATCGGCGAGCGATTTCTGGCAGTCTTGTCCACGGTCGATTCGGTCCTGAGTCCATCAGGGGGTATGCCGTTCAAGATTCCCCCAGGCTTGCAGTACGGGTCCATGACGGAATGGAATCAAGTGTTTACGCAGATATTGGAGACGCTGGGAATCGAAAAGGCCATCACGTCGTTCACATTTCCACACAGCTTTGCCGGAACGCCGAGTCTGACGCTTCCGTGCGGCGTCACCAGCGACGGGCTGCCCTACTCAATGCAGCTCGCCGGCAGTCCCTTGAGCGAAGCGATGTTGTGCCGGATAGGCCAAGCATACGAAGAGGTAACAGAATGGCACCAGAGACACCCCAATGTTTAACATCCTGATGTCTTCGCGGTCAGAGTGTGGTCCACCTCCCGAGGGACTCCGGCTAGCGCGAGAACGATAGGAGACGGGCTCTTTGCCCGCGGAGCCGGTCTAGTCGAATGGAGCTGTCGGCTGCTGCGCCGCCGCAGCTCATTCGCGGGTTCAATGACGAGGCCTTGCGAGGCGAATGGAAGGGTCATCGCTCGTCCAGACTGGGCGGGCAGTATGGGGTCATATATCGGCTGGAAAAAACCGGGGTTCTCGTGATGGTCGTTGATTTGACGGCGCATGAATATCGGAGGAAACAGAGATGAAAGATTTTAGACGGGCGAGAAAGCACATTGAAGTGTCATCCGGCTGTATTGTTGTTTCCCGGTTGGGATGTCGAGATTGAATCAGCGGCATAGTGCCCAGTTTCACCTATAACGCCGCGACAATGGCCCAGTCGGTCTGGGCCCCTGCGCATTTGAGAATATGCAATCCAGCTTCCTGTTTCTGCTGTTCGCCGACCTGCTGCTTTTAGCGCATGTACTGTTCGTCGCATTCGTTGTTGTCAGCCTTATTCTGATTCTTGTCGGTAAGTTTGCAAATTGGGTCTGGGTCCGAAACCCGTGGTTCCGTATTGCACACCTCGCGGCGATCGTTTTCGTGGTACTGCAATCCTGGGCTGGTGTTGTTTGTCCGCTCACCATCTGGGAAATGGCTTTTCGCGAACGTGCCGGCGAGGTGACCTACTCGGGTACGTTCATATCGCACTGGCTTGAAACCCTGTTGTATTACCAGGCGCCTGCCTGGGTATTTGTGGTTTGCTATACACTGTTTGCACTGGTCGTCGCCGCGTGCTGGATCTGGGTGCGGCCACGGAAATTTTTCTAGGGAGATTCGCATGATCGGATATGTCGTCCTCGGCACCAACAATCTCGCCCGTGCCACGTCATTTTACGACGCTCTGGCGGCGGAACTGGGCATGTCCCGAATGATGGACTTCGGCGAACGCGGTTATGCATGGGGAGCTGCCATGGATAAACCGATGCTCTGCATCATGACGCCCTACGATCGCAAGCCCGCGACAGTGGGCAATGGCGTGATGGTCGGCATTGCGGCGAGTTCGCAGGATCAGGTCGATCGGGTCTACAACAAGGCGCTGCAGCTCGGCGGCTCCGACGAAGGTCCTCCGGGTTTGCGCCCGGAAGGTGGCGACGGCTTTTACGCAGCCTATTTCCGTGACCTCGATGGCAACAAGCTCGATGTGTTCACCTACGGTTGAACGATTGCCGACATAGCGACCGTGTAATCGGCATCCCGAATGTCAGTCGAATTAGCTGTCGTCACTCAGGACAATGCACATTTGCTTGATGCTGTGAGCGACGGCGTGTTCGACGAGGAGGCCCCGGAGCGCGCTGTTGTATCTGCCTGGAAGCTGATATCCGGCAGCGTCCCGGAGTAACATCGGTACATGGATACGCCACATGCTTGAACTTCGACCCGCCTGCGAGAACTGCGACAAACCCTTGCCACCGGATTCGCCGGAGGCGCGCATTTGTAGTTACGAATGTACGTTCTGCGCTGGCTGTGTCGACGAAGTTCTGAAGAATGTTTGCCCGAATTGCGGTGGCGAATTGGCTCCGCGACCGCGGCGGCGCGTCGCGGCTGGCGATCAGTAGCGGAGGCCCGCAATGCTCGATTACACACTGAACATCGGCGATGTGGCACACGCCATTCAACTCGCGCTGGCACCGGTCTTTCTGCTCACCGGTATTGCTGGCTTGCTCAACGTGATGACCGGCCGTTTGTCCCGCATCATCGATCGCGGTCGGCAGATTGCCGAGAGCGCGCCTCTGCAGGACCAGCAGCAGACCGAGGAACTGCAGCGCCAGCTGCGGACCCTGGAACATCGTCGCCATCTGGCAAGCGCGGCGATCACCGCGTGCACTTTCTCCGCACTGCTCGTGTGCATGGTCATCGCGGCGCTGTTCCTCGAGGTGCTGCTGCCACTCAAGCTGAAATGGTTCGTCGGCATCGTCTTCACTGCTTCGACGCTGGCTCTCGTCGTCGGGCTGGCCTATTTCCTGCGCGAAGTGCACATGGCTACGCAAACCGTGCGCATCGGCCTCTGGCCACGCAAGGTTCCGTAACATGCCGCTCCTCTGCCACTCCGCAATCATCGGTCTCGGCGCGGCCCTGTTCATGGACCTTTAAGCGCTACTCGCGTGGCGTATCTTTGGCGTCCCGCTGGCACAGCCAAGATTGCCCCCGGCGCTGGTTTTCGGCATTGCCACGGACTGGTGCTGTTGCTCGTGATGCAGCCGGCATTTGGGGCTCGGAGTTGCCGCATCGAAAGCACCAAACCCGATGCACGCACGGCTTCGAAGCTTGATGGACCATGCGTCCTTCGCGGTGGGACTGTATGTCTTTGCGATAGTTTTGAACCATGCGCCGCGTATAAGCGACGCCATCGACGGCGAGGGGTGATTGATAAATAGTATCTGTTTGGCGGTAAACTGTGGCCCCAGGAGGCCTGAATGAAGCACTTCCCTAAACAGATCAGCCAGTTGCCAAAGTTCGACGGCGCCTTCGAGGCGTTCAAACTTGAAGCCAACAATTGCGATGTCCTGTTCGCGTCTTACCCAGCCGGAACCTCGATTCCCGCGCATGATCACGATACGGAAAACCTGGGCGTGATTACCCAGGGTGAACTCATCCTGACCGCTGCAGGGAAAGAAAAGCGCTACCGGCCGGGCGACTGGTATCACATCCCAGCCAATGCAGTACATTCCGCACGCTTCGCGGTGGAAACCTCCGAGATCGAGTTCTGGTTTCATACAACGCCCGCAGCATGATGATTATCGCTGGGCGCAAACTTTCGGCTCTAGCAGCCCTGCTGTGCGGCCAGCTGTTCGCCGCGGACTACCAGCCGTACGAAGATGCCCACATCACCGTCGAACAGTGGCAAGCCTACTTCGATACCGTGCTGCTGGAATTTTCGGACACGATGCAGGAAGTAGCGGACGTCAACCTGGTCCTGTTCCACGATGAATCTACTTCGACCTACTTTGCCTTCACCACCGCTGGGAATCCCGCACATCCGGCCTGGGTCACGCGCAGGGTCATCGAACAGGACGCAGAAATAGCGGTGGAGCAGATTGGTTACTACGCCGGCGACGAAGCATCGTTCGCCGATTTGTTTGATGCATTCTCCGATCTCTCCGCCGAGATGCAAAAAGAATTTCAGCGCGAGTGACCTCCCGGCGCCGCAGCGCCACGTCCCTCGCTGGCTGCCACTGACTTACCTCGTGATCCTCGGCGCAAGTTGGGGCCTGCACTTTTCATACATTAAACTGGCCGCCGAATCCGGATTGTCCTATCTCGGGGTCGCCGCCGTCACAACCGCTGGCGTTACCTTCCTGCTCGTCCTGACCGGAGTGATTCGCCGGCGACTGCCGGTCTTCGATCGCGCACACTTACGCTTTTATTTCATCTGTGCGCTGCTCGCCTATGTTGTGCCGTTCCTGCTTGAGCTCAAGAGCGCCGCACACTTGCCGGTCAGCGTACTGACGCTGGTCGTCAGCAGCACGCCCTTCTTCACCGTGGCGCTGGCAATCGCGTTTCGCAGTGATACCGTGTCGCTGGGCCGCATACTTGGCATCGTCTTCGGCACTCTGTCGATAGCGCTGATCCTGTTGCCGGCGGCCCTCGGTATCTCGAACATTCCTGTGTTCTGGATACTGGTCGCGTTCATCGTGCCGCTGTCCTACTCCGCCGACCACATTTATATAACCAGGGCCTGGCCGCGGGGCTCAGACTCGTACCAGCTGGCTTGCGGCGAGGCCTTGCTGGCGCTGGCCATGCTCGCCCCGGCTTACCTTTGGCAAGGCTTCGGCAACGATCTTGAAGTACCTTTCGGCGCCGGCCACATCGCGATGATCGTCATGGTCGGTTTTGCGCTCATCGAGATTTACCTGTACTTCGAACTCCTGCGCATCGCCGGGCCGATCTTTGCGTCGCAGACAAATTTTGTCACGGTCGTCAGCGGCGTTTTTTGGGCGATGATTATTTTCGACGAACGGCCCAGCGAGTGGCTGTGGCTCAGTGCCGCATTGCTCGGCATCGCGCTCTGGTTCATTGCTACCGGTGGCCGCCGGCAACTGGCTGATCAGACGCCGAGGTAGCGCGCGATGCCCTTCGCGGCTTCGCGGCCTTCGAACACGGCAGTAACCACGAGGTCCGAACCACGCACCATGTCGCCGCCCGCAAAGACTTTCGGGTTGGTCGTCTGGAACGGGTGCGCCCCGTGTGACGCCACACGCACCTTGCCGCTCGGCAAGGTTTCGATGGCACTGGCGCCGAACCAGGCCGGCGGGCTGGGGCGAAAACCGAATGCGATGATGACGGCATCAGCCGGCAGAATACTTTCCGTGCCTGGCACCGGCTCCGGACGACGCCGGCCGTCCGTACCGGCACTGCCGAGCTGCGTCTCGACGACCCTGACGCCGGTCACGCCATTCTTGCCGCCAATAATCTCCATCGGCTGGCGGTTGAACAGGAAGCGGATGCCCTCTTCCTTGCTGTTTTGCACTTCCCTCCGCGAGCCCGGCATGTTTTCCTCGTCGCGCCGGTACGCACAGGTCACGCTCGTCGCACGCTGGCGAATCGCCGTGCGCACGCAATCCATGCCGGTATCGCCGCCACCGAGGACTACAACGTTCTGGCCCTCGAGGTTTACCCAGGGGAGCGGCGGGTTTCTGTAGCGCAGGGTGTGGTAGACGTTGGAAATCAGGTACGGCAATGCGTCGTGCACGCCGGGCAAGTCCTCGCCGGCGAACTCGCCACGCACGTAGGTGTAGGTACCCATGCCAAGAAACACGGCATCGTATTCCGCTTCCAGTTCCGCGAATGGCTTGTCCTTGCCGATCGTCGTGTTGAGCACGAACTTCACACCCATACCCTCGAGAAGCTTGCGGCGTTGCTCGACAACCTGCTTCTCGAGCTTGAAGGGTGGGATGCCGTAGGTCAGCAAGCCGCCGATTTCCGGGTAGCGGTCGTACACCACCGAGCGAATGCCGGAACGTGCCAGTACGTCGGCTGCTGCGAGGCCTGCCGGGCCCGCGCCAATAATCCCGACGCGTTTGCCGGTGTCGATCACTCGTGACATGTCCGGCCGCCAGCCGAGCTTGATCGCCTCATCGGTGATGTATTTTTCAATGTTGCCGATG
The DNA here is from genome assembly GCA_964533065.1 of uncultured Woeseiaceae bacterium. Taxonomy (GTDB): domain Bacteria; phylum Pseudomonadota; class Gammaproteobacteria; order Steroidobacterales; family Woeseiaceae; genus UBA1847. The sequence continues at coordinate 1,432 of CAZHLE010000118.1, read as the reverse complement.
GACACGGCGCCCAACTCGCCGTTCAGCGTACACGCCCCTTCGCAAAGCCGGTCCTGCGGGCAAATCCGACCGCAAATTTCGGGCAGCGAGTTAGTCTGGTGCGAAAGTTCCGCGGCCTCGAACAACTTGCCGTCTTCGATGAGCTTCAACCAGTTCGGTATGTAGTTGTGTACCGGGCACTGCCACTCACAGTAGGGATTGCCGCAATCAATGCAGCGACCAGCCTGTGCGGCTGCACTCGCGCCGTCGTACTGGCCATAGATCTCATCGAAGTGTTTGACGCGCTCTTCCGGTGTCTGCTTGTCCGGATCGCGTCGTGGTACCTCGAGAAATTGCAGTGGATGCCTGGACATGGCTCAGGCGGCCCGCCGCAGGGTTTCGATCAGCGTACCGAGTTCGGCCGCTTTCGGTTTAACCAGCCAGAACTTCGGCAGGAATGTCCGATACTCCTCGAGAATCATCTCGCCCCATTCGCTACCTGTCAGTGCGACGTGTTGTGTCAGCAGTGCGCGCAAATGATGCGCGTGCGCCTCCATGGTCTCCGGTGAAATGCGGTGGATGTCGATCAGTTCGTGGTTGTAGCGATCGACGAAATCGCGATCGAGATCGAGCACGTAGGCGAAGCCGCCGGTCATACCAGCGCCGAAATTGACACCGGTCCGGCCCAGTACCACGACCACACCATCGGTCATGTACTCGCAGCAGTGATCACCGGTGCCTTCGATCACCACCAAGGCTCCGGAGTTGCGCACCGCGAAACGTTCGCCGGCAGTGCCCGCTGCAAACATGGCACCGCCGGTCGCACCGTACAGGCAGGTATTACCGACGATCGCCGTTTCCCGGGCTTCGTAGGTCGCCGCTTCGGGCGGCCGGATCACGATGCGGCCGCCAGCCATGCCCTTGCCAACGTAGTCGTTCGCATCACCAATAAGCGTCATGTTGAGGCCCGACACGTTCCAGGCGCCAAAGCTCTGGCCCGCGGTGCCGCGCAGCGAAATCTCGAGCGGTGCATCACTCATGCCATGGTTGCCATAGCGACGTGCAATCTCGCCGGAAAGTCGTGCGCCAATCGAGCGATTGAAGTTGCGCACCTCGAAACCGAACTTGCCACCGGTTTTCGACTCGATCGCCGGCAGCACCGTGCGCAGCATTTCCTCCGCCAGCTCACCCTTGTCGAAGGGATAGTTGCGCGGCTCGGTACAGAACTGCGGTGCATTTTTCGCCAGCCCGTCGGCCGATACGATCGGTGACAGGTCGAGGCGTGCCTGACGATCAGTGATGCCTGGTTGCAACTCCAGCAGATCCACCCGGCCGATGAGTTCCTCCAGCCGGCGCACACCCAGCTCGGCCATAATCTGCCGTGTTTCCTCGGCGACAAAGCGGAAGAAGTTAATCGCCATTTCCGGCAAGCCGATGAAATATTCGCTGCGCA
>CAZHLE010000117.1:0-7236 GCA_964533065.1 uncultured Woeseiaceae bacterium | reverse complement strand
CCTCGTCGTAGTCTCGAACCACCAGCGCCACGTGTGCAATCGATTGTTTCATAGCGAGGTTCGTCCCTGTTGACTGGCAGCTTGGTACTTTTGCCGAGTTAAAAAGCCAGTTATCACACTGCCTCGGTCATTTCCCGCCCGTCATTGTAACTCCAAAGCGGCTTTTTGGATGACCGGTATTGCGCGCATTGCGGCCGCTTGCATCGCGCAAAAGTCCTTTGTCGAAGCTAGTCGCCGAAGTCCGCTATCTCGAACTCGGCGAGCGCGCCATCGCCTCCAGTAATCGTCGCCAGCAACGATGCCGTCTCCGGCAGTACCTGCTCGGCGTAGAAGCGTGCGACCTTGCGCTTCTGGTCATACAAATTGCCGCTTTTGTCGCGTACTGCAACCACGGCGCGGGTCCACATGCAGCCGATAATTGCGAGCGCGAACAGGCGAAGATATTGCGAGGCTGCACCGCGCACGGCAGCATCGTCTAACTCGTGCCGATCGCGTAGCCAGGCGGTGGCTTCGATCAATCGCTGAATAGCAGCCGTAGTGGCAGCGTCTTTACTCTGTTTCGCGAAGCTCAGGCATTCGGCAAAGAAGCGGTCTGCCAGTTCGCCCGTGTCGCCCGTGAGTTTGCGCGACACGAGGTCGAGCGCCTGCACTTCGTTCGTGCCTTCGTAAATCGGCGTAATGCGGCAATCGCGTACGAGCTGTTCCATGCCGTGTTCGCGGATATAGCCGTGGCCGCCGTAAATTTGCTGTGCCGACAAGGTACAGCTCATGCCGAGGTCGGTGAAAAACGATTTGATGACAGGCGTCAACAACGCGACCGTGTGATTCGCATCGGCCGCGGCTTTCGGGTCGGCGGACTTTTCCATCACATCGGCCTGCATGGCCGCGTATACGGCCAATGCCCGAGCGCCCTCGATCTGCGCGCGCATTGTCAGCAGCTGGCGTTTCACTTCAGGCTGGTAAACGATCGGGTCGGCGGCTTTGCCCGTGTCCGGCCGCGGCGCCGGCGCCTTGCTCTGGTGCCGGTCCAGCGCATAAGCAAGCGCATTCTGGTAAGCGATCTCGGAAAACCCCAAGCCCTGCATGCCGACCGTCATGCGCTCGATATTCATCATCTTGAACATCGCCGCCATGCCGCGATTTTCCTCGCCAATCAGATAGCCCGTCGCGTCCTCGAAATTGAGCGCACAGGTGGCGGAACCACGGATGCCCATCTTGTGTTCAATCGATGCCGTGATCACGCCGTTGCGTTCGCCGAGCGATCCGTCGTCGTTGACGAGAAATTTCGGCACCAGGAACAGGCTGATGCCGCGCGTACCCGAGGGTGCGCCCGCAATGCGTGCAATCACCAGGTGCAGGATATTTTCCGTGAGGTCGTGATCGCCCGAGGTAATGAAAATTTTCGAGCCGCTGAGCCTGTAGCTGCCATCGCCGGCGCGCACAGCCCTGGTCGTGAGCAGGCCAAGGTCGGTTCCACAGTGTGGCTCGGTCAGGCACATCGTACCCGACCAGGTGCCCGCAACCATGTTCGGCAAGTAGCGCGCACGGATCTCATCGGAGGCCGTGTTCTCGAGCAGGTAATAGGCCCCGCGGCTAAGTTCCGCGTACAGTTTAAAAGAGAGATTTGTTGCGCCGAGCATCTCGTCGATCAAGACATGCAGCGTTTTCGGCAGGCCCTGGCCGCCATGCTCGGGGTTCGAGTCGATGCCGGTCCAGCCATTCTCGATGAATTTTGCGTACGCCTCCCTGAAGCCGGGCGGCGTCGTGACTTTTCCATCCGCGTGCACCGCGCCATGTTCGTCGCCGGCCTGGTTGATGGCGAGTAATTCGGTGCTACAGAATTTTCCCGCCTCCTCGAGCACCGCTGCAATCAGGGCCGCATCGAGCTCCTCGTTTCCCGGTAATGCGCGCAGCGTGTCGAGACCGAAGCATTCGTTTAGCAGGAATAGCATGTCCTTGATGGGTGCGTTGTAAATCATAGAAGTATCAGTTTCTCAGTGGCGAGCCGTGCTCCAGCATAAATTCTATTCGCGCCCGTGTCTCGTTCGTTGCGCCGAGGGTGCGGAAGGCCTTGCGTTCGAGCGCGAGCAGCTCATTCTCGGTGAGCTCGCTTCCCGCGGCAATGTCACCGCCGGTCACGATCATGGCAATCTCTGTCCCCGTGGTGACGTCGTGCGGCGTCAGCTGCCCCTTGGCACGAGCCTTTTCCAGCCACGCGATCATTTCCGCAAAGACTTCGCGCCCGGGCATGGCAATCGGCACGCGCCGCGGCACTTTGTAACCACTACTCATTGCACGCGCTTCGCGGCAAGCGGTCGCAAGCAGTCGATCGCGGTTCATGATGTAAAGATCGACGCCGCATCTGAACATCGCCAAAGGTTCGGCCTCGAGCGGCGAGCGTGCCGTCTTGCCATAGCCGATGTTCATGAATGCGCTCCACGCACCCTTGGTCACGTCGCCATGCCGCCCCGACCAGCGGTAGAGCATTTCCTTCACGCCGCCACCGCCTGGCACCACGCCGACCAGCGACTCCACCAGGCCTGTGACCGAATTGGCGTGATAGACGACCTTGTCGGTGTGCAGTAGCACCTCGAAGCCGCCGCCCATGGACAGGCCTGAAGGGGCCGCGACCACGGGAATCGGCGCGTACTTCAGTGCCAGCATGGTCTGCTGGTAGTGATTGAGGAAGCGGTCCAGGCCGTCGAGGTCCTTCGCGGCGATGAAGCCAAGAATACTCTGCAGGTCGGCACCGCAGGAAAAGTGCTGTGCGTCATTGTGAATGACGAGCGCCTTCATCTTGCTGCTCGCGTGTGCGACGGCCACCGCGATCAGGTCGATCGAGTCGGGCCCGAGTGCATTCGCCTTGCTGTGAAACTCGATCAGCCCGATGTCATCGCCCATATCGAAATAACTCGCCGCGGCATTTTCCTCGAGTGCCGCCAGCGTTCGGCGCTGCTCGGAAAAGCGGATTACACCTTTAGCGCGCTCGAGGTCGCGATAGCGACCGTCAGCGAGCAGGTATTGCAGCCGGCCAGCGTGTACACGATAGAAGGATTTGCCTGCTGCCGTGCGCACGAAAGCCGGCACCTCGCGGCCGTCTTTTTCAAGGCGCGCAATAAAGTTGTCAACGCCGATCGCATCGATCATTTCGTGCGGGCCCTGCAGCCAGTTGTAGCCGAGCTTCATCGCATCGTCGATGGCGACCAGCGACTCGTTCACCTCGGGAACCAGGGATGCGGCGTAGCAGAGCGTGCTGGCGAGGATTTCCCAGGCATAGCTGTCGTCGCCCGTATTGCGGGCTCCTACATTGAAATCCCGGTAGGTGAACGTGTCGAAGTCTAGCGTTTTGCGGCTGATGCCGTTGGCGGGATCGGCGGACTTATAGAAACCGCCTTTGTCGCTCTTGTTGCCGATTCGACCTGCATCGATCATGCGTTTCATGAGCGGGATCTCGGCGGCGACAGCATGAAACGCGTCGTCCGCAGGCAGTATCGACACGAGGCTTTTGACGACATCGCTCATCAGGTCAATGCCGATCAGGTCGTACAGGCCGAACACGCCGGTTTTCGGAACCCCCATTGGCCGGCCGAACGTTGCGTCCGCCTCCTCGGGGCGGAGGCCCATGCGAAACGCCGCGTGCAGTGCAGTCTGGATGGCGAACACGCCGACGCGGTTGCCGAGAAACCCCGGCGTGTCCTTGCAGACGACAATGCCCTTGCCGAGCCGTTCGTCGCCAAACGCTTCGAGGCAGTCGATCACGTCGTCGCGTGTGCTTTCGCCGCACACAATTTCGAGCAGGCGCATAAAGCGCACCGGGTTGAAAAAATGCGTGATCGCAAACTCGGCGCGGAACGCGTCCGGCATGTCGGCAACCAGCAGCGAAATCGGAATCGTCGAGGTGTTCGAGGAGACGATGGAACCGGACCTGCGAACGGCATCGATACGTTGGTACAGCGCTTTTTTGATATCGAGTCGTTCTACAACCGCTTCGGCGATCCAGTCCGCATCGCTCAACAGATGCATATCGTCGTCGATATTGCCGATGCGAATCCGCTTTACGAAGTCCGCATGCAACAGCCCGGGTTGTTTCGGATCGAGCAGGCGCTGCAGCGCGCGTTCGGCAATCGCGTTGCGATTCTCGCCCTCGGTGGCGACGTCGAGCAATACCACCTCAACACCGGCGTTCGCGAGCTGGCCGGCGATGCCAAGCCCCATTGTGCCCGCGCCAATAACGGCTGCTTTATTGATCTCGACCATGGATTACGCCTGGGGGGCTGGGTTGTTCGAAAAAATAAAATCCTTGAGAAGCGTCCGGCACTGGTCCGGCGCCTCGAGCGGCAGCATGTGGCCGCTCCCGGGGATGCGCGCAACGACCGGGCCTCGCAGGTGTTCGACCAGCGTCGCCGTGGCTTTCGGCGGCGCCATGCGGTCCTTGCCCGCGATGATGACCTGCACCGGGCAGCGTACTGCGGCTGCGGCGGCCTTGCCGTTGCAGTAATCGTTGCAGGCCTTGAGATCCACGGCCAGCGCATCGGCCGAGTTGCGCCACATGGTTTTGTAACCGCCCGTAGCCATGGAATTGCCTGGGATCGGACCCTGGTGCAGGTGGCCGGCCGGGCCGAAGCCCCAGGAAATCATCATGTCGACGGCGGCGACCGGATTGTCGCGTGCCGCCTGCAGCAGGAACTCGTTAACCGGTGTGGCGAGCCCGCTCGTGATCAACGACAAGGAACGCAACCGATCCGGAAATCGCGATGCGTACTCGAGCGCGATCAGGCAGCCCTGCGAATGCGCGACGATGGAGAGGTCTTTGATGTCGTGTGCACTGACGACGTCGTTGAGCCAGTCAGCCAGCGCTTCAATCGAGCCCAACGCCGGCCCTGCCGAGTGCGTGTGGCCCGGCGTGTCGAGACAGAGCACCGAGTATTTTCGAAACGCGAAAAAGCGCGCATGCAGACCCCAGAACGTGTGGTCGAGGCCGCTGCCGGAAAGAAAAATGACCACCGGTTTCGACGCATCAAATGGCTTGCCGCCCGTGGTCGCAAATACGCGCTTGCCCTTGACGTCGAAAACCACGGCTAGGTTTTCGCGAGACGTTTGGCGGCGCGGAAACCGGTTTCGAAATCCGCCCGGATATCGGCGATGTCCTCTAGCCCGACCGAGAGCCGTACCATGTCCTCGGTAATGCCGGCCGCTTTCAGCGCATCGGCATCGATACGCGAGTGCGTGGTGGTCGCCGGGTGAATGACCAGCGTTTTTGCGTCGCCGACATTGGCAAGATGCGAGGCAAGTTCGACATTCTCGATAAACGCCTTGCCCGCATCGCGCCCGCCCTTGACGCCGAAGCCGATGATGGAGCCGGCCCCCTTGGGCAAATATTTTTGCGCCAGCTTGTGGCTGCGGTGCTTTGGCAGGCTTGGGTGATTGACCCACGAAACCTGCTCGTGGTTTTGCAGGAACTCGAGCATCGCCGCGGTGTTCGACATGTGCCGGTCCATGCGCAGCGACAGCGTCTCGATGCCTTGCAGCAGCAGGAAGGCATTCATGGGTGACATCGAAGGCCCGATATCGCGCATGGCCTCGGCGCGAATGCGGGTTGCAAAGGCGCTGGGGCCGAACTCTTCCCAGAGGTTGATGCCGGAGAAGGGTGCATAGGGCGCCGTGATCGTCGGGTACTTATCGCTCGCGCCCCAGTCGAAATTGCCGCCGTCGACGACAACACCACCGATCGCGTTGCCGTGACCGCCCATCCACTTGGTGACCGAATGAACCGTCATGTTGGCGCCGTAATCGAGACAACGGCAGAGATAGGGCGTATTGAAGGTCGCATCGACCATGAACGGGATGTGATGCTCGGCACCGATGTTCGCGATCGCTTCGAGGTCGAGGATGTCGAGGCCCGGATTGCCGATCAGTTCGCCGTAAATGAGCCTGGTGTTGTCCTGGATCGCTGCGCGGCAGGCATCGATGTCGGTCGGGTCGAAAAACGTTGCGGTGATGCCAAAGCGTGGCAGCGTGTTCTTCATCAGGCTGATGTTGCCGCCATACATCTGCGTCGAGGCGACGATGTGATCGCCCTGGCTAAGAATTGCGGTAATCGCGCAAAACGTCGCGGCCATACCCGAAGCTGTGCAGACCGCCGCCGAGCCGCCCTCGAGTGCCGCGATACGCTGCCCGAGTACACCGACCGTGGGGTTGGTGATGCGCGAGTAGGCGTGACCACCGCGCTCGAGGTTAAAAATCGACGAGGCGGTGTCGGTGTCGGGGAAAACGTAGGAGGTCGTCTGGTAGATCGGCACCGCGCGTGCGCCGAACACCGGGTCCACCGTTTGCCCGGCGTGCAGACTCAGCGTGTCAAATTTCAGGAAGTCCGACATGCACCTAGACCTGGTCGAGTGCCGCCGCGAGTGCATTGATGAGGTCGTCCGTGTCCTCGAGACCGACCGAGGCGCGCACGAGGCCGTCGATGATGCCGACGCGGGCACGCTCTGCCGGTTCTACGTCGGCATGCGTCATCGTCACGGGATGCGTGATCAAGGACTCGACCGAGCCGAGATTCTCAGCGAGGCTCCAGACCTTGATGTTGTCCATGAGCTTCTTGCCGGCCTTGAGGCCGCCTTTGACTTCGAACCAGAGCATGGCGCCGTAGCCGGAGGCCTGGCGTGACGACAACTCGTGCTGCGGGAAGGACTTCAGGCCCGGGTACATGACCTGCGAGACCTTGGGATGTGCTTCGAGATAGGTCGCGATCGCCATCGCGCTGGCCGATTGCGCGTCCATGCGGATCGACAGGGTCTTGCAGCCCTGCAGCGTCAGCCAGGCAACCTGCGGCGACATGATCGAGCCCGTGCTGTTCTGGATGAAGCGCACGGCCTTGGCATGTTCTTCAGACTTACTGATGACCGCGCCACCGACCGTCGCATTGTGACCGTCCATGTACTTGGTCGTGCTGTGGATCGAGAGATCGGCGCCGAGTTCGAACGGCAGCTGGAAATACGGCGTGAGGAAGGTGTTATCGACCGCGTGCACGACACCAGCTTTCTTCGCGATATTCGAAACCGCGGCGATGTCGGTGCATTTCATCGTCGGGTTGGCCGGTGTTTCAGTCAGGATAAGCTTGGTGTTCTTCTGCACGGCAGCCGCAACCGACTCCGGTTTCGAGCCGTCGGCGAATGTAAATTCAACGCCAAACCTGGTCAGGATCTTGGTGCAGAGACGATAGGTGCCGCCGTAGGC
>CAZHLE010000116.1:0-7240 GCA_964533065.1 uncultured Woeseiaceae bacterium | reverse complement strand
CGCTGGCACCTAGAAGTGACAAGGCTTTGGGCCACAAATGCGATTCCGACCCTAGCCTCCATTTTTCTTATCTCGCGCCCGGATGGCGGAATAGGTAGACGCAACGGACTTAAAATCCGTTGGCCGAAAGGCCGTGCCGGTTCGACTCCGGCTCTGGGCACCAGGACCGTTTCGAGTGTTAATTCGGTCACAGTTTTCTAATAAATCCAACGGGTTGCTAGACATTCTTTGTGTATTTTGGGACAACGAAGCAGGTCCCACGGAGATGCACAAATGAACTCGGCAACAACGCAAAGCAACGTTGATTATCGCTTGCTCGGCTATTTGTCCGACCTCGTCATTTGCAGCAGCTGTCTGCGTGCCGGCAAAGTGACGCCGGTGCCGCAGATCCTGTCCGATCGCCATACGCCGCGATCACTTTGCAACGCCTGTGTGAAGCCACGCCGGCGTAATTTGCGCAACATCCTGTATCGCCTGTTGCCGGGCCGCTAATCTCGAAGTCCGAACGCGACGCAGCTGGAGCTGTGCCCAGCCTTGCGGCACACTAGCGCGCGATGGCCAAACTCTATTTCTATTACTCGTCGATGAATGCCGGCAAGTCGACCGCATTGCTGCAGTCCAGCTACAACTACAAGGAACGCGGCATGCGGACGCTCGTAATGGCGCCGGATCTCGACGACCGTTACGGCATTGGCAAAGTCACCTCGCGGATTGGAATCGCTGCCGAGGCCACCATCTTTCGCCGGGACGACGACCTGCTCGAGCTGATTCGGTCGAGTCACGCCAGTTCGCCACTGAGTTGCGTGTTGATCGACGAGGCACAGTTCCTGACCCGTGAGCAGGTGTTTCAGCTCAGCGAAGTGACCGACAAACTCGGTATCCCGGTGCTGGCATATGGTTTACGCACGGATTTTCGCGGTGAGCCCTTCGAGGGCAGCAAGTACCTGCTGGCATGGGCCGATAATCTCAATGAGCTCAAGGCAATTTGTCATTGTGGTCGCAAGGCGACGATGGTCGTGCGCTTCGACGCCGACGGCAACGCAATTCGTGAGGGCTCTCAAATTGAGATTGGTGGCAACGACCGCTATGTCTCGATGTGCCGCAAGCACTTCAAGGAAAAACTCTACGACTGATTGGCCGAGTGGGACGGCTCTTCGGTCTCCGCCATCAGGACGGCCGTGTTTTCCTGCGCCAGCAACCGGCGCATATCGTCTAGGGTCTTCATGATCGCCGTGTCGGCAAACTGGTCTCCTTCCAGTGTGCCGTGCGTGGTTGCGTATGGGTCCACGAACTTGATGCGATGATGCCCGAGCGTAATGACGTCGTCGTGCATCAGAATGTAATTGGATATTCGTTTCGAATTGACGAAGGTGCCGTTGGCGCTGTTCAGATCCATGAGGAACGTGGTGCCGCCATGCCGCACGAGCATTGCGTGATGGCGGCTGATAAATTTGCTGTCCAGAGGGATATCGTTGTATTCCGAGCGGCCGATGATCATGCGCGCCCTCTCCATCGCCATTTCGTGCAGCGTGGCACCACTCAGCGTCACGTAAAGCTTGGGCGGGCCGGCCGAAACGCTGGCAGCGGTTTCGCCGGCAGTCTGGGGGGCGTCATCCCAGGTACCTTTGGGCAATGCTGGTTTTTCGATCAGGTCTATCGTTGCGGGCAGGGTCTCCGCCTTGGCCAGCGTCAGTAGCGCCAGCCGATCGAGAATGCCGGGCCAGCCGCCGGAGGCGCGCCACAGCGCCGTGCAAACCGTGCTTGGAAAAATGAACTCGGGGATGTTGCTGCCGGCGGCCTGCAGTTTACGGTGCAGGTAATCGATGACCTCGGAATTGCTCATCGGCTGCAGGTGGAAATCATGGCTCAGGCGTTTGCGAATACTCTCCATGGACGGTGAATCGATGAAGCTGCGCAATGCGCGGTTGCTCACGAGGATCATTTTCAGCGCAGCTTTGCCCCGGACATTGATATCGGCCAATTCGCACAGCGCGCGCAAAGCGCTAGGATTCAGCGCGTGCGCGTTTTCGATGATCAGGATCGGCGCCTCTTGGGAGATCGTCTGCTGGATAGCAAATACCCGCACCATGGCGAGCAATTCCGTAATTGAACTGCGATCAAGGATGTAACCGAACTGACGCAGTATGGATTCGAGCAGGTTCGTCGTGTTCAGACCACTGCCGTCGACCACGGCAATGGCAATATCGCCCGGCAGCGTCTCAACGAACTGGCGGATGATGGTCGACTTGCCCGACAAGTCGGGACCTTGCAGCAGGCAAAGGCCGTGGCGGGAGGTACGGATTTCGTTGAGGACCTCAAGGGCTCGCCGGTGCGAGGCATAGGCATAGACAGCCAATGCTTTCTCATGCGTCGGAAACGGTTGTGTACTAAGGCCGGCAGCATTCAGGTCCATACGCTTTGACTTGTAGTCACCTTAGTGTTGTGAATTTCTGTAATCTTGGCTCCCGGCATCTTTTTATGTAGCAATCTTTGCCGGGCTGGATAGTTTAGGATTTGCGGAATTTGATGTAAACCGGATTCCGGGATTCGCTTGGAAATCAGAGGGCCTGATCACATTCGCCATTTTGATTTAGATAGGTACTACAACAGTATGAAATTCAATATGATTGTTTTAAGTGTCGGAAATGTCGGCGACTGGCGAGAGAGTGTAAGGCATTGACCGCACAGTTGTCGGCTGATCATCTCACGCTGTTTCGTGGCGATCGTCGCCTGTTCAAGGGTTTGCGATTTGCGCTAAATCCGGGCGAGCTGTTGCTGCTCGAAGGCCCAAACGGTAGTGGCAAGACCAGCCTGTTGCGGGCGATCGCCGGATTGATCGAGCTTGAGTCGGGCACGGTGCGCTGGAACGGCACTGCGATGCATAAGGACCGACAGTCGATGCAGAACGCGATGGCCTGGATGTCGCACAAGATTGGTCTCAAGGGCGACCTGACGCTGGTTGAAAACCTGCACTACGAAGCCGCACTGCGCCCGCAGGCTGAGGTCGAGTTTGGCACAGTGTTAAAACAGTTGGGCCTGAATCGCCTGACGCGCCTGCCGCTTCGCTCTTTATCTGCAGGACAACAACGCCGCGTTGCATTGGCTCGCTTGTTGTTGTCTGCGGCCACGCTGTGGCTGATGGATGAACCGACCGCGAACCTCGATAGCGAAGGACGCAAGCTGGTAGCCGGTGTGGTCAGGAATCATCTGGCGAATGGCGGCATGGCGATCATCGCGGCACACCAGGATTTCGAGATCGACATGCCGGTACAGCGGATCAGCCTGAAATGACGACCGAGGAACAACCATTGCCGGACCTGGTAGCGGGCTCGCGGGCCTTGATCGTGCGGGACACTTTGCTCGCGCTGAAGAGGCCGGGTGACGTGCTCAATCCCCTGTTTTTCTTCGCCATGGTCGCCGTGCTGTTTCCGCTGGCCGTCGGTCCGGCCGCAGAGCAGTTGCAACTGATCGGCCCCGGAGTGCTCTGGGTTGCCGCTTTGCTGGCCATGCTCTTGTCGCTGAACAGCGTGTTCCTCTCTGATTACGAAGATGGCAGCCTCGAGCAGATGCTGGTGAGTGCGGTACCGTTGCCTGCCCTGGCACTGGCCAAGTCCGGTGCACACTGGTTGAGCAGCGGCTTGCCGCTGGTGCTGGTGACGCCAGTGATCGCAATGACCTACCAGATGTCGCTGTCTGTGACGGGAGTCCTGATGCTGACGCTGCTGCTTGGTACGATCAGCCTCAGCCTGCTGGGTTCCGTGGGCGCGGCGTTGACGGTTGGATTGCATCGCGGCACAGCATTGCTCAGTCTACTGATATTGCCATTGGCCATGCCCGTACTGATATTTGGTGCGCGCACGGTTTCGCTCGTCGCTGCCGGTGACGGCGTCGCTGGGGGCCTTTATTTTCTGGGCGCTTATGTTTTTTTGATGTTATCGATAGCGCCGTTCGCAACTGCGGCCGCATTACGCATCAGTAACGAGTAGAATTCACGCATGTGGAAATTCCTGCACAGGCTGGCATCGCCGCCGCATTTTTATCGTATCGCCGCAAACCTGATTCCATGGGTTGCGTTGCCGGGCCTTTTGCTGATCGCATACGGCACCTATGCGGGCTTGTTCGTCGCGCCGCCTGACTATCAGCAGGGCGATGCGTTTCGGATTATCTATGTGCACGTTCCGAGTGCCTATTTGTCGATGATGGCCTACATGATCATGGCCATCAGTGCAGGTATCGGCCTGATCTGGCGTATCAAGCTCGCACACGCGGTGGCCGCGGCTGTGGCACCGCTTGGCGCATGGTTCACGTTCCTGGCATTGGCAACCGGCTCCATCTGGGGGCGACCCATGTGGGGTACCTGGTGGGAGTGGGGTGATCCGCGGCTGACATCCGAGCTCGTGTTGCTGTTCCTCTATTTCGGTTACATGGCGCTGCGCAGCGCCATTGACAGTACGAGCAAGGCCGACCGGGCCAGCGCGGTGCTCGCAATGGTTGGCGCCGTCAACGTGCCGATCATTCACTTTTCGGTCGAGTGGTGGAGTTCCCTGCACCAGGGCCCGACGTTGCTCAGGCAGGATGGCCCCGCAATGGACACAACGATGTTGTATCCTTTGCTAGCTATGATTCTGGGATTTACCCTTATCTTCGGTGCAATACTGTTGCGACGCGTGCGCGCCGAGGTTTTGTTTCGAGAGCGACGCAAGCGCTGGGTCCGGGACCTGATTTTATCGGGCAAGGGCAAGCGCTGAATGATGGAGAAGTCATGGGACCGTATGGATTTTATGTTTTTAGTTGTTTCGCCCTGACCGCGATTGTCCTGGTCATCTGCGAATGGCGCGCACGAACGCGGCACCGGCACGTGTACCGCGACATCGAGGTGCGCGTCAAAGCGCTCGGTGATACGGAATGACGCCGCGTCGACAGCGAATGCTGGCTCTTGGCCTGGCTTTGGGCGGTGTCGCGCTTGCGGCCGTGCTGACCTTGCGCGCACTGGACGACAATATGATGTTTTTCATTGATGTATCCGATGTTGTCGCGGGCGAATATCCGGCAGATCGGAATTTTCGGGTTGGTGGACTGGTCGTCGATGGCAGCATCGAGCGCGAGCCCGGTTCGCTCGAAATGCGTTTTCGCGTCACGGACCTGCGCTGTGAATTGCCGGTTCGCTATACAGGCGTTCTGCCCGACTTGTTTCGTGAAGGACAGGGCGTCGTCGCGCATGGCCGCATGGCCAGCGAAGGCGAATTTGACGCCGACACGATTCTTGCCAAGCACGACGAAAATTACATGGCGCCTGAAGTCGCGGAATCGCTTGCCAAGCATGTGACCGAAAAGACCGCCGGGCTGCAGCAAGGCTCAGGTGAGTGTAATCCCCGATGATTCCTGAGGTCGGTCACTTCGCGCTGATCCTCGCCTTGTCGCTGGCACTTTGCCAGGGGGTATTGCCGCTGTTCGGCGCGTACCGCGGCAATGTCGCGCTGATGTCGCTGGCACGTACGTCGGCGGAGGGGCAGTTGCTGTTTGTTGCGGTCGCCTTCGCCTGCCTGACCTGGTCATTCCTGCAGAGCGATTTCTCGGTTGCCTATGTTGCATCGCACTCGCAGCTCGCATTGCCAACCGTATACAAGATATCCGCGGTCTGGGGCGCACACGAGGGATCCTTGCTGCTCTGGGTGCTGTTGATGGCGGTATGGACCGTCGCAGTCGGCCGATTCAGTCGCGATTTGCCGGACGAATTCAGAGCGCGGGTTATCGGTGTGCTTGGCCTGTTGTCGACGGGATTCCTGCTGTTCACATTGCTGACGTCGAACCCGTTCGAGCGTTTGTCGCCGGCGCCGATGGATGGTGCCGACCTGAATCCCTTGCTGCAGGATCCAGGCCTCGCTATTCATCCGCCGCTTTTGTACGTCGGTTACGTTGGTTTCTCGGTTGCCTTTGCATTCGCGATCGCCGCGATGCTGGGCGGCAACCTGGACCAGAAGTGGGCGCGCTGGACGCGGCCCTGGACCACTGTAGCCTGGCTGTTTCTTACCGTCGGCATCTCGCTCGGCAGCTGGTGGGCTTACTACGAGCTGGGTTGGGGCGGCTGGTGGTTCTGGGACCCGGTTGAAAACGCCTCGATCATGCCGTGGTTCATGGGCACGGCGCTGATCCATTCGCTGGCGGTCACGGAAAAACGCGGTTTGTTCAAGAGCTGGACACTGCTGCTCGCGATCAGCGCCTTCTCCCTGAGCCTGTTGGGAACGTTCCTCGTGCGTTCCGGCATTCTCGTCAGCGTGCACGCATTTGCCACCGATCCGACACGCGGTTTCTTTCTTTTGATTTTTCTTGGCATCGTCATCGTCGCTGCGCTGATCCTGTACGCGATACGTGCACCGCAACTCGATTCGCAGGCGGGTTTTGAAGTGCTGTCGCGCGAGACGTTTTTGCTGTTAAACAATGTGCTGCTGGTCGTTGCCGCGGCCATCGTGTTCTATGGCACGCTGATGCCGCTACTCTTTGATGTGCTGAAGCTTGGCAAGATCTCGATCGGGCCGCCGTGGTTTGAGTTTGCGATGCTGTTGCCGCTGTTGCCAATCAGCCTCCTGATCGCGGTCGGCATGCATACGGCCTGGCGCGCACAGGCGCCCAAAGTCCTGTTGCAACGCTTGCGATGGCCGGCGCTGTTGGCAATTGTTATCGGCGTCCTCGTGCCAGGCCTTGCCTATGGTCGCTTTGGTTTGATGGTGTCGGTTGGCACGATGGCTGCGTTCTGGATCATGTTTGCATCTCTGCAGGAACCCATTCGATCGTGGCGGCGCGAAAAAGGAACGCCGGCAATCACCCGGTCAATACTGGGCATGTCGGTAGCACATTTCGGTGTCGGTGTTTTCGCGCTTGGCGTAACGCTGGTATCCGCGTTTACGGTCGAGTCCGACCAGTCGATGCAAACTGGCAGCACGGTGCAAAATGCTGGCTACAGTTTTGAGCTGCGCGAATTGCGCAATGTGCAGGGACCTAACTACACGGCGATTGAGGGGCACGTCGAAATTCGCAAGGATGGCGATTTCGTCGGCGAGGTTCGGCCACAGAAGCGCCAGTACCTCGTGCAAAAGGACTGGATGACCGACGCGGGCATCGATGCACACTGGAACCGCGACTTGTTCGTCGCGCTGGGCGACCAGCTGGGCAACAACACCTGGAGTGTGCGCATTCAATACAAACCCATGATCCGCTTCATCTGGCTCGGTACATTCATCAT
>CAZHLE010000115.1:0-7269 GCA_964533065.1 uncultured Woeseiaceae bacterium | reverse complement strand
CATGCGGTGCGACCAGCACGTCGCCTGGTTTGAGCAAGTGGCAAAGGAGTGTCAGCGACGCCATACCGGAAGCGGTGATGACGGCGCCGGCGCCTCCCTCGAGCTCGCTCAGTGCATCCGCGAGCGCATCGCGCGTCGGGTTGCCGGAACGCGTGTAGTCGTACTGGCGCTTTTCGCCGAAACCGGCGAACGCGAAGTTGGTGGATAGATAAAGCGGTGGCACGACAGCGCCGAATTGCGTATCGGACTCTATCGCGGCACGCACCGCAATCGTTGCTGAATCAGTTTGCTTGGTCATTGTCCGGGTCTCTACATGGGTTCCAGTTACTACTTACTCATCGGAACCCTGCGAAACCCGCAAGGGAGTGTGTGTCGTGTCCGTCAGCGGCCCGTACCAGGCGGCGTGTTGCTACGACACTCATCTCTCGGTGATCAAGTCACCGCAGGAGTTGGCACCTTCCCGGGATGGTTAGTCCTGGAGGTTGCCCCGGCTTCAATGGGCCTATCCCTCAGCCGGTCTCGATGAGTCGGCTGCAGTCTATGTGTGAACCAAAGCCGTCGTCAAGAACTGCGTCACGATCGGCGAAAGACTGTTCGAACCAATTCAGTTTGCTGGCAGCCCGTATCGATTCACCTAAGAAAACCATTGCAGGTGAAACAACTTTCGCGGCTTTGGCATCGGACAAAAGCGCGCCGGCCGAGGTGATGATGGTGCGTTGTTGTCGCGTGGTGCCATTTTCAACAATGGCAACCGGCAGGTCCTTAGACACACCGCGTTGCAGCAGTTGGGCGCTGATGTCCGGGATCGAGCTCACGCCCATGTACAAAGCGAGCGTGTGACCGGCGTTCAACAAATTCGGCCAGTCCGGCCCAAGATCGTTATCGAGTTTTGCGGATGCCAGCGTGACGCTGCCACTGACTCCGCGCAGGGTCAGCGGTATGCCCGCATACGCGGCACAACCGAGTGCAGCCGAAATGCCCGGCACGATCTGGAATGGCAGACCCGCCGCGGCCAGTGCCAGCGCTTCCTCGCCGCCGCGGCCGAACACGAACGGGTCGCCGCCTTTCAAGCGGCAAACACGGTTGCCCTCGCGCACGAGTTGCACGAGCAATGCGTTGATGTCTTCCTGTGACATGGCCTCAGCACCGGCGCTCTTGCCGACAAAAATCAGTTCCGCCTCCTTGCGCGCAAGATCCAGAATCGGCTCAGCGACCAGCCGGTCATAGAGGATAACGTCGGCGCGACCGACCAGGCTCTGGCCGCGGAGCGTCATCAGCCCCGGATCGCCAGGTCCGGCGCCGACGATCCAGGCCTCGCCGACCGCGGCCACGGGGGCGACGACATTACCCACCAGTTGCGCGCGCATCGCCTTTTCCGCCGCAGCTTGCCGGCCTGCGAGCAGGTCTTCGGCAATCGGGCCTGTGAAAAAATCCTGCCAGAATCGGCGCCGCTCGCGCAGGCCGGTGAAGCGCTTCTGCACCAGTTTGCGCCAGCGTCCCGCCTGTGCGGCGAGCTCGCCAATTCGTGCCGGCAGCCAGGCTTCGATCTGGTTCTTCAATTGCTGCGCCAGTACCGGCGCGTTGCCTTCGGTGCCGATCGCAATCAACACGGGTGAGCGATCGACAATTGCCGGCAGGATAAAACTCGACGCCGCGTTGTCATCGACCACGTTGCAAAACCGCGCGGCAAGAGCCGCATCGCTGGCGATGCGATGATTGAATGCCTCGTCATCTGTGGCGGCGACAATCAACAGGAACCGCCTGAGCAGCTCGCTGCTATAGGCTTCATCGACGCGAATCAGTCGCTGTTGTTCAATCTCTTGCTGCAGCGTCGTGCTGATATCGGCCGCGAGCACCGAGATCACCGCACCCGTTCGTTGCAGCAGCTTGATTTTCCTTGCGGCCACCGCGCCGCCGCCAATGACGAGGCAAGGCTTGTCGCGAAGGTTAAGAAATACGGGTAAACGGTCCAAATCGAATCCTCAATGTCTGAGCACGCAACATAGCCAGCGCCAGAGGCAAGGCAAAATATCGATTTCTTTGGCAGCCAGATCGCGATGGAATATGCGGCGCTGCGCGGCCGATTGAACACCGACACGGTTTACCGGTCCTATTTGACTCAGCCTGTGCACAAGTGCTTATATCGCTCGCAGCACCGGATTCCTGCTTGTTCCTCGCCGCTTATAGTCGTGACCCTCATTCAACTCAAATACCTGCTCGGCGTTGTCGATAACGGCCTCAACATAACGGCCGCGGCGGAACGCCTGTTTACCAGTCAACCGGGCATCAGCAAACAACTCAAGCAGCTCGAGCAGGAAGTGGGCGTGCAGATTTTTTCACGCAAGGGCAAAGCGCTGGTTGGCGTCACCCCGGTTGGTGCGACCATCGTCGAGTACGCGCGCAAGATCATGCGTGACGTGGAGAATATTCGCAGCGTAGGCCAGGACCTGATGTCGGAACAGGACGGCACGTTGTCGATTGCGACCACAAACACGCAGGCGCGTTATGTCCTGCCCGATGTGATCAGCCGCTTTCACGAACGCTATCCAAATGTGAATATTGAGTTGCACCAGGGCACTTCGGAGCAGATCGCTGACCTGGTGGCGGAAGGGCGGGTCGATTTTGCCATCGCAACAGATTCGCAGGTGCTGTTTCCCGAGCTCAACCTGCTGCCGTGCTTTCACTGGGATCGCATCGTACTGACGCGCAAAGACCACGAGCTGGCCACCAGTAACAAGACCTTGAGTCTGCGCGCGCTGGCCGAGCATCCGTTGATTACTTACGTTTTCAGTTCCAGCCGCGGTTCGTCCTTCCTGCGCGCCTTTGAAAACGAAAAGCTGCAGCCCAACGTCGTGTTTACGGCGCGCGATGCCGACGTCATCAAGACTTATGTGCGCATGGGCATGGGCGTCGGCGTGCTGGCGCCCATGGCGGTACTCGAGGAAGACCTGGCGGACTTTCACGCCACTTGTGCCAAGGGGCTGTTTCCAACCGTAACGACCTGGATCGGTATTCCGCGTGATCGCGCGCTACGCCGCTACATGCTGGATTTCATTGCGCTATTCGCGCCGCACTGGCCGCGCGAAATCATTGAGCAGGCAACTACAGCAGACTCCCAGCAACAGGTGGATACGTTGGCCAGCCAGGTTGATATCCCGACTCGCACGGGTTGCGATGTGGGCATTCCGGTCGCCGCCTAGGCCTGCCTCAGATACTGGCGAGATCGATCTCGTGCAGGCCGCATTCGCGTTTCAGGCCGAAGAAGCGCAGTTGCTCTGCTTCACTCACTTCGTGAATCGACTTGGTCGTGTGATAGTCGCCAATGCTCATGTAACCGTGCTCCCACAAAGGGTGGTAGGGCAGATTGTTTTGCGTCAGGTAACGATGCACATCGCGGTCGCTCCAGTCGGCAATCGGGTGCACTTTCCAGCGGTCGTTCGACCACTCGAGAAACGCCGTGTCCTGGCGGCCGAGCGACTGGCTGCGACGCAGCCCGGCAAACCAGGTGCCGACCTCGAGCTCGTTGATGGCGCGTTTCATAGGCTCTACCTTGACAAGCTGGTTGTACTCTTCGAGTGCCTCGGGCCCCATCTTCCAGCGCTCGCCGAAGCGAGCTTCCTGCCAGCGCGGCGAGAGTCCGGCGCTATACACCTTGAGGTTCAGATTGAGGCGCTCGGTCAGGTCATCGACGAAGCGATAGGTCTCGGGGAACAGGTAGCCCGTATCGATCAGGACGACCGGGATATCCGGGTCCTGTTGCGTCAGCAGATGCAGCGACGCGGCCGCATGCGCGCCGAAACTCGAGGTGACCACCTGTTGCCCCGGCAGGTTTTCCAGCGACCAGGCGACCCGCTCCGCAACACTGAGCTTTGCGAATGTCGTGTTGCAGTGCTGCAGTGCGACTTCACGCGTCGCGAGTTCATCGTGGGCAATGCAGGGAATGATGCTGGCGCAGGCGGACATCAGATTGACCCCAGCAAGAAATCGCCGAAGGACTGACCGGGCGTGCGCGCCGAGGCAAAAGCCGCGAAGTGCTGCGAGAGAATGTCGAGGATCTCGGCTTCGTTGACATTTTCATGGCTCAGGCGGTTAAGGCGCGTGCCGAGATTGTCGCCGCCCAAAAACAGGCTGTACTGCCCGGGCGCCTTGCCCACCAGGCCGATCTCGGCGAGATAAGGCCGGGCGCAGCCATTCGGGCAGCCGGTGATGCGCATCGAGATTGGTTCACCACGAAGGCCATGTGTGTCGAGCAGCGTTTCGATCTTCGTCGTGAGCTCGGGCAAGTAGCGTTCCGCTTCCGCCATGGCCAGGCCGCAGGTCGGCAATGCGACGCAGGCCAGTGCCTGCTGTCGCAGCGGCGAAAGCGTTTCTGTCGGTGCAATTCCATGCGATTGCAGCAAGTGCTCGATGTTGCCCCGGCGATTCGCGGCAACGTCGCTGATGATGACGTTCTGGTTCGCGGTCAGCCGAAACGTGCCTTCGTGCACTTTCGCGATTGCGGCGAGAGCACTCAGCATTTTTTGCTCGCCACTGTCGATGACGCGACCCTCTGGCACGTAAAGCGCCAGGTGATATTTTCCGTGCTGGTCTTTGCTCCAGCCAAATTCATCACCGCGGCTCAGGAACCGGTAGGGCGCTGCGGGCTGCAATGCGAAGCTGAGGCGCTGCTCCAGTTCGGCCTTGAACCAGGCCAGGCCGTGATCATCGATCGTGTACTTGAGTCGCGCGTGCTTGCGGTTGCTGCGATCGCCGTGGTCGCGTTGCAGCTTGACGACCTGTTCGGCGACGCGGGTCACTTGCTCCGGCGTGCAAAAGCCAATCACGTCTGCGACGCGCGGGTAGGTTTCCGGCTCGCCATGGTGCATGCCCAGACCACCGCCCACCGTGACGTTAAAGCCAGCGAGTTCACCATCCTTCTGGATCGCGATAAAGCCGAGGTCTTGCGAGAAAATATCGACGTCGTTCGATGGCGGAATTGCGACGCCGATCTTGAACTTTCGCGGCAGGTAGGTCGGACCGTAGATCGGCTCGACGTCACCGCCCGCAACGCGTTCCTTGTCGAGCCAGATCTCATGATAGGCGCTGGTGTTTGGCGTGAGGTGCGCGCTGATCGCCGTCGCTGCACCGCAAGCTGCGGCATGGATTGCAGATCGTTCCGCCAGTGGTGTGCACATGACATTGCGATTCACATCGCCGCAGGCAGCGATCGTGTCCAGCAGGCTTGCGTTGATGGCCGCGATCGTCGTCTTGAGGTCGCGCTTGATAACGCCGTGAAACTGGAACGCCTGGCGTGTTGTCAGGCGAATGCTCTGGTTCGCGTAGTCGCGGGCCAGACGGTCCATCTCCAGCCACTGCCTGGCGGTCGCGATGCCCCCCGGCACGCGCACGCGAATCATGAAGCTGTGGGCGGGCTCGAGTTTCTGGCGATTGCGCTCGGCGCGAATATCGCGGTCATCCTGCTGGTAAAAGCCATGGAACTTGGACAACTGCGTATCGTCTTCGGCCAGCGTGCCTGTAGCCGCGTCCGCGAGACTCGCCTTGATGGTGCCGCGCAGGTAATCGCTGCGCGCCTTGATGCCCTCGACCGGGGTCAGCGTGTTGGCAGTGCTCATCAGTAAACGTCCCGCTGGTAGCGCCGCGACTGTTTCAGGTCCCTGACATAGGCCGCGGCGTCATCGTCTGACAGCTTGCCTTCCTGCCGGATGATCGCGAGCAATGCCTCGTGCACATCGCCGGCCATGCGCCTGGCATCGCCGCAGACGTAAAAGTGCGCGCCACGTTGCAGCCAGGCATAGATTTGCGCAGCTTTTTCGCGCAGGCGATGCTGCACGTAAAGTTTTTCGTCTTGATCGCGCGAGAACGCGACGTCGAGTGCGGTCAGCAGGCCTTCCTTGCGATAACGCAGCCATTCGAGCTGGTAGAGGAAATCGCTCGACAGGTTGCGGTCACCGTACACGAGCCAGTTGTCACCCTGATGACCGTGCTCGCGACGGTGTTCGACGAACGCGCGGTAGGGGGCAACGCCGGTGCCGGCGCCGACCATGATGATGGGCGTGTCGCCGTTTTCCGGCAGGCGGAAGTTCTCGTTCGCCTCGAGCCGCACGGGCGCGTGTGTCGCGATACCGGTCAAAAAGTTTGAGGCAGCACCCAAGTGGCGCCGGCCGAATGCCTCGTAGTCGACCACGGCGACGGCGAGGTGTGCCTCGTCGGGATTTGCATCGGGGCTGGACGCGATCGAATAGGAGCGTGGCGCCAGTTTGCGCAGTGCCGCGACAAACTTGGGCTGCTGCCAGTCCACCGGGTACTCGTGTACGAGGTCGATCAGCTGGCGCGTGGCGAGATAATCGGCAAACTGCGCCCGGTCATCGAGCCGAGTGCGTAGACCCGCGTGTTGCTCTGCCACGGCATCGAGCAAGGGCCGGCTCAGTGCCGTGATCTCCCGGTCGCCGAGGATGCCGGCGTCAATGCCGGTCGCGTCCGCCAGAGCATCGATGAGCTTGGGCGGATTAATGGCAAACACGGCGAGCGAATCGCCGGGCTGGTAAACGAGGCCGGAGCCTTCGAGGTCAAGCTCGATGTGCTGCACCACCTTGCTCGAGCCACGACCCGTGATGCGTTGCCGCGTCAGGATCTCGGCAGCAAACGGTTCCTGCCGGCCCACCGGGTTTGAGGTCGGGACGGCGCGTAACTGTGCGGGCCGCCGCACCTCTGCGGCGTCGGCCTCGTCGCGTGCCAGTGCAATGAGCTGCCCGGTCCAGCCCGCCGCCGGTGTTTCGAAGTCGAGATCGCACTCGACCCGATCGATCACCGGCTTCGCGCCCAAGGCCTGCAGGCGATCGTCGAAGAGTCTGCCCATTGCGCAAAAATCGGCGTAACTCGAGTCGCCGAGCGCCAGCACGGAGTACTTCAGTTGCGGTAACCGCGGTGCCTTGTCCGACAACCAGAATTCAAAAAATGCCTCACTGCCCTCGGGTGGTTCGCCGATGCCGTGTGTTGCCAGCACGAAGACAGCCCGCGTTACGCTCTTCAGTACTTTCGGACGCGTATTCCTGAGGTCGTGAATCTCGGTGGCAAGCCCCGCCGCTTGGGCGCCAGCGGCAAGTTGCTCCGCTATTTTCCGGCTGTGGCCGGTTTCGGTGGCGTAGAAAATATTCCAGGTGTCGGTCGCGGTGGACGCTTCTGCAACGGGGTGCAGGGCACCAATGCGCGGCGCGGTCGAGCCGGCCATGCCGGCGAGGAATCCGCTGCTCCAGATCAGTTGCTCGCGAT
>CAZHLE010000114.1:0-7283 GCA_964533065.1 uncultured Woeseiaceae bacterium | reverse complement strand
ACTTGAGTGCCGCAGCCGCGCGTCTCCGCTCCGCAGAATCATCAAGATCCTGCTCCCCCTGAATCCGCACTCTGGCCAGGATGCTGATGGTGTCATGCTTGACCCGCTCCAGCATCGCACCAAACATCTCGAACGCCTCGCGCTTGTATTCCTGTTTTGGATTCTTCTGTGCGTATGAGCGCAAGTTGATGCCCTGGCGCAAGTGATCCATGGCAGCGAGGTGTTCTTTCCAGTGGTGGTCGAGCTGGCGCAACATGACTTGCTTTTCAACACTGCGCATCAGCTCGAGTCCGACAGCACTGGCCCGTGACTGGTATGCCTTGTCGGCTTCCTCGATACAGCGCTGCCGAATACCGTCGTCATTGAGTGACTTGTCCTCCCGAATCCACCGCGCCACATCCAGATGCAGCCCGAAATCAGCCGCCAGCGCCTTGCTTAGATTCTCCGGATCCCATTGTTCTTCGAGACTGTCGCGAGGGATGTATTGCTGCACGACACCAGCGACGACCTCGTCACGGATGGCTGCGACAGAATCCTCGATCTCATCTGCCGCCATTAGTTCTGTCCGCTGGTGATAAACCACTCGTCGCTGGTCGTTGGCAACGTCATCGTACTCAAGCAGGTTCTTGCGAATATCGAAGTTGTGTGCCTCGACCTTGCGTTGCGCACGTTCAATCTGCCGCGAAAGCAACTTGCTCTCGATGGCCTCTCCTGGCCGCATACCGGCGCGCGCCAATAGCGACTTGGTGCGCTCGGGATCACCGAAAATACGCATCAGGCTATCTTCTAGCGACAGGTAGAACCGCGACGAGCCGGCGTCACCCTGGCGGCCGGATCGACCTCGAAGCTGATTGTCGATTCGCCGCGATTCATGCCTCTCGGTACCAATGATATGCAGGCCCCCGGCAGCCAGCACCGCATCGTGGCGCTGCTGCCATTCGGCGCGAATCGCCGCCACATCGGCGTCCTCGCCCGCGGCCGCAATCTCGGCTTCCAGGTTGCCGCCGAGCACGATGTCGGTACCGCGGCCCGCCATGTTGGTCGCAATCGTAATCACGCCGGGCCGGCCGGCCTGTTGCACGACGATAGCCTCGCGCTCGTGTTGCTTGGCGTTCAACACAGCGTGCTCAATCTTGCGCTCCTGAAGCAGCTTCGATAGTAACTCCGAGGTTTCGATCGATGTGGTGCCGACAAGCACCGGCTGGCCGCGCTCACGACAGTCGACGATGTCTTCAATAATTGCTTCAAATTTGTCGTCCTGCGTGAGGTAAAGAAGATCCGGCGAATCGAGCCGAACCATATCCCGGTTGGTGGGAATGACGACAACTTCAAGTCCGTATATCTGCTGAAATTCGAACGCTTCAGTGTCCGCGGTACCGGTCATACCGGACAGATTTTTGTACAGGCGAAAGTAGTTCTGAAATGTGATCGATGCGACCGTCTGGTTCTCCTGCCGAACGGCAACCCCTTCTTTCGCCTCGATCGCCTGGTGCAATCCATCAGACCAGCGTCGCCCCGGCATGGTTCGACCGGTGAACTCGTCAACGATAACGACCTCGCCGTCCTTGACGATGTATTCGACGTCGCGATGGTAAATCGCATGCGCCCGCAGCGCGGCATTCAGATGATGTAGCAGGCGAATATTGCTTGCATCGTAAAGACTCTCGCCCTCCTGCAACAGGCCCGCCCGCGCCATCAGCATTTCGACCTTCTGGTGCCCCTCCTCGGTCATGTGCGCCTGCTTGGCCTTTTCGTCGGTCACATAGTCGCCGCGACGAACCAGCTTGCAAGCCACAACCCCGTCCTCGTCGCCTACGGCGACGACATCCGCTTCGTTTTGTTCCGCAATTTCAACGGCCTGCTCGAGGTGCATCACCTCGGTTTGCTCACCGTTATCAGCGGCGACCCTGACGACCTTGCCTTTTTCATCACGCAGCGAAACACGTTTCGCATCAATATCGAAATTCCTCTCGGCTTCTGAATCCTCGTGCTTGATCAGCTTCGGAATCAGCTTATTGATGTGGCCATAAAGGTCGGTACTTGATTCTGCCGGGCCCGATATGATCAGCGGCGTGCGGGCCTCATCTATCAGAATTGAGTCGACCTCATCAACAATCGCAAAATTCAGTTGACGCTGCACTTTGTCCTGCAACGAAAAGGCGAGATTGTCGCGCAAGTAGTCAAAGCCGAGCTCGTTGTTGGTCGCATACGTGATGTCACTACTGTACGCGGCGCGCTTCTCTTCCTGGGACTGGCCACTCTTGGAAACACCAACCGTCAGGCCGAGAAATTCATAAATCGGTCGCATCCAGTCCGCATCGCGTTGCGCCAGGTATTCGTTGACCGTGACTACGTGTACACCGTTGCTGCTTATCGCGTTCAAATAGGCCGGCAGCGTGGCAACCAGGGTCTTGCCTTCGCCGGTGCGCATTTCTGCAATATTTCCGTCGTGCAAAACCATGCCGCCGATCAGCTGCACGTCGAACGGACGCATGCCCAGTGTTCGCCGGGCCGCCTCGCGCGCAACGGCAAACGCCTCGACCAACAATGCTTGCAGCGACTCGCCCGCCGCGTAGCGGGAGCGGAATTCCACCGTTTTGGCGCGCAGTGCGACGTCTTCGAGAACTTGAAGACCCGTTTCCAGGGCGTTGATGCGACTGACGGTTTTCGAGTACTGGCGCAAAAGGCGCTGGTTACGACTACCGAAGAATCGGGTCAAGAAGTTGGCCACAGGGGCTCCTGAACAAATGGGCGCAGAAAGCCCGCTATTCTATAGAAACTAGCGACTTGTGGGGTATTTCCGGGATTTCAACTGCCTGGCAACGGTCAGGACTTGAGAATCAGTTGGCGGATTCGCGAATGAAACTCAACGGATTAACCCGGGTTCCGCCCTTGAGCACTTCGAAGTGCAGGTTTGGACCGGTAGCACGGCCAGAATCGCCCATGCGCGCAATAATCTGGCCCTTTCTGACTTCGTCGCCGACCGCAACATGATTTTCGGAATTGTGCGCGTAGCGTGTCGAGTAGCCGTTGCCGTGATTGATTTCAACCATCAACCCATAACCGTAACGATCGCTTGACATGGTGACCACGCCATCCGCGACCGCGACCACCTCTGCTCCCAGCTTGCCGGCAAAGTCGATCCCCGTGTGATTGGCCGGCTTGCCCGTGAAAGGGTCGGTGCGCTTGCCAAAATAGGACGAAATCCAGCCGGAACCAACCGGGCGACCTTGTGGGTGGACGCGATCCTTGAGATTTCGATTCATTAGCATGCTTTCAAGTACCTGTAGCTGCGCTTCCCGGTCGTCAAGCTGGTAATCAAGTGCTTGCATGTGACCGACGAGATCTGGAACAACGACGTTCGATCCGGTTGCGACCGGTTCTTCCGGGCCGCCCATGGCAGGTGTCGAATCGAAGTCAAACTCTCCTTCATCGAGATCAGCCATGCTCGTCAGTCTGCGGCCTAACGCATCCAGCCGTATGACGTGCGCATTCATCTGCGCGATGCGGATTGCCAATGCATCCAGCGTGTCTTCATTGGCCTGCCGGATGGTTGCGATATGCTTGCGTTGTAGCTCGAGTTCGTCGGCCAGGTCCAAAACCTCGTTCTGACTCACGCCCGATCCGGTAACTGATGACATCCAGTGGCCACCGGCAAATCCGGCTGCAGACATTACCGCCGTCACGGCAATTGCCACCGCCCAGACGGAAATGCCGGAAAGGTTAAGTTGCATGGACTTACCAAAGCCCTTGCCAAAAATAACTACGTTCATCGAGATAACCTCGAGTGTGCCTGCGTTGCCTTGCCTGACAGGTCAGCATCAGCTGCTATGCGGCTCTCTCTTGTTCTTTTGCGGCTGCTGTCAATCTTCACTTCGGTAGCCCCGCTGTCGTAGGACCGAGTCCCTTAGACCGGTGGATTTGCGCCCCCGCCTTTCGACGGGTTTGCCCTTATCGAGCGCACAATATGCATAATGTCGGTTTTCAATACAAGAAACCGCCACACGAATCGGGCATTTCGTGGCCCCGGAGCCTGTAAAATCGCTAACTACGTCACAATTCGATGTCCGAAAAGCGCCTCGATAAACTACTAAATTCCAGTAATACCGGGGGCTTAGGGGACATAATCCGGCATGCCCGAGAGATGGGTGACCTCGTCCGGACGTTGCAAAAGGCCCTGCCCGACGATCAGGCCCTCGCAATTAGCGCAGCCAACATTCGCGCCGATGGCACCCTGGTGGTGCTGGCCAGTTCCCCGGCCTGGGCGGCTCGCCTGCGCTTTGAGAGTGAGCGACTTATAACGGCCGCGCGCAGCACGGGAAAAACCGTGCTTGGCTGTTCAGTGCGGGTTGGTCGAAGCTAGACCGCGAGAGGGCACTGCGCGACCCTCGTGGGAGGGCGCCATGCGCGCGATATTCAAGCGTAGGAAGGTGCCGCGTAGGAAACCGGTGCTTTCTTCGGATCCTTGAAAGTCACTTCTTCCCAGGCAGATTTCTCTGCCAGCAGCGCGCGCAACAACTTATTGTTCAGATCATGCCCGGACTTGAATGCGCGAAACTCGCCGATCACGCAATGCCCAAGCAAATAAATATCGCCGATCGCGTCAAGAATCTTGTGGATTACAAATTCATTGCCGTAACGCAGGCCGTCCTCGTTAAGAATGCGGTAATCATCAAGCACAATGGCATTGTCCATGCTCCCGCCCAGCGTCAGATTGCGCTCGCGCAGTGCCTCGACATCCCGCAGAAAGCAAAAAGTTCGCGCCCGGCTGACTTCCTTGAGAAACGAAGTCGACGAGAAATCGATGCTGGCGTGCTGCACCAGCTTGTTGAAGACAGGGTGATTGAAGTAGACCTCGAAACTCACTTTGAAACCATTGAACGGCAGTAACTCCGCCCATTTGTCGCCGTCTTCAACCCGCACCTTTTTCTTGATACGAATAAACCGTTTCGCGACGCTTTGCTCTTCAATGCCCGCGGACTGCAGCAGGAAGACAAATGGCCCCGCGCTGCCATCCATGATGGGTACTTCCGGGGCCGACAGGTCGACATAGACGTTATCAATACCAAGACCCGCGAGAGCCGACATCAGGTGTTCGACGGTTGCAACCTTGACCCCATCCTTGATCAGGGTTGTGCCGAGCATGGTTTCACCCACGAGGCGCGGGTCCGCCTTGATATCGACCGGCTGATCCAGATCGACACGGCGAAATACAATGCCGGAATTCTCAGCAGCCGGCCGCAGAGTCATATAGACCTTTTCACCCGTATGCAGACCCACGCCGGTTGCCCGAATGGTGGTTTTCAGTGTTCGTTGTCGCAGCATTGATTTTCTGTGTCGGCGAGGTTACGCAAGGTTAGCACAAACGAGAAAAACTCTTCAAGAATTCAATCCCTTAGAGACGATCCGTTGGTTCTGTGTGAAGAGTCGCCGGGTACCGGCGGGAAGGTTGCCGGCCCGGTTAACCCGGGCCGGCGAAGCGAAGGTCCTCAAGTACTGACGTAGCGGGCGTCAGTCGGCCTGACGCCTGAGAAAGGCTGGTATATCCAGCAGCTCTTCCTGCAGTCCGCTGTGATTGAAGCCGTCGCCTACCGCCCGTTGCCGTTGTACGGTCGGCTTGTCGAGTCCATGGTAATTCGGCTCCGCGATCGCTGTTGCTCGCCGTACAATACGCATCGGTGTCTCCGCGCTGACCGCGCTGTTGCCCAGGCCGGTCGCGACGACCGTTACCCGGATCCGATCGGTCATGTCCGGATCAATGACGGTGCCGATAACGACGGTCGCGTCCGGTGCCGCAAACTCTTTGATCGTCCTGCCCACTTCCTGGAATTCGCCAATCGACAGATCCGTGCCGGCAGTCACATTCGCCAAAATACCTTTCGCGCCTGAAAGATTAATATCTTCCAGCAGCGGACTCGATATCGCGGCTTCGGCTGCCTCGCGCGCCCGGCCCTCGCCACTCGATTCGCCCGAGCCCATCATGGCCATTCCCATTTCGGACATCACGGTGCGAACGTCCGCGAAGTCGACGTTGATCAGCCCAGGTCTTGTAATCAGCTCTGCAATTCCCTGTACAGCGCCTTGCAGTACCTGGTTGGCTGAGCGAAACGCATCAAGCAGGGTCGTGTCACCGCCAAGTACCGTCAACAACTTCTCGTTCGGAATGGTAATCAACGAGTCAACGTATTTGCCAAGTTCGGCGATACCCTGTTCGGCAAGGGCCTGGCGTTTCGAGCCTTCCATAGCAAAAGGCTTGGTCACGACGGCGACGGTCAGAATGCCCAGTTCCTTGGCGACCTGGGCGACAATCGGTGCCGCCCCGGTACCGGTGCCACCACCCATGCCGGCGGTAATGAACAGCATGTCGGCGCCCTTGATGACTTCGTGAATCCGGTCACGATCTTCCATGGCTGCCTGACGCCCGATGTCGGGATCAGCGCCGGCCCCAAGACCCTTGGTAATGCTGCAACCGATTTGCAGTGCCGTGCGCACCCGCGCACTTTTCAGCGCCTGTGCGTCCGTGTTGGCACAAATGAACTCAACACCCTCAATACCGGCATTCACCATGTGCGCGACGGCGTTGCCACCGCCGCCGCCAACGCCGATGACCTTTATCACCGCACTCTGGCTGTGCGCATCCATTAACTCAAACATTTGAACTTCCTCCGCTAAAGACCTTCTGGTGGGGAATTCCCCGTTATCACTCGCCGGCGATCCGCTGCCGGTATTTTTAAAACTGTCCGCCGAACCACGATTTCATGCGCTCCCAAACATCGCTCAAGTTGCTGCGTATCGGTGTTCCTCGAGACGTCCGTCGCGAGTTGCTTTCGAATCCGTACAGCAACAGGCCAACCCCCGTGGCGTAAATCGGATTGCGAATTACGTCCATGAGTCCTCCAACATACTGCGGCGCACCCAGGCGCACCGGCATGTGAAATACTTCCTCGGCGAGCTCGACCGCACCCTCCATTTTTGCGCTGCCACCAGTGATGACGATGCCGGCAGCAATCAGCTCCTCGAAGCCGCTTCTACGCAGCTCGTCACGAATCAGGCCGAAGAGTTCTTCGTACCGGGGTTCAACGATTTCAGCGAGCGTCTGGCGCGCGAGGCGCCGTGGCGGCCGCTCGCCGACACTTGGCACTTCGATGGTTTCGTCAGGGTTGGCCAGCTGCGAGAGAGCGCACGCGTACTTGATCTTGATTTCCTCGGCGTACTGCGTCGGCGTGCGCATCGAAACGGCGATATCGTTGGTCACCTGATCGCCGGCGATCGGGATCACGGCC
>CAZHLE010000113.1:0-7410 GCA_964533065.1 uncultured Woeseiaceae bacterium | reverse complement strand
CCGTCTACTTTCAGGCTGTGGCCGGTAATCATCCCGGCGCCGGGCGACACAAGGAATACGACGGCAGCAACAACATCGTCGAGCGTCGCCAGTTTCTTCATGGGAATCATGTCGAACACGTAGTTGCGGAACTCCTTCTCCTCTAGCATGGGTCGGGTCATCGGCGTCTCGACAAACGTGGGCGCCACCGAGTTGACGCGGATATTTTCAGATGCTAGTTCGACGGCCATGGCCTTGGTCAGACCTTCTATCGCGTGCTTGGTCATGCAGTAGACTGTACGTTTCGGCGAGCCCACATGTCCCATCTGCGAGGACATATTGACTATAGAACCAGCCTTCCCATGTTCGACCATGGCTTTTACGGCAGCTTGGGCGACGCGGAAGGCTGCCCTAATGTTCAGCTCGATGACGAAATCCAGCGACGCTGTGTCTACGTCAAGAAACGGCTCGGGGCGGTTGGCGCCGGCATTGTTGATTAGAATGCTCAGGTTCTCGATCGTCGCGACGCGGTCTATAAAGTCATCGCTGGTGACATCGGCGATCCAGGTCTCGATGCGGCCATGGCCGGATGCCGCCACCTCGGCAAGATCGTTTGCCGAACGCGCCACGGCGATGACTGAGGCCCCGGCCGCTGCAAGCCCTTGTGCGCAGGCGCGACCAATGCCACGGCCCGCGCCGGTGACAAGGGCCCGCTGGCCATCAAGGGTCGCGACCAAAGTTGTCTCCTGTTTGCATCCGGATGCAATACTGCCTAGCATTCGCTGCAAATAAAAGCTGCAAGAGATGCGCTACTCATGAACGATTCTGCCGAATCCGGCAAAAAGAGTGAGAACTCCGGACGCAAGCGGGCCACATCCTACGATGTAGCTGAACTGGCCGGAGTTTCCCAGTCCGCCGTATCGCGCGTCTTCCAGGACGGCGCAAGCGCGTCGAAGGCCATGCGCGACCGCGTCATGGCCGCGGCGCGCAAACTGGGTTACCGGCCTAACGCAATTGCCCGTGGACTAATCACGCAACGCTCGAACATGGTCGCAGTCGTGATCTCCAAGCTTACCAATCTCTATTACCCGGAAGTCATGGTGCAGCTGACGCAGCGATTTTCGGAACAAGGTATACGCGTGTTGTTGTTCGCACTGGAAAGTGAGAGCGATGCCGCCTCGGTCGTCGAGCCGATGCTTCAGTACCGGGTCGACGGCATCCTGACCGCCGCCCTGTTCACCCGAGAGCAACTGAAGGCGATCGAGGCCGCGCAAATCCCTGTCGTCTTCTATAACCGCACGTCGAAGGACCACCTGGTCAGCTCTGTCCGCTGCGACCAGGAAGAAGGCGAGCGATGGCTCGTAGACGAACTGGTCCGTGCGGGCCACCGGACCTTCGGCATTGTCGAGGGCCCCGCTGACTCTGTCGTTAGCAACGAACGCAAAATGGGCGCGTTAAACGAACTGGCGGAATTGGGCATTAAGGACATCACAACGGTCAGCGGCGATTACGGCTACGAAACGGGCCGGCAATGTTTTGCCCGAATCGTCGGCGAACGCGGCAACCCGCCCGATGCAGTAATCGCCGCAAATGACGTTATGGCGATCGGCTGTGTCGACGAGGCAAGACAGAACTTCGAGCTGCATGTGCCCACGGATATTTCCATCGTAGGCTTCGACGGTGTCGGCCCCGCTCGCTATTCTGCCTACAACATCACAACCGTCCGCCAGCCCGTGCAGCGTATGACGGAATCGGCCGCTGCGATGCTGCTGGACCGCATCGAGAATGCTGAGCTGCCTCCCGAGAAGCGTGTGTTTTCCGGTGAACGTATCCGCGGCGGTTCTGCAAAGTTCCTGCCGCCGAACGAGTGATTGGGCCGACGCTTGGCCACCGACACCGTATTGCTCTTACCTGGTTTAATGTGCAATGAGCGCTTGTGGGCACCACAGATTGCAGCGTTCGGGCGCGCTACGATTTGTCCGGATCTGACTCGCGCAGACAACTTCCAGGATATGGCCGCGCAGGTGCTCGGCACGGCACCGCGTCGATTCGCCATGGCCGGTCTTTCGATGGGCGGCATCCTCGCCTTCGAGATCTGGCGGCAGGCACCCGGTCGCGTGACCCACGTGGCGCTGCTCAACACGAATCCGCACGCGGAGGCGCCGGAACGACAGTCGCTGCGCCTGCAGCAGATTGAGACCGCGCTATCCGGCGGGCTGCGAGAGCTGGCGGTCGAGTCTCTTAAACCGCTGTATCTCGCCGCGGCACACCGCGATGATCCGGCGCTGTTGAACACGATTCTTGATATGGCACTGGATCTCGGACCGGAGGTTTTCCGGCGTCAGTCGCTGGCATTGCGCGATCGAGTCGACAGCGTGCCGACCCTGCCGACAATCAATTGCCCTGCGCTTGTCCTGTGTGGCGACGAGGATGCATTGTGCCCCGTCGAGTATCACGAACTGATGGCAGACTGTATTCCCGATGCGCGCTTGAAGGTCGTCGATAACTGCGGACATCTGTCATCGCTCGAACAACCTGATATCGTGGCGCGGGAACTGGCCGCGTTGCTGGCCCGTTGAAACTCAAGAGATCGCGTAGCCGACTACTCTTAAAACTCAGCGCGGCGTGACACGATGAACAACATTTTGCCCGAATTGACGATCAGATCAGAGCTTCCCTACGGATGAAGACAAGCACAGACCGAATCCTCACAACGCACGTCGGCAGCCTGCCTCGATCGCGAGCCGTCACCAATACAGTGTTCGCTCAGGAACGTGGAGAAATCGTCGCAAATGCAAAGACGATTTTTCGCGACGCTGTCGACGACGTCGTGTCCCGGCAGATCGCCGCCGGTGTCGACATCGTCAGCGATGGCGAAATGAGCAAGATCAGCTACGCAACGTACATCAAGGACCGCATCACGGGTTTCGATGGAGACAGCGAACGTCGCGTACCCAAGGATCTTCAGGAGTTCCCCGGATTCCTCCAGCGGCAGGCAAGTTCGGGTGGTACGCCGAGCTACCGTCGGCCCTGCTGCGTCGACGATATCGAGGTGAAAGACATGGGCCCCGTCACCGAGGATATCGCAAACATGCAGGCCGCCATGTCCCGGCATGCACCCACCGAAGGCTTTATGAACGCTGCTTCACCGGGCGTCATCGCACTGTTCCAGCCCGATAAGCATTACGGCTCGCATCGAGCCTATCTCCATGCCCTTGCCGAGGCCATGCGGCCCGAATACAAGGCGATTGTCGCTGCAGGGCTGATACTACAGCTCGATTCTCCCGACCTTGGCCTCGGCCGGCACATGCTGTTCAAGGATAAGTCCGATGGCGAATACCGAAAGCTTGCGCTGCAGCATGTCGAGGCGCTGAATCATGCGCTCGACGGCATCCCGAAAGATCGCGTACGACTGCATGTGTGCTGGGGCAACTACGAAGGACCACACCACCACGACGCGCCAATGGAACTCGTGTTGCCGATCGCGCTGCGCGCCAACGTCGGCGCGCTGCTGTTCGAGGCCTCCAATCCGCGACACGCACACGAGTGGGAGGTATTTGCCGGATCCGATCTCCCCGATGACCTGATATTGATACCCGGCGTGCTCGATTCGACGACGAACTTCGTTGAGCACCCGAAGCTCGTAGCAGAACGCCTCTGCCGATTCGCCAACATCGTTGGCCGCGAGCGTGTGATCGCCGGTACGGATTGCGGCTTTTCGACTTTCGCCGGCTTCGGCGCGGTGGACGAGGACATTGTGTACGCCAAGCTCGAGAGCATGGCCGCCGGTGCGGCCATTGCCTCAGAGCGGCTCTGGAGCTGAGATATGCGAACCCGCTGCACGGCCTTCCGGCAACGACTGAGAAACGGCGACGCACTCATAGGCACATTCCTCAAGACACCTTCGTCGATCGCGGCCGAAATCCTGGGGCTGTCGAAACTCGATGTCGTCTGTATAGACACCGAGCACGCGCCGTTCGGGCGGCTCGAACTCGACCAGGCTATAGGCGCTTTGCGCGCCGCGGACATGCCGAGCCTCGTCCGCGTCCCCGATGACACGCCAACGCAGATTCGTAATGCGCTCGACGCCGGCGCCACCGGAATTCTCGTGCCGCACGTCACCAGCGCCGAACAGGCTAAAGCTATTGTGAAAGCCGCCCACTTCGGCGACAGTGGCCGAGGTTACGCGGGTTCGCCGCGTGCGGCCGGCTACACGACGAAGTCCATGCAGCAACATCTCGCCGACAGCCGTGAACAGACTGCCATCGTCTTGCAGATCGAGGACGTTCCCGCGCTCGATCAGGTCAGGACAATTGCGGCGGTTGACGGCGTCGACTGCCTCTTCATCGGCCGTGCCGACCTTGCGGTCGCCATGCAAAAGCCCGTGTCCGACGACGCCGTCGTCGTCACCGTAGAAAATATCTGCGCCGATTGCCGGGCCCTCAGCCGCGCCGTCGGCATGTTTACGCCCAACCTGGATGAACTGGTGGACTGGCAGCAGGCGGGCGCGAGCCTGTTCCTGCTCAGCTCCGATCAATCAATGCTGCTCGCCGGCGCCAACGAGCTTGCATCCAAGCTGTAGAAACCCGCCCTGTCGCTAAGGCTGGCGTCTGTCAGACAAAGGCGCAATTCTTCACCGGCTGTCAGTCAGATTCGATAAAACTCTTTTGCAGTACCAGCAAAAAGACGCGCCTGGTCTTGTTCGCTGAGGCCTGCCGTGATCACTTCGAACGCCGTCCAAATCCTGTTGTAGCTCGCATGCAGTCTGTCGACCGGAAAATTCGAACCCAGCATCGCCCGCGACGTACCGAAATGCTCGATACACGCCTCAACGACGGGCCGGATAGAATCCACGGTCCAGGCATGGTCGAACATGCCGAGTCCCGAGATCTTGCAGCTGACATTCGGCAGGGACGCAAGAAGCTCGATGCCCTGCTCCCAAGCCGCCAGGCCCCCGTCCGTCTGGTCCCAGGGCGAGCCGCAGTGGCAAAGTGCGACCGGCGTTTTCGGCACCGCTGCAAGGATCTCGGCGACGCGCGGCACCTGGCCCGGCGTGAGCTGCAGGTCGAACGACATGCCCATGTCGCCAAGTACGGCGAGATTTTCGGCCCACAGCGGATTGTCGAGCAGCCGGCGGCTGCCGGTGACAGCATCCTCTTCTTCGGAACGGCCCACGATTTGTCGCATACCGCGAACGCGGGCATTCTTCGCGTGCATTTCAAAGAGGCGCGGCGCTGACGGATCGTCGAGCGCGGCGAACGCGACGATCGCCCCGGGCAAGCCTTGCGCATCCCCGACCTGCTGTAGCCACTCTGTCTCGCGCAATTCCTCACCCGGTGCCACGCCAACCTGGATGTGCACGGACGACTGCAGGTCGTAATTCGCCGCATCGCGCCGCAAATCTTCGACAAGATAATTTTTCTGGATCGGGGTCGGATCGCCGAAAAACCGAACCACGCCGCTGGCCATCAGCCACGGATAATGGCAAGCCGCAAGATCCCAGAGGTGGTGATGGGCGTCGATGATTGCGCGCATTACGCCACCAGCGTCTGGCTAAGCACGGCGAGATCGTCGAATACCGTAACCTCTGCCGTAATACGATCTTCGATACACCGCCAGTGGGTAACACCCAGGATGAACAATGGCTTGCCGGTCGCTGCGACACCCATTACCTCACTTTCGTGCAGGCCTGCCACAGTCCAGCGCACAGCGATATCGACGCCAGCATCCGAAAACGGCTGGCTGGCAACATGATCGATGCTGAAATGCACGTCACCGAGAATGTCCCGCAGCGACTCGTAGTACGCGAACACGTCGTCGCGCCCGGAATAGTGGCGCATTGGCGAACGATGCATGACACTGTACGGCGCATGCATCGTGTCGAATAGCGCCTTGTTGCCCATCCAGCAGCTCCGCAAGACGCGCCTGGCAAAAGCTTCGGGATCGCCCCGCGGCGACACAGCCTCGCCCGCTGCCGGCAAGTCAGCGTTCCTCACACGTGCAATTTCATCATTGATCCATTGCTGGTGCTCGGCAGTACGAGCGAGCGCCATCTCTCGTGCCGCCTGCACCGGTTCCGCGCCCAGCTGTTTTGCAAGTGTCATGTTATCCCGGACCAGCCATTCCTCGACGATGACGCCGCCTTCTATGGCACAGTCGGCAATATTGGTCATCCTGATGCGAACGCCGGTTGCCGGTCCGTAGACGGTCGGGCCGTCGTTGGTCGCAATGCTTAGCAGCCGATGCGACGTGTAGTAGCCATCGTCACGATTACCCGACCAGATCACGTTTTCTGCAAGCAGCAGACGATCGGGGAACGCTTTCAAGGTGTTCCAGGTCGCCTCGACCATCTCGGCAGAGCCATGCGTGATGCCGTCCAGGCCGTAGATTTTGCAGTCCGTCGCGTAATACTGGTGTATAAGCTCTACGCCCCGCCTTTCCCAGATTTCGAACGTGATGCCGAGTATGTAGTCGACGATATGATCGTCGGCGCCGTAGGCGCCTCTCTGATCGTGCGCCATGCGGTCCCCCTGCCTGTATGCGCGAGCCGTTTGGGTTGGCGTGAATTGTACTTCGAATGCAACTTATAATCACAGCTTTTATTGGCCGAATCTCGCACGAAACTTTTGTCCAAACGGTTTCTTGAATTATTTTTGCATTCGAAGTACATTTGCTCTGTGTCTTCCCGCAAATCGTCACGACAGGAATCTTCCGACTTGGCTCAAACCGCGCGGTCCGCCGCCCGTCTCACTACTCTCGTGAAAGAACGCCTGGTGCGTTACGCCGACCTGTTGCCCTGCAACACGGCGTTCATCGACACGCGGACACCCGGCAGTGCGGAGAAAGAAAACTTCACGATCATCGGTCCCGGCGTCGCGGAAAACCCCGATCAGCACGTGCATATCGATATCCCCCACGGTTTCAACATCGGTGGCGCCCGGCAGCCACCGGGGTGTATCAATTCCCAGCACAGCCATAAAACCGCCGAGGTTTTCGTTGTGCATTCGGGGCGCTGGGCGTTCGTTCTGGGCCCAAACCAGGAAGACGGCGAAGTGGTGCTGGGCCCTGGAGATACGATTTCGATCCCGATCAATGTCTTCCGCGGCTTCCGTAATGTGGGCGACGATACGGGATTTCTGTTCGCGGTTCTCGGGGGCGACGATCCCGGCCACGTTACCTGGTCGCCTTACGTTTTCGAAAATGCCCGCAAGTACGGCCTCATCCTGCTCGAGGACGGCAGCCTGGTTGATACCTTCAAGGGTGAAACGATCCCGGAGGGTAAATTGCCCATGCCGCCGACCACGGACGCTGACGTGGCGCGACTCGACAGACTGACGGCCGACGAGATCAGTCGTTGCATCGTGCAGTACGATCAACTGGCGCCGACACCGCCGCGCGGCCTGCCCGAAATCCGCGAATTTCCTATTATCG
>CAZHLE010000112.1:0-7456 GCA_964533065.1 uncultured Woeseiaceae bacterium | reverse complement strand
CGGTATACGCAGCATTCCAACATTGATGCTGTTCAAAGACGGCAGCGTGCATGCACAAAAGCTCGGCGCGATGTCCAAGTCGCAACTAAACGCATTTCTGGAAGCCAACCTGTGAGCGGATACTTGGGAAATCAAACAAACGGTCGGCCGCCAAAGCCCGGCAGCAAGGCCAAATCCGGCAATAACCCGAATCGCCGCCGCCGTCGGCGTCCGCAGCAGGAGCAGTTTCCTGATGATGATGATGAAGGTTCGCTGGAGGTCATCCCACCCGAACAGCTCGAGATGAGCAAGAACATCATGAACCTGACCGAGCTCAAGAGTCGCCCGGCCGCAGGTTTGGTGGAGCTTGGTCATACGCTCGGACTTGAGGACCTGGCACGGCACCGCAAGCAGGAAATC
Organism: uncultured Woeseiaceae bacterium; assembly: GCA_964533065.1. Classification (GTDB taxonomy): domain Bacteria; phylum Pseudomonadota; class Gammaproteobacteria; order Steroidobacterales; family Woeseiaceae; genus UBA1847. Next base: position 7,057 of record CAZHLE010000112.1, on the reverse strand, counting down.
ATTTTTTCGATCCTGAAAGCACACGCCCAGAACGGCGAAGACATCTACGGCGACGGCGTGCTCGAGATCCTGCAGGATGGCTTTGGCTTCCTGCGCTCGTCGGACGGCTCCTACCTGGCCGGACCGGACGACATTTATGTTAGCCCGAGCCAGATCCGCCGCTTCAGCCTGCGCACCGGCGATACAGTCGCTGGCCTCATTCGGCCGCCAAAAGACGGTGAGCGCTATTTTGCACTGCTCAAAGTCGGCCAGATCAACCACGACTCGCCGGACAATGCACGCAACAAGGTGTTGTTCGAAAACCTGACGCCGCTGTTCCCGACCGAAAGGCTCGTGCTCGAACAGGGCAATGGCAGTACTGAGGACCTGACCGCACGCATCATCGATATGGTTGCGCCGATCGGCAAGGGTCAGCGTGGCCTGATCGTGTCCCCGCCAAAAGCCGGAAAAACGATGTTGCTGCAGAATATTGCTTCAGCTATTTGCGCCAATACACCGGACGTCGATCTCATCGTATTGCTCATTGACGAGCGCCCTGAGGAAGTCACCGAGATGGAACGTACAGTGCGCGGCGAAGTCATTTCGTCGACCTTTGATGAGCCGGCGAGCCGGCACGTGCAGGTCGCGGAAATGGTCATCGAAAAAGCCAAGCGGCTGGTCGAACATAAACGCGACGTCGTCATTTTGCTCGACTCGATCACGCGCCTTGCACGTGCCTACAACACTGTCGTGCCGTCGTCCGGCAAGGTGCTGACTGGTGGTGTGGATGCCAATGCGCTGCACCGTCCGAAAAGGTTCTTCGGCGCCGCACGAAACATCGAAGAGGGTGGCAGCCTTACCATTCTGGCGACCGCGCTGGTCGACACCGGCTCGAAGATGGACGAGGTCATTTACGAAGAATTCAAGGGTACAGGCAACATGGAAATCCATCTGGATCGCCGTATTTCCGAAAAGCGCGTATTCCCCGCTATCAATATCAATCGATCCGGCACGCGCAAGGAAGAATTGCTGACCAAGCCGGATGAGCTGCAGAAGATGTGGATATTGCGCAAAGTGCTGCATCCGATGGATGAACTTGCTGCGGTCGAGTTCCTGCTTGGCAAGATGCAGGACACGAAGACCAATGCGCAGTTCTTCGAGGCGATGAAGCGCTAGCAAATTCGATTGTCCCCGGCAGCGCTCGCAATCGCAAACACGGTTGTCGGGACAGTCTCCTGTCAGCCGGGCCTGCAAACCGGTCGCGAACCGAATACAAAAAGCACAAAAGCCAGTCGCCGCCAAGCAAGTTTTGCGTTGACCGGAGCGTGACCAATTGCCTGCGTCCAGATAGCATAGGCGCATGAGTAAACGCATACACAGTTCCCAGGACATCTGGGAAAAAGACCGCCGCCACCACGTACATCCGTTTCATAACTTCGTCACGTATGACGAAAACGGTTCGCTGATCATGGATAAGGGCGAGGGTGCGTACATCTATGATATCGACGGCAAAGAGTATTTCGATGCTGTCGGTGGCATGTGGTGCACCAACATAGGCCTGGGTCGCCAGGAGATGGCCGACGCCATCGCCGAGCAGGTAACAAGGCTCGCCTATGCCAATCCGTTCACCGACATGTCGAATGAGCCCGCAGCGCGGCTTGCGGCCAAGCTGGCAGAGCTCGCACCCGGCGACCTCAATCACGTGTTGTTTACGGGCGGCGGCTCGACGGCAAATGACACCGCCTTTCGCATGATCCAGATGTACCAGGCGGCGCGCGGAAAAAAGAGCAAAAAGCATGTACTCGTTCGCATTGATGCGTATCACGGCACTACCTACCTGACCACGTCGTTGTCGGGCAAGGCCGGCGAGAAGTCGCCCGAGTTCAGTTTTGTGGAAGACATCATTCATCATCTGTCGAGCCCGAATTTCTATCTCGCGCCGAATGACATGAATGAAGCGCAGTTTTGTGACTTCCTCGTCGAGGAGATGGAACAAAAAATTCTTGATCTGGGCGCGGACAATATCGCCGCGTTTTTCGCCGAGCCGATCCTCGGCTCCGGTGGCGTCATCGTGCCGCCGGAAAGCTATAACCGGCGCACCTGGGAGCTGTGCCAGAAATACGACATCCTTTATGTCGCGGATGAAGTCGTTACGGGGTTTGGCCGGCTGGGCCACTGGTTCGTATCGAAAGACATGTTCGACGTGCAGCCCGACATCATCACCTGCGCGAAGGGTCTGACCTCGGCCTATCTGCCGCTCGGTGCGATCATATTTTCGGATCGAATGTATGCAGTGCTTGCCAACGACGCAGACCGCTGGTTCACGGGTGGCTTTACCTACTCAGGCCATCCGGTTTGCTGCGTGGCGGCTCTGAAAAACATCGAGATCATGGAGCGGGAAAAGCTGTTCGAGAACGTGAAGACCGTCGGGCCGTACTTTGAGGCACAACTGCAAACCCTGAGGGACCTGCCAATTGTTGGCGACGTTCGCGGCCGGCTGTTCATGATGTGCGTCGTCAATGTCATGGATAAGGAAACCAGGGAATTCTTCCCTTACGAAGTCAACATAGGCAAACGCATTTCGAATAATTGCGAAGCTCTGGGTGTGATCGTCCGGCCGTACGTCGACCTGAACATCATGTCACCGCCGTTGACCATGACCAAGAATGACGTTGATTACGTGGTGCCACGACTGCGCAAGGCAATCGAATTAACTGTTGACGAGTTGCGTGGTGAGGGCTATCTGCCCGCCTGACCGTCGAGATTCCAGGCGTCGACCCAGGTAGTGCCCAGATAAGCAAAGCCGAGCTGTTCCATCAGGCGCTGCTCCATGTCCGGCATGTGCGCCACACCGTAAAATACAGCGACATTTGTTTTGCCGGATTCGATCTGCTCGCGCAGCACATCGATTGCACGCTGATTGCGCGCACCAATAACCGCAGAGTCCGCATCCACGCCGAGAATTTCTTCATAGTTTTCTGCGTTGACAAGTTCGTAGGCAATCAACACCTTGAACGAGTTGTCGGAACCGCTCGCTAACGTTGCCGAAAGCTTCTTCACATCCTGAAGGCCCAGCGGGTCTTTCGCATATTGATTCATCGCGGCGTAGAAAAGCCGCCAAAAGTACACGTACAGCGATTCACCCCGTTCGTCCATGCTTTGAGATAGCTCCTCGGGCGAGAGATCCGCATGCACAAAATTTCGCGCGCCGTAGTCAACCTCGTCCAGCTGAAAGCTCAGGTCGAGCATGTTCTTCATGGCAATCTGGGCATTCGAGATAAATCCCTTGGGATGCGAGCCGTCGCGTTCGACGATCGTGTCTTTCGGTGCGATTAACTCATACAGCGCCGTGTCATAGGTTTTGAAACGCTCATTGAGATCTAGGTAATACGCCTGATCGCCAATGTGTATGGCTCCGACAAGGTCGACTCGAATCTGTCGAAAGCCGGACTTCAGTGAATAACTCGCGATGGCAACCTGCAAGGCCCGTGGCTGACCCTGCTCGTTCTCGATGATTCGTGCGAATGCGGTGGTGTCGTCCGCGCGAGCGAACGTCGCCAGAGACAGGAGGAACAGGGCAACGGCGGTGAAACGAGTCATGGCTGCAACCGCGGATGAGCGACGATCAATGGATCGGGTTGCCGCACCACGTCGCGGTTTTTGTCTGGGTAGTCGACTTGGCTCAGGAAATATCGCATGCAATTCAAGCGGGCGCGTTTCTTGTCATCCGACTTGATCATGGTCCATGGGTATTCGGCGCCGTGCGTGTGCCGAAATTTTGCTTCTCTCGCAGTCGTGTACTCATCCCACTTCGAGCGTGAGGCAAGGTCGATTGGACTCAGCTTCCACTGTTTTAGTGGGTCCTGTTGTCGTGACTCCAGGCGACGAGCCTGTTCGGTGCGGGTAACGGCGAACCAGAACTTGAACAGGGTGATTCCGGAGCGGACCAGCATGCGCTCGAATTCCGGTGCCTGGCGCAGGAACTCTTCATACTCGGCCTGGGTGCAAAAGCCCATCACCCTTTCGACGCCAGCGCGGTTGTACCAGGATCGGTCAAAAAACACCATCTCGCCGGCAGTCGGCAAGTGATTGATATATCTTTGAAAATACCACTGACTGCGCTCGGCCTCGGTCGGTTTTGCAAGGGCAACCACGCGTGCCGCGCGCGGGTTCAGGTGCTCCATGAAGCGTTTGATGGTGCCGCCCTTGCCGGCCGCATCGCGGCCCTCAAACAACGCGACAATGCGTTGTCCGGTCGCGCCAGCCCAACGCTGAACTTTGAGCAGCTCAACCTGCAGTTCCTGCCTTTCGGCTTCATAAACCTCGGACCCGATTCGATCCTCGTAGGGAAATGTTCCATCGCAGAAAATATTGTCGTCAGCGCTGATCATTAAGCCATTATTCTTGTTTCAGTCAGGGTCTGCAATGAATCAGGTATAGTCAGTCGTTCCCGTTATCAAAGAGGCTCGATCATGGAAGCGGTCACAATAGTCACAGTATTGGCGATATTGCAGTTTTTCTGGTTTGGCATCGAAGTCGGCAAAATGCGCGGGAAACACCAGTGCAAGGCGCCCGCGACCACAGGCGCACCGGAATTCGAGCGCATGTTCCGCGTGCAGCAAAACACGATGGAACAGCTGATCATGTTCGTGCCGGCGCTTTGGCTGTATGCGAGTCTCGTTAATCCACTTTGGGGCGCAGGCATGGGTGTCGTCTACCTGGTCGGCAGATTCATCTATCGCTCGGCTTACGTCAGGGATCCGGCCGGCCGTTCGATGGGCTTCGCGATCACCGTTCTGCCAACCGCGATCATGCTGATCTGGGTCCTGATCGCTGCCGCGATGAAGCTTGCCGGGTAGACAACTAGTCCTGGATGGGTGGCCGGCTGTCGGCCATCAACAGGTCCAGCGTTTTCTGCGCCTGTTTGGGCCGTTCGAGATCTCTGGGCTCTAACATTTCGCAGCCATCGCGGATCATTTCTTCTATCGTCACCGGGTATTGCATGCATTCCTCGGGGCGGTCGTAGTAAATCTCACAGGTGTACTTGTTCTGGTTCGGGAGCTTGCGCAGCCATGGGCAGCGCAACATTTGCTTGCCGGTGGCGGGGCTGAACCAGATCTCGCCACCACGCACATACTCTGCGATGTCCGGGCGATGATCTTCCCACCACGCGATCTCTTCGTCGGACACTGACAGGCCATTGCCGCCATACAGCGTGCAACACTTGCCGCATTGATTACAGTCTTTCACTGTTACAAGTCATGCGCTGCGTGTTGATTTGCATTGGAATATGAGCCAAAACTGCCGATTCTTGTATCGAATATTGACCGCCTAAAACAGCGTCCAATCCCAAGTAGCCAACCCGCGGTCAAGGAGAACCTGTGGCGGGGCTTTGTACCCGGGATGAACGAATAGCTGCTCAACATCGCGAGGCGTCCCGTTTATGACGATTTGCTTGATGTCCGACTGCCATGTAACTGCGTGGGCAGCAGTGATAGCCCACTGCGGCGCAATCAGCACGCCATGCCCCTCGCCAGGCATGTCAGCAAGAAAGGGAAAATCAGAAGCCGCAACTTGATACTTCGAGTCATCAACATCATCGCGAATGACGATCGCGCTAGCACTGAAGGGAATAGCAAGCAGTGCGAGCAACAAGAGTCGAGGCATGTACGAATCCTTAAGTGGGGCCGAACGTTGGAGCTAACCGGGCTGCCGCGAAGGGTCCGGTTCAGCGACGTGTTAGGCCCCACTTGCCGGCCTGTGCTGAGTACCACCGCCCATTGTGATGAAAAGCATTCGGCTCGGCGCAAATACTCGCGCTGTGTGCCACACGCCACGAGGGACGAGGACTGCGCCGCTACCCGAGATTGATGTTCCGACGATGCCTGACGGCAACTCTTGGAGTAATTCAATTTCTCCGCTGAGAACGTAGACGAACTCTTCAGCGTGCGGATGCATTTCCCAGTTTTTCCAGTCCTCCGAGCAAACGAACTCGCTGACCAACCAACCGGCTTCGTACTTCGCCAGCTCCGCTGGAGGTAGTGACCAAAACGACTCACCGCCCGGTGTGGTGCGGCCTTGCCCATCCGTGGCGAGATAGACGTATTGGTCTTCGGGCTTGAACGACATGTCGGGGCACCGCGGCTATTGATTGTGGGGCCGAACGCTCAGCATCAGCTGCGGCGCGAAGCGCCGTCGGCTGCATGCTGTTGTTGGACCGATCACCTCACACCTCACCTTGCCTTCTGCCCGCTCCGAGCAAAAAGCAGATGCCCGCAGTGTGCCTCTTTGGTGAGCAGCTGGTTCTCCGCTTCCTGCTCCGTCACGTACGCCTCGAATGCCGCTGAGTGTTCCGGGTATCTTATCGCAAGTTCCTTAACTCGGCGTCGGATGAGCTCAACATGCCGCGACCCTTCGGTTGCCACCCAAGCAGGATCCAGCATTTCCCGATCAACCAACTGGAGTCCCACCGCATGAGCGCTGTCGAGCACTTGCGCTTCGGAAGGTAAATCGGCCGAGTGTCCTGACCGCGCCCAGGCAAGATCGACCAGAAGGTGCCCCGACAGTGCGACACACTCTGCGATGCGAGCAAGTGCCTCTTGAAGTGCGCCAAGCGCCTCGGAGTCGAAGCCGAAGAGGACGAGGTTCCGTTCTCCGCCCTCGGCTAACTCTTCCCCCATGTCCTTGACCTCGAAGTCGAGCGCGTCAGCGACCCCCCAATCATTGGCGTACCTGCGAGCCTCCGCAATGAATTCCGGTACGATATCGACTCCACGTCCGTGCCAGCCGAAGCGTTTCGCGAGGTGGATCAGCAGTGCTCCTTTGCCGCACCCGAGATCCACCACATGCTGCGGAGCCTCATGGAGATTCCTTTCCAGAAGCCGCAGAGGAGCCTCTGGCGAGAACCCGAGCGACCAAAGGTCCTGCAACAGGTGCGGAACGAACGGAAGCAAGGCTTCCTCTGCATCGAGTGACGCTGCTAGGTGCTTTGTCTGGTCGTTAGTCACAAGTTTCCCTTCCCTTCGTGCGGCCTAACGAGCCTGTAGAAAAACCCGCTTATGGGAGCGGTACTCTACGA
>CAZHLE010000111.1:0-7556 GCA_964533065.1 uncultured Woeseiaceae bacterium | reverse complement strand
TGCCCGATCATGATGCTCCAGGCGAACCACCAGTACAGGTAGAACTGGTGATAATCGGATATCGGCGTTAAGAAACGATGCAGGTTCGTAAAATAGTCGCTGATCTGGCCCATGGTGCTGAACAGCCCGGAAAGCCCCATGCCCGACACATGCCAAGCGGCGGCGATCAGCGCAAAAAACAACCAGGTCGAGCTCACGCTGAGGATTTTCACGTACTTGATGTCTGTGCTCGACAGCACCGCGAACAGAATCACCGCCGCAACCAGGCCATAGCGGAACACCGGGCCGATGCCAAAAATATAGTCGGGCAGATAGAGCAAAAACAGGAACGCCGTAAAGGCGCAAGTGCCGATGACAACGATGTTGTTCGTGAACCTGATGGCCGGGATTTGAAACAGCTTGAGCTTCGGCTCGACGATGCAAAAGTAGAACGTGGTCAGAAAATAAAACGCCCAGACCAAAAACCCCCAGAAGCCGAATTCGATCGCCAGCGGGTTGGCAAAACCATACTCCGCCTCGCGAGCGTACAGTTCAAAATCCACCAGCGGAAACATGATCAGGCCGACATCCAGGCCGGATGTAAACAGGATCGCAAAAAAGGTAAAAAATGACACCGGCATCGGCCCCGTGCAACGCACGTTGCCCCAACGGCTGAGAAGCAACAAAGATGTCAAGGTGGTGACAGCCATGGCAATTGTCAGAATCAGTGCCACAATATTGCCTCGCTATTCGCTGACGGTAACCCAGACCGGGTTGGTAAAGGCGAACTTGCCCTGCTCGTCTTCGATCACCAGGCTGTACCAGGTGTCGGCCTCCGGAATCACCGAGAATTCGACCGCGACCGGCGCGTCGATCTGCTCGAATGACCGCGACTGAATCTCGGTACTGCGCTCGATGAGACGCACCGAACGCAATCCCGAAACGGCTTGTACTGTGTACGCCAGCGACAGCTCATTGCCTCGGGCATGGTTGATATCGCTACCGAACAGTATTTCCGGGTAGACGAGCGGGCCCTGGCTCGCGTACGCGTGCCCGGCCTTCAGCGACGCGACGAACTTGTCGATGCTCAGTTCACCGTCAACATGGACATAGGTACGCACGGCCCCGGATTGCTCCAGCCAGACATCGTGCGCATCCGAGCCGGCGCTGAAATACGCCCGCTTGCCATCGGTCCACATCTGCCATACGCGGTCGAGCGTTCGAATGTTGCCGTCGTGGCCGCCGCCTGTGATTTCGACGAGATCGAACCCAGGGTCATAGCCACCGGGTACCACTCCATCGTCCAGACTCGCAAAATATCCATAGCCGTTGTAGGGATGATTGGCCGCGATAACGTCCGCCCCCATTCGCCGGGCCGCCGCGAAGATTTCCTGCACGGACGACTGGCCGGTGTCGATGTCGATGTTCTTGCCGTCATCCAGTGGGTAGGCATTGAAGTGCGCCCAGGATGGCGACAGTTCGGTACCCGGCATGAACAGTACGCCACGCTCCGCAGACAGCCGTTGCATTTCGGCATTGTTGACCACCGAGTCGTGATCACTGAGGAATGCGATGTCGACACCTGCCGCGAGTTCCGAGCGCAGCACGTACTCCGCCTCGGTGAAGCCGTCCAGCACATCCGAGTGGTGATGAAGATCGGCGCTGTACCAACCCTGCTCGCTCGGTGTTGTCACTACAGCAATGTCAACGATTAGCTCGGCGGTACCGCCGGAATCTACAACAACCTCTACTGGCTTTGGCAACGACGTAAATCCGGCCGCCGCTGACACCTCGAATACATAATGCCCGGGCGGCATGCTCGCGGTGACTTCGCCCTTGGGGTGGAGTTCCGTAAACAATGTGTTCCGACCAAAAAATCCGACCAGTGATCTGTAGCCGCTTTGAATATCGATTCTCGCGTCCAGTGGCTGTCCGGTCTGCGCATCTGCAACCCGAAAACGCACCGCTCCGGGTGGCGGGACGTCATCGAAACTCAGTCTGATATCACCGCCCGCCGCCACCGTGATGTCGTGCGATGCGCCGGCCGCGTAGCCTCGAGCCGTCGCATAGATCGAGTACTCACCGGCAGGCAGGTCGATCTCGTAGGCGCCACCCTTGCCTATGGTCCATGCGTAGGTTGAGCCTTGCTGCATCGCAATGACCGCAGCCTGATCAATCAATTGCCCGTCACTGCCCTCGACGCGACCAGACACACGCCCGGACGGCAGGCGTTCAAACTCTATCTGCGAGCCCACAAATGGGGCCAGCGAGCCTTGCGCCTCGATCTGCAGCCAGGCCTCAAACTCCCGGCTTTCGCCGGGCTGCAACTGATGCTGCAAATAGCGGTCACGCCCGTCATAGTCGGCGAGCTCGGAATACGGAGCATGTAACCCCAATGCCCAGTTTTCGTCATACGCAGCGGACCAGTCTGCCAATGCGTTTTCTTCTGTGCCGGTATACACACCGTTCAGGCCCGGCACACCGAACAGCGACCCGCCTTCGGGCCAGACGACATAACCGGAAAAGATATCTGCGATCGGATTCTCACCCTCGTTGGTCATGCGGGTCAGCAGATGAATCCTGCGGCTATCGTCCGCAAAGCTGAACCGGGTTTCGAGCCTGACGTCACCCCAGTCACGTACCGTCTTGATCATGACTTCCTGCGGTGTTTCTTTTTCGACACTCACCTGCTGATAGCTCGTCGGCCAACTCGACCATCGGTTCGGCATGAAGTCCGCCAGTGAGGCAAAGTCGTAACCAATCTCGCCATCGCGCACGATCGCAATGTCGACGATACCGCCACGCGCAACACCCCAGGGTGGAGCAGTCTCGACCGCGAATGCCACGGCAAAAAACTCGTTGCTCACCGTGATGTCGCCGGCTGACGTTGCATTGCCGCGCGGTATCGAGGTCGGCCCGACAACGACTTTGAGTCCTGCAGCGGGCTCGAACCAACGCAGGGCGATCCCAAGGGCGGCAAGCAGGGCAAACGTCAGGACTACTGGCAGGATTCGACGCATCAGGAACAGGACCTCGGCAAAGCGGACATTGTACCTTTCATGCCCACGAATACGATCTCAATCGGTCAACGTGCCCAAGCCAAACCCGGCGATCTGCGGCGTCGCATCCGGCCAGGATGGATGCCCTGCTCACTTGCCTTGCAGTAACTCGACTCGTCGCTGCAGGTCGTTGAAAAGGTCTTCCCGAAGACCGGCGAGCTTGAACAGTTCCACTACCGTGAAAAAGGGCGCAGCCAGGTTGGCCTGGATCGGATGCCGGATCAGCACGGGCATGGACTTTTCGATGGCGTGGCCAACGAACTGCGCTGCATAGCCGCCAAAGAACGCGACCGCAGCGATTGTTCCGGAGGTTTGGATTGGCTTCGCCCCGATGTAGGCGGCGAGCGCGGCGATCAACAGGCCCGATACCAGGAACACTGCCGCGAACCAGCGATCGAGCGTCAGGTAGAACAGGAAAAGGCCGACTACCAGTAACTGGGCGAGACTGATAGTGAATGTTCCAACATCGGCGTCGACCCAGCTTAAGGGAATCAATACGCCGAGCATGATGGTCGGAATACCGAGCATGTGCACAAAAATATTCATGGGATGCTGGTGTGCGGCCGCGTAAGCGGTCAGCATGTCCATCAGTTTACCCTCGGTGCCCATCGTCGTATCCTGCCCGAATCGGTACACTGAATCCATAACGAAGCAGCCACGACCGACTAAATGTGGTAATTTTTTCGCAATGACGTGATATGCCCGTGCAGTTGGTTTAGAGTACACAGCGGCGCAGAGCCGCAATTGACGAGGCAAGAGTGGACCTTTTAACGGTCGTATTTGTTCTGATACTGCTCGCCGCCCTGTGGTGGCTGTTTCGGTTGCGCCGTCAGCCCACCGCCGAGGACGCAAAATCGAACGAGCTGAAAAAGGGCACTAATTCTCAGTATCACGCGGTATCCATACGGGTCGGACAACGCGCCTGCAAATCCGCCAAGGAGATGGTGGGCCGGCGTTTTCTGGCAACGGCAGCGCCGAAGCTTCCATTGCCTGGCTGTGAACTTATCGATTGCGAATGCAAATTCCTGCACCATCAGGATCGGCGAGCGAACCGAGACCGTCGCAGCCCGTTCGCCGCTGGCAGAATCGGCGGCGCAACCGGCGCTTTCGAATCCGAGCAACGTGAGGGAAGTGATCGCCGCCGGGACTCCGACAGCGACCCGTTTGCCTAGTAGCCGTAAGAGGCTACGGTCTGTTCGTAATTCTGCAGGTCCCGTTCGTAGCGGGAGCGGTCCGCAATCAGCGCATCGATTTCTGCCCTTAGTTCGCCCTTCCGCTCCGACAGTTTGGCCAGGTCCGCCAGAAACAGCACCCTGTCCTGCGCCGTCGTATCAGCACTGATTAGCAGCGCCTGCTTGTTGCGCACGGCGAATTCAATATTCTCGATTTCCTGCTGTTTGGCATAGATCTGGGAATTCGCCGCGTTGACATTCGATATGAGGGTGTACAGTTGCTGGCCAACGCGGTAGGCATCAAGGAATTCCGGCTCGAGATCGGCGCCGCAGACGCCCTGATAGTGCCCGCCGCTGGAGCCAACATTGAAACCCCGCCCCGGCTGACAATACTCAACCAGTCCGGCGGTTCGCCCCTTTTGATAGGCGCTGAAGTCGGCGGTCACGCCGTGCTTCGCACAGGCCTTGCGATGGCTGCCAAAGCGATCCGAGGTATAGCCCTGCGATCCGTCTTCGTAACCGATGGCAGACCAGTCGCTCGCCGTGCATTCCTCGCTGCTCATCGACGCGCAGCCGGCAAGCGCCAAAATCAAAAGCGACAACGCGATATTTGCGTACATGCTGCGCATGATTTACTCCTTACTTTTCTGCCTTATCAAAAGTCTGCACCGAGATTACTTTTCATAAGCTGAATCGATGCTGAAAACTGCGCCATATTCGGCACTTGCAGAGCCACCAGTGTGATCTCGGTCACAGTGGCAGCGCCACCTCACGGCTAACCTGAGGGTTGACGGAAGCTCGCAAGGGTCGACATATGGATATCGAGGGCATCAGCGGCGCAGCGACCGTCGCACTGACGAGCACCCTGGTATTCTTGCTGATTGCCAAATCCTGGCAGCTCATCAATCGTTCGGTCGGCAATGGCAACCGCTTCTCGGGCAGCATTATGCGCGAGGCGGCGCAGCGCTTTCGCGAGGAATTCGACCGGCTCAGCAGCAGCCAGTCAACTTACCTGAGTGCCGGCGTTGTTTTCGTTCTGCTGTTTGTCGCCGCCTATGTTTTGCAAGCGGGTGCCCTGTTCCTTGGCTACCCGGCCTGGCAGTTGTACCTATTGCTCGGCGCGCTGGCTACCGGCGCAATGCTGGCACTCTACCGCCTGGTTTCAACGGCGCTGACGCTGCGACGCATTCGGCTGCGCCGCGATGCCAATATCGCGGTCGGTCATCAGCTGCAAAAACTCTCGGCCGGCGTCGGTCGCACCTACCACGACGTCGAGTCCGACGCAGGCATCATCGACCACCTTATCCTCGGCCAGAACGGTGCTTACGCGATCAGCGTCTTTGCGCTGCCGACGGCAAAAAATGGCCAGGTGAACGTGCAGGGCCACACACTGATGTTTGAGCCCGGCGGCCAGACGCGCTCGCTGGTGGCGGCCAATGCCCGGATCGCCAGCCTCGAGCGCGAGTTTCGACGGCTTCTTGATCACCGCGTCCGGGTGCGTTCGGTGGTCGCGGTGCCCGGCTGGGACATCAAGGCACAGAACAGTGACGAACACCTGCTGGTCAACGAAAGAAATCTGCCCATGCTGAGCGGCTGGCGTGATCAGGCGGACTACCTGATGAACGAAGACGTCGAGGCCCTGCACCGCCTGCTCACCGCTCGCGGCACCCAAAACAAATAATTACAGCGGTTGCAATCGATCCGCTATCCGGTCGGTTTCGATCACGTCGTGTAACTCATCGACCAGCGCCGAACAAGCGCTGACTACTTCCTGCCAGGCACGAATTCGCTCCAGCGGCGCATAGCTCGTAAAGTCAGTTCGATCTGGAATTTTCGCCCGCGGCAGACGCGCTATAAACTCGGCCGACGGGCTGATCAGGATCGTACTTTCGACATTGCCCGGTACAGGACGACGCCACGACAAGTTCTTATCGAACCACCCAGGCACCAAACGATCAAAAAAATGCAGGAACAGCGTGAGCCTGCCGGTGTCGCTGTGCGGCAGATCAAGATGGTAATCAATGACGCCACCATCGCGGTAAATGCCGGGACTGGCACCATCGATGTTTGGCACGCCCGATAACACCATCGGAATTGCGCCGGTCGCAAGAATTGCATCCGTGATATTGCTTTCGCGAATCCTGATTTTCTGGAGTGGAAAACCCTCGACATCGAAACAAGGCGGCAGGTCACGTGCATCAAAAAATAGCGCGCGTTCGAAAAACCAGCCCAGGGTCTGACGGCTGATCGCATTCAGTGCCGCCGCGGCAATCAGAGCACTACCCAACAACCATCGATTTTCCGACGCAGCGAGGTGCCGCGCACGCACCGTCATGACATGGGTGCGGAAAACCGGGTGCGATAAAATCTCCTCGGCAGCACCATTTGGCATGACGATCGCGAGCATCTCGCGCATCTTGGCGCTGATCTCGTGAATATCCGGCTTGTCGCTGTAGCTTTGGCTGATGTAGGCCTGTTCGAATCGATCAATGGCCGCAACCGGATCAGCCTGTGCATAACAGGCAAAACGCCAGGCGCCGATTGACGACCCAAGCAAGTGCACCGGACCGACCAACTTCGGGACGATGTGCAGAAGTACATAACGATCCAGCTGGCTTAGCACCAGCCATTTGGCACCGCCCGAGGCGCCGGCGATAGTCCCGATTCGCTCCGCAGCGAAACCGTCGCGGCGCACCGACTGCAGCGCCAATGGCCCTGCCTTGAACACCAGATTGCGACGTGGCTGGCTCGACTCCGGCACTATTCGAAGGGATGTCGTTTGATAATGGTCTGCTCGCGATCCGGACCCGTGGAAATAATATCGATCGGCACCGCGGCGAGTTCTTCGATGCGCGCGAGATAGGCTCTTGCGTTCGATGGTAGGTCGGCATGCCGGGTCACGCCGACCGTCGATGCCTGCCAACCCGGCCACTCTTCATAGACGGGCGTGCACTCCGCGAAGCGATCGACCACGACCGGCAATCCCGGAATCGCCTCACCGTCAATTTCATAGCCGACACAGATCTGAATCGTCTCCAGCTCATCGAGTACGTCGAGCTTGGTAACGCAGAGCCCGGAGACACTGCTATTGATGATCGAACGGCGCAGTGCGACCGCATCAAACCAGCCACACCGCCGCGGGCGACCTGTCGTTGAACCGAATTCAGCGCCGACGCGGGCCAGGTGTGCTCCTTGGTCATCGAACAATTCGGTGGGGAATGGGCCGGCGCCGACTCTTGTCGTATAAGCCTTGACGATTCCGAGGATGTAGTCGAGGTTTCGCGGACCGATGCCGGTGCCGGTACTTGCGGCGGCGGCAACCGTGTTCGAGGACGTAACAAACGGA
>CAZHLE010000110.1:0-7706 GCA_964533065.1 uncultured Woeseiaceae bacterium | reverse complement strand
CATTACATGGGTGATGTCGATGGCAATGTCGGCACCTGGGGTGTGGCGCGCGGCGGCATGGGTGCCGTGTCCAAATCTATTGCCGGCGCTTTCCAGGCCTATGGCGGCGAGTTGCGCACCGAGTCCGGCGTCGACAAGATCATGGTGCGTAACGGCAAGACGACCGGCGTCGCACTTGAGGACGGTACGGAGATCAATGCCCGCATTGTGGTTTCCGCGATGGACGTCAAGCGTACCTTCCTGAACTGCATGGAAAAGTCGGACCTGCCGGCGGAGTTTCACAAGCGGGTCGAGAACTTCAAGATTCGCGGCTCGTCCGGCAAAGTCAACATCGCACTCGATGGCATGCCAACGTTTCCCGCGTTGCCAAAAGGCAGCACGCTGTATCGCAGCGACATGCATTTCATCGACTCGATGGAACGCATGGAACTCGCCTACGACGAGTGGAAGGCGGGCACCTGGTCCAAGGACCCGTACATCGACTGCGTGGTACCGACGATGACCGACCCGACCATGGCGCCGCCCGGCAAGCATTTCATGAGCTGCTTCGTGCAGTACTGCCCACACCAGATCGACGGTCGTGCCTGGACCAGTGATGAGAAAGCCGCTTTCGGCCAGACCGTCATCGACCAGATTTCAAATTACAGCCCGGACTTCAAGGACCTGATCCTGCATTACGAAATACGTACGCCGCAGGACATTGAGGCAGAAATCGGTATTACCGAGGGCAACATTTTCCACGGTGAACTGACCATGGATCAGCTGCTGTTCAATCGGCCCGTTCCCGGCTACGCGCAGTACCGTGCGCCGGTCAGTGGGCTGTACCTGTGTGGCTCGAGCACGCACCCGGGTGGCGGCGTTATGGCAGCGCCCGGCGCGAATGCGGCGCGGGAGATCCTCGCGGACCTGAAGCGTCCAAACACGGTGCCGGAGAATTTTGGCGATGACTAACACCTACGATGCCATCGTCGTCGGTGGCGGCCACAACGGCCTGATCTGTTCCGCTTTGCTCGCCAAGGCCGGCAAGAGCGTGTTGCTGCTCGAGGCCAACGGCCAGGTCGGCGGTGCGGCCGTAACGCGCGAATTCGCCGATGGTTTCACCGTGTCCGCCTGTGCGCACCTGTTGTACCAGTTGCAGCCCAGCGTTCGCAAAGAGTTGAAGCTGAAGCCAAAACTTGCGGCCGATGACATGGCAACGATTGCGCTTGCTGAGGACGGCAATCACGTGCGCATCGAGGGCCTGTCGGTCGATGGTGTCAGCGATGCGGACGCAAAGAGCTATCGCGAATTTCACAAACGTATGGCGCGCTTCGCGAAGCTGCTTAATACCTTCCTCAACAAGACACCTCCCAGGCTAGGCACAAAAAATTTCGAGGACCTCGCAACCCTCGCGCGCCTCGGCTTCGATGTGCGGCGGCTTGGCAGGCACAACATGCAGGAATTCCTGCGTCTCATTGGCATGAATATTCACGACGAGGTGACCGAGCGCTTCGAGAACCCGCTGTTGAAAGGTGCGATCAGCCTTGACGCCGTGCTCGGTACGCACCTCGGACCGCGCTCGCCGAATACGATCATGACCTACCTGTATCGCCTCGCCGGCGATTTTGGTCGCATTGCCTCACCAAGCGGTGGCATGGGGTCGGTCAGCGAAGAGCTTGCGCACATCGCGCGCGAAGCTGGCGTCACGATCCGTACCGGGATGCCGGTGAAGCGCATCATCGTCGACAACGGGCGCGTCGTTGGCGTTGAGACTTCGGGCGGCGATCGTTTTGACAGTTACACGGTCGTGTCCAATGCAGACCCGAAACGCACGCTGCTCGATCTCGTCGGCGCACGGAACATGGAAGCGCGCTTCACCCATCGCGTGCACCATTTACGCTCGCGCGGTAACGCGGCCAAATTGCACCTCGCGCTGGACGGGTTGCCGGACATCGCCGGGCTCGGCAAGCGTGATTTCGCGGCGCGGCTCGTCATTGCACCGGACGAGCACTATGTCGAACGCGCTTTCAATCCGGCGAAGTATGGCCAGAGTTCGCCCGAGCCCGTGGTCGAGCTGACCTTCCCGAGTGTGAGCGACGACACGCTTGCACCCGCGGGCAAGCATGTGATGTCGGCCGTGGTGCAGTACGCACCCTATGACCGCAAAGGGGGCTGGACGGATGCGGCCCGGGCGGAATTTGAGGCGGCGACGATTCGTGTGATCGAACGTTACGCCCCTGATATTGCAGAACGCATTACCGCGAGCGAATTGCTGACACCGCTGGATATCGAAGAGCAATTTCACATTACGGGCGGTCACTGGCATCACGGCGAACTGACGCTGGATCAATTCTTTTTCGTGCGTCCGGTTTGCGGCGCTGCGCAATACCGCATGCCGGTTGACGGCCTGTTTCTCTGCGGTGCCGGTGCGCATCCGGGCGGTGGTGTCAGTGGTGCCGCCGGCCGCAATGCCGCGCGAGCCATACTCAAGCGGGAGAAATCGGCATGAGCGCGAGCGAAGTATTCCAGGGCCGGATCCGATCGCCGTTTTACGAGCGCATGGCCGCACTCGATACAACGAATACCTGGCACACATGGAAAGGCTATACGACACCCGACGAATTGTATTGCGGCGAGACCGAGTATTTTGCGATCCGCAATGCGACCGGTGTGTTCGATATCACGCCGATGACCAAGTACCGGATCAAGGGCCGCGATTCACTCGCCTACATCAATCGCCTCGTAACGCGTGACATGGAAAAGATCAAGCCGGGCCGCGTCGCCTACGCGGTGTGGTGCGACGACCAGGGCCAGGTGCTCGATGATGGCACTATTTTTCATTTGCGCGAGGGCGAGTACCGCCTCTGCTCGCAGGAGCGGCATTTCGACTGGCTGATGACCAACGCGATAGGTTTTGACGTGACAGTTACCGAAGAGACGGCCGCGATCGCGGGCCTTGCGGTGCAGGGGCCGACCTCGTACTCGGTGCTGAAGAACATGGGCATCAAGGGGCTCGACGAACTGAAAGTGTTCGGCCTCATGCATGTCAGATTCGAGGCTGCTGAACTCATGGTGTCACGCACGGGTTTTACGGGTGACCTCGGCTACGAGCTCTGGATCGAACCGGGCAAGGCCGAGGCGCTCTGGGATGCGCTGTTCGAGGCAGGCAAATTGCATGGCATCCGCGCGATCGGCGTGCATGCGCTCGAGATGGCGCGCGTCGAAGCCGGCTACCTCGCGGCCGGCCCCGAATTCCTCCCAGCGAAAGCGACCGTACGTACCGGGCGCACGCGTTCGCCGCTGGAGCTCGGTCTCGAGTGGCTGGTGGATTTTTCCAAGCCGAATTTCAATGGCCGGCGCGCGCTGGCAGAAGAAAAGCGTCGCGGCTCGACCTGGCGACTGGTGAAGCTCGACATCGCCGGCAACAAGGTCGCGCACAGCTCGTATATTTTCGACGATGCCTCGGCGAGCAAGAAAAACATCGGCTTCGTTACCTCGGCCGAGTGGTCGCCGATCTGCAAGCAGAACGTCGCGCTCGGGTCCGTGCGCATGCCGCACGGCGCGGTTGGCAGCACGGTCTGGGTAGAGATTTACTACCAGCGGGAAATGCACTGGTCGCGCGCCATGGCCAAGGCGACCGTGGTCGACAAGCCGTTCTGGTTCCCGGCGCGACGCAGCGCGACACCGCCCGGCCCGTACTAAACCCGAATGGCTCACCGGCTCGATCCCCTGTTGCGGCCGGCTTCGGTCGCGATCGTCGGTGCATCGGCAAAGCCTCTGTCAATGGGCGACTGGGCATTACGCAACCTGATCAAGGGTGGCTTCCGGGGCGACATCTACCCCGTGAATCCGAACTACGGGGAACTCCAGGGCCGCCGCTGCTACAAGTCACTGGCTGATGTCGCCGCACGGCCCGAACTCGTGATTTTTGCCATCGGCGACCAGCGCATCGAGGCGGCGCTCGATGAAGCGATTGCGCTCGGCGTGCCGGCGGCAGTCATACATTCAAGCGCGGTACTCGATGATGACGAACCACCGCTCTTGAAAGCGCGGCTGCAGCAGAAAATCCGGGCGGCCGGCATGCTCGTCTGCGGCAACAACGGCATGGGCTTTTACAACATTCGTGATCATGTCTGGAGCTGCGGTTTCGACAGTGCGATGCACGAAGGGCCGGGCAACGTCAGCCTGATCAGTCATTCGGGCGCCGGCATGTCGGGGCTGCTGGATTGCGAACAACGCCTGCGCTTCAACTTCGCGGTCTCGACCGGCAGCGAGATCAGTGTCAGCATGGATGAGTATCTCGACTTCGCGCTCGACCTGCCCGAGACGCGCGCCGTCGGCCTGTTCGTGGAGACCGCTCGCAATCCTGACGGGCTCCGGGCCGCGTTGGCGAAGGCGCAGCAACGCCGTATTCCGATAGTTGCCATCAAGGTCGGCAGGACTGAGCGTTCCGCGCGCCTGACGGTATCGCACTCGGGCGCCATGGCCGGTGATGATGCCGCGTTCGAAGCGCTGTTCGATCGCTACGGCGTGACGCGCGTTGCCGACATGGACCAGCTGGCGACGACGCTGATCCTGTTCGCCGAGCTGCACCCGGTCGCCGCCGGTGGCCTGGTTACGCTGCACGACTCGGGCGGCGAGCGACAGCTGATCATCGATCTCGCCGATGAGCTCGGTGTGCCTTTGACCGAATTACAGCCAGCGACCGTGGCCGAACTCGAGAAGGTGATCGATCCCGAACTGCCGGCCGTCAATCCGCTCGACAGCTGGAGCCGCGGCGGCCTCGACTACGAGGAGAAAACCACGCGCGCGCTGACCATCCTGCTCAAAGATCCGGGCGCCGCACTCGGTGCCGCCGTTCTCAATCGTGCGCCCGAGGGCAGGATCTACCCGATGTATATGAACTACGTGCAGCACGCGAAGGCCGAGTCCGGCAAACCCGTCGCGCTCGTCTCCGCGCGCCAGGGTTCCGGTTACGACGAACTCGCAGTGACAGCGACGCACGCGGGCATTCCCGTGCTCGATGGCGTATCACAATTTTTGAAAGGGGCTGCCGCGCTGTTCGCCTATCGCGATTTCCTGCTGCGCGCGGCCGCAACTCCTGCACCCGTCAACACTGATGCGGTGCGCAAGTGGCAAAGTCGCGTTCTGGCGGGCAGTCTCGATGAGCAGACCTCACTTGCCCTGCTGCGCGATTTTGGTTTGCCAGCGAGCCGCACACTCGCGATTTCGTCGGCCGGGGGACTCGCAGTCGTCAGTGAGTTTCCCGTCGTGATGAAGACTGCTTCCGGAATCGCGCATAAGACGGACGCGAATGGCGTGGTGCTCAACATTGCGAACACCGCTCTACTGTTCGCTGCCTATGAAAAAATGGCAGTCAGGCTCGGGCCCGATGTCATCGTCGCGCCGATGGCGGCCGCCGGGGTCGAGATGATACTCGGCGCAACGAAAGATCCGCAGTTCGGTCCGGTTGTCATGATCGGTTTCGGTGGCGTGCTCGCCGAGACATTGCACGATGTAACGTTTGCACTGCCGCCCTTCGATGCGGCGCATGCACGCCGTTGCATCGATCGCCTGCGTTTGCGGCCACTGCTCGATGGTGTGCGTGGCAAGCCGGCCGCCGATTTCGACGCATTTTGTGAGCTCGCCTCGCAGTTCTCGGTCTTGGTGGATGCGCTGCGCGACGAGATTCTGGAAATCGATATCAATCCCGTGATCGTGCACGCAAGCGGCTGCACCATCGTCGACGCGCTCGTCGTAGGAGGCCGCCATGCGGGCGACTCAAAAAATTAATATATATCAATCACTTTGGTCCATGGAACTGCGCAGCCCGCACACTCCCGAACGCAGCCCCGAAGACTGTTTTCGCATGGTGGCCGAGGCCGGCTTCGATGGCATGTGCCTTGATCCCAGTGTTGCCGAGATCCCCGGGATGCGCGCGCTGCGGAGTCTATATAGAGAGTTTGAACTCGGCTGCATGATCAACGCGTTCCCGGCCAGCGAGGACGACATGCTGCCCTTGCTCGACTTTGCCGTGGAGATGAATGCCTGCCTGGTCAATGTGATCAGCGGCGTCATGCCGATGCGTCCCGATGACGCGGTGCCGGTTGTACGACACTGGATGCGGGAAGCGCAGCAACGCGACATGCCGCTGCTGTTTGAGACGCATCGCGACAGCCTGCTCAACGACCTCTATTACACCCTGCAGCTCATGGAGCTCGTGCCGGAAATGCGTTTGTGTGCCGACCTGTCGCACGTCGTCGTTGACCGTGAAATGCGCAATCCGATCTCGGGTCGCGACCAGCAATACATTTCGAGCATCCTCGCCCGCTCCGATTGTTTCCAGGGTCGCATCGCGAATCGCGAGCAGGTGCAGGTCCAGATCAACTTCCCGCAGCACCAGCCATGGGTGGACATTTTTAAGGGCTGGTGGCGCGAGGGCATACACGGCTGGCGGGCTCGTAGCGCCGATGACGCCGAGCTCGTGTTCCTCTGCGAGCTCGGGCCGCCGCCGTACGCGATAACGGATGCCGAGCAGCGCGAACTGTCGGATCGCTGGCAGGAGGCGTTGCAGATCCGTCAGTGGATCAAGGACATCTGGGCCTTTGTTCCAGCGTGATTAATCCGCAGCCTGCCATTGATTTCAAAGTACGGGACAGGCTCGCTAGTGCTTCGAAAATTAAAAAAGACTTTGGGCTCACCACGCTTGGGCGTGTATGCGCCTCACGCGATCGCGATGTTCTGCTTCGTCCTTGACCCGGGACTGAATCTTTGATTGCTCATGCACTTCCTCTTATGCTTGGGCCATAGTTCGGAAGCGTCTGCCAAATTCGGGCACTCCATCCTGACACTACAAAGGAGAATTGCATGTATCACCGCGCGAGTCGACTCCCGCATCTCACACTAGCGCTTGCACTTTGCCCGCTGTTGTTTGCCCTGTCGCCGGTAGCCCGGGCGGATTACCGCTTCGTGGTCTTTGGCGATAGCGGCTACATACCCGCTTATGAGGACTTTGACGAGGATCAAGCACCGTTCTCTGCGGTAGAGGCGTACCTGGCAGAAGAACGCAGCGCATGGGAAAAGCGGCATAATACCGCCGAATTCCAACCGGCTCCCATGATGTTTGAGTCCAGCCTGGGTAGTTTTATGCCCGCGAGCGGCCTCTACCCTGTGGCTTGGTCCATGCACCAGACCTGTCGGCAGAAAGCCTGCCAGTTCGCCATGATGCTTGGCGACAACGTCTATCCCGACGGCGGCACGCTGGGTGCGGATGCGCGTTTCGACAGCCGGCGCTATAACGACATGCTACATAAGCCCTTTCACACCCTGGGCGCCGGAGTGAAGGACTTCTCCATTTACAGCATGATGGGCAACCACGACTGGCGCATCTCCCGTGAAGCTACCCTGAGCCAGATGCTGTACCTGCAGGAACATCCCGCCTTTACCATGCCGGGCTATTTCTACCAGGTTTCACCGCCGGCGACTCGGGGCGAGCTGGAGATTTTCGTCATCGACACCGAAATGCTGCTGGCCAGCACCACGGTCTATCTGGACAAGCTGGCCGAAGACGGTAGCGGCCGTGAAGTCAGTGATGACGAATTGGATGAGTTTCCGCCCCACGTCGCGCCGCAGACTGAAGCGGAGCGCAACATGGTGGCCTGGCTCGAGAGTGCGCTGGAAAATTCAACCGCGAAATGGAAGATAGTGGCGGGGCACCACGCTGTCTG
>CAZHLE010000109.1:0-7789 GCA_964533065.1 uncultured Woeseiaceae bacterium | reverse complement strand
TTTTCTCAAACCGCCAGTCCCGGATCCTGTGCCCCAGGCGGCCGCCGCGCCGCTCGAACTTGGTTGCCGGCCGATCCAGCGGTGCCGCGCCGTCGTGCTCGCGCTTTTGCGCACAAATGAATACAGGTGACGCGGCAAGAACTGCATCGATATGTTCGGCGTAATCCGTCCAGTCGGTAGCAATGTGCAGTGTGCCCTTTTCTGCGAGCCGGCTGGCGCAGAGTTCGACAAAGCCTGGTTGCACGATACGCCGCTTATGATGGCGTTTTTTCGGCCATGGGTCGGGAAAATAAAGATTGATACGGGCAAGCGATGCCGGCGCGATATTCGCCTCGAGAATCTTGATCGCATCATGCACGATGAGCTTGAGGTTCGAAATCGCTGCGGCACGTGTGGCAATCATGCAATGACCGACGCCGGGTTCATGTACCTCGATGCCGAGAAAGTTTTTGCCCGGATTTTCCACTGCGAGTTGCACAAGCGAGTCCCCGTTGCCGAATCCGATCTCCAGCACGCAGGGCGCCGTGCGGCCGAAAAGCTTCGCCAGGTCAAGTGGCCCTGGGCCGGGCTCAACGCCGTAGTCGGGCCACAATTCATCGAGTGCACGTTGTTGCGACGCTGTCATGCGACCGGCGCGGCGCACGAAACTGCGGATCGGTCGCCTATTCTGGTTGTCTGCCACGCACTAACTCGATCGGGCAGGTTTTTTCGGGTCGCTTGCCGGTCACCGACTCATAGAATGAGCGAATAATGACCATATCGGCGTCCATATCACCCGTCAGGCTCATGCTCGGTCCAAAGCCGAAGCGACGGTTCTTGTAGTCGAAGAAGCCAAACACCACGGGCACGCCCGCACCCTCGGCAATTCGGTAAAAGCCGGTTTTCCAGCCATTGGTCTTGCTGCGCGTACCTTCCGGTGCAAGCCCGAACAGGTAATCGTCATTGGTCTCGAATGCGGCGACTGCCTGTTTCACCGCCGCGCGCGCGTCACCACGATTCAATGGTACGCCGCCGAGCCCATTGAGCAGCAGGCTCATCGGAAACCAGAACATTGATTGCTTGATGAAGAACTTGACATCGATGCCATAGGCGACCTTGTACACGAGCAGCCAGTAACCGTCCCAGTACGAGGTGTGCGGCGCACCGATGATGACTGCCTTGCGATGACCCGGTGTCGGGCCTACAGCGGTCCAGCGGCCCAGCCAGATCAGGAATTTTGCAACTCGCGGCCAGAACACGCTATGTCGCCCCGGTAATCGCAGCGATCCGGCGGTGCTGCAGAAGGACGGGCAACAGCAGCATTGTAACCATCAGGCAGCCGAGCAGGGCACCTGCTGCCTGCACGCCAAACTGTGCGAGACTTGGGCTGTTGGCAATGGTGAACGCGCCGAATGCGGCGATCGAGGTTGTGATCGTGACGACGATCGCGAGCCCGGTCTCTGCGAATACCGCCGCGAGATTGCCGTCGTGACGCTGCCAGGATGCCAGCAGGTGCACGCCGCCATCGACGCCGATGCCAAGCACGATCGGAATAATCGCTGCCGTCACAATGGAAGCGGCGACACCACCAAACGCCATCGCCCCGGCTACCCAGATCAGGGACAGTACCAGTGGTAACAGGATGATGAAGGGCAGACTGCCGCTCTGCGTGCCGATCGCGAGCACGAGCAGGATGAATGCGGCCGCAAGTGGCAGGATAGTTCGGATGTCCGCGAACAACAGTTCGTCGATGCGCGCATTCATGGCTGGCGCACCGCTCAGTTCCCAGCGGCCGAGGCCGAGTCGGTGTATTTGCTGCTCTATATCCCAAGTGACGGCCTTGAAATTTTCACGAATGAACGGGTTGTCGGTCGAATGCACCTGCACCAGGCCGGCCACGCCGGGCACCTCAACGAGGCTTGCGATACTGCGTGGCCGGTCAACATCGGCCATGAATTCGCTTGCGTCGAGTTCATCGACAAAACGAACCAGTATTGGTGAGGCACTGAGCCCGTATTCATCGGCGATCCGGTTCTGAAGTGTATGTACCTCGAGGTCGGTACCCTCGAGTTGGCGAATGTCGCTCAGCAGCTCAAGGCTTCTCGCGCCGTATGCTGCGACTCCGGTAACGGCGATGGCCGCAAGCGCCACCAGCAGAGCGCGTTTCTGAATCCAAGGCGCCAGATAACGCAGCGGCACTTCGAATGCGGTCTTGCCCGCGAGCCAGCCCGGCGGGCAGGACAACAGGATTACAGGCAGCAAGCTGATACAGGCAAGCCATACGCCGGCTGAAACCAGCGCACCGCAGAGGCCGAAGTCGGCAAAACCGCGCAGCTGTGCCAGCGCCAGGGCAGAAAAAGTCGCAATCGTTGTCAGGCTTGCAATCGTGATCGGGCGCAGCAGGCGCCACCATGCCGAGATAACGGCCTCGTCGCGCGACAGGCCGTCGTGCTCTATGGAATAACGGCATGCCTGAATCATGTGAATGCAATGATCGACGCCGATGCCGATCAAGAGCGTTGGCACCGCGGCCGCGAGCAGCGTGAGTTCGGGACGTACCAGGCTGAACGCGGCCATACCCCACGAGATTCCGAGGCCGACCGGCAACAGCATCAGCAGCGCCAGCCAGCCAATCCGATAGACCAACGCAAACAGCATCGTCACGAGCAGCAATGCAAGCGCGAGCGCTGTGAGCAGGTCGGAGTTGAGCCGGTCGTGTGCCTCGACGACGTAAGCAGGCGTGCCCGCCATACCGCAGGCTGGCGCCATGGCGGCGAGCACGGCGCGAACGCGATCGACGACCACGCCGGACTGCAGGTAGTCAGCAGGATCGCCGCTCAGGGAAAACGTATACAGCGAAGATTTTCCGGGCAGGATGTAGGTTCGCGTATTGGCAATGACGCTGGGCAGTGAAGTAATTTTCTCCAGCGTGATGCGCGGCAGGTACTGATCAGGCTCGCAGACGACGAGTAACTCCTCGAGCCCCGTTGCAACTAAGGCGAGCTCGTGAAATGTCTTCACGGCTGGATCGTTCTTGCCGAGCAGTCCGTACAAATCACCATTCAACGTCAGATTGCCAAGCTGGGCCGCGGCCAACAGACTCAACACGACGCCGACCGCGACAATCGGCAGCGTCGGCCAGGACCTGGCGCTCTGCGCCGTCAAACTTCGTCGCGCCTCATTTTGCTTTCTCTGCCAGGTAACGAATTGCGGCCGGAAGCTCGCGCAGAGCCTCGCGAAGTTCCGGCAGCAACGCACGAAGGTCCTTGAAAAATGCCTTTGGTCCGACCTGTTCGTTCATCCACTGTTTGAGTACCGGGTGCGCCGTTTTCCAGAGGTCGAGTTCAGGATATAGCTCGCGGCCGAGGCCCTCTATATTGAAGAGTGTCTTGTGCAGCAGGATCAGCTGTGGCTGCACCTCTACATTGAAGCGCTGCGCGACGCGGAACAGCCGCATCAATACCTGGGCAAACGATATTTCCGCCAGCGGTTTGTTGAATATGGGTTCGAGCACGGTGCGCACCGCGGTTTCGAGTTGATCGATACGCGTACCTTCCGGCACCCAGCCCGACTCGATATGCAGAGCCGCTATGCGATGGTAGTCATGATCGAAAAAAGCGAGGAAATTTTCGGCCAGGTAGCGCTGGTCGCTGGGGTGGAGCGTGCCAACGATACCGAAATCGACCGCGGCGTATTTGGGTCGTTCCGGGTCCGTGGCAATAACAAAAATATTGCCCGGATGCATGTCCGCGTGAAAAAAGTTGTGCCGAAACACCTGTGTAAAAAAGATCTCGACCCCATTCTCCGCCAGGCGCTTGATGTCAGCGCCTGCCGCCCGCAGGGCAGCGGTATCGCTAATAGGAATGCCGTAAATACGCTCCTGTACCAGCACCTCCGGACGGCAATAATCCCAGTAAATCTCGGGCACATACAACATGTCGGAGCCGGCGAAGTTTCGCTTCAGTTGCGCCGCATTGGCCGCTTCCCGCATGAGGTCGAGCTCATCGAGAATCGTGCTCTCGTATTCGTCGACGATCTCGAGTGGCCGCAGGCGCTTGCCGTGTCGCCAGTAGCGGTCGGCAAGCCCGGCCAGCATGCGTAGAACGGCAATATCCCGCTCAATCAGCGGCTGCACGTCAGGGCGCAACAGTTTGACGATGACCTCGCCGCCGCCGGGCAATTGCGCTGTATGTATCTGCGCGATCGATGCCGCTGCGAATGGCTCGACATCGAAGCGCGCGAATACATCGGCTACGGGCCTGCCATAGGCCGCGTCGAGCATTGCGACGGCCTGTTCGGCCGGGAACGGCGGCACCTTGTCCTGCAGCTTCGCCAGTTCGTCCGCGAGCTCGCGTGGCAACAGGTCACGGCGTGTCGAAATGGCCTGGCCGAACTTGATGAAGATCGGCCCGAGCTCCTCAAGCGCGAGGCGCACGCGCTCGCCCAGCGGTGCCGAACGGGTGCGGCGCCGCGGAAACAGGTAAAAGAAGAACCGCAGCGGCCGCAGCAGGTGAGTTTCCTTGATGACATCATCAAGGCCGTACTTCACGAGCACGCGCTGGATGCCGATAAGCCGTGCAATAGTCTGCAGCCTGGTCATGCTTATCGACCGTCCTCGAGATTACGAAGTCTTGCGGCGAGTCGCTCGACATCATCACGCAATACCGCAAGCCGGGAGCTGAATCGATTCACTTCGTATCGCGTCGGCAGGTCGCGGCTTTCTTCCTGCAGGTACTCGCGCACGTTGTCACCCATAGTCGCTCGCGCCGCAGATGCCCAGTTCCTGGCGCTACGCCCGAGCTCGGCGAACCGATGCGCCGCGACATCACCGACCACTCGCGACAATTCCTCTTCAACCTCCGGCTTCGCATAGCCGAGCAATTTCTGAAAACGCTGCGCGGTCACCGCATCACCGGTCAGCTCGACCTCGCCACTGCGAATCATCGTTTCGTCGGGGCTGGCCAGCATCCGACCCAGGGTCACCAGCGATGCGCTGATAACGACATCGGGATTGTCCTTGTACTCGGTGCTCAATAGAACGACGTCGTCGGCGATACTGAAAAAGATGTTGAGCGACGTGTCCCGGACACGAATCGCGATGATGGACCCGTTCAGGGCGGCGACAAGTTCGCGCGCCGGCGTGGTCTCTGAAATGTTGCGATTCAGTATTTCGGCGACCGGACGCAGCAGAGCTTCGAGTGGGTTGGCCATGGCTGGGTTCAAATACGAAAACCGCTGTGCAGCGCGACGATACCGCCGGCCAGGTTGACGTAACGGCAACGCTCGAAACCGGCCTGCTGCATCATTGCCAGCAGCGTTTCCTGGTCGGGATGCATGCGGATCGATTCGGCCAGGTACTGGTAACTGTCCGCATCGCTGGCAACGAGTTCGCCAAGCAAAGGCAGCACCTTGAATGAGTACAGGTCGTAGGCAGGCTTGATCGATGCGTGTGGCTTCGAAAATTCAAGAATCAGCAGTTTGCCGCCGGGTTTCAGAACCCGGAACATCGAGCGCAGCGCGGCATCCTTTTCGGTTACATTGCGAAGCCCGAATGCGATGGCGATGCGATCGAACGTGCGGTCGGCGAACGGCAGATTCTGTGCGTCGAGTTGCACCATCGACAAATTGCCGGCAACCCCGGCATCCACCATCCGGTCGCGCCCGTGCCGCAACATTGCGGCGTTAATATCCGCCAGGATGACATGGCCTTGAGGGCCGACGAGACCGGCAAACTCTTTCGCGAGGTCACCGGTACCGCCTGCAAGGTCGAGAACCACATGTCCTTTGCGAATTCCGGCCTGATCGATGGTGCGGCGTTTCCACAAGCGATGCAGCCCGGCGGACATCAGGTCATTCATGATGTCGTAGCGACTCGCGACGGAGTCGAAGACGCCTTTTACCAGCGCGGCCTTGTCCTCGAGGGGCACAGTCCTGTAGCCGAAATGAGTCGTCTCGGCAGATGCTTCGGAATTCTTCATGGCGGAGTTTTATTCGGGTTTGGTACGAGCATACCCTGCTGCCGCAAGGCGGTCGAGGTAACGACGCCAATTGGCGATCATGCTGGTGCCGAGTTCATGCAGGTATTGCCAGGTATACAGCCCGGTGTTGTGGCCATCGTCGAAAACCAGGCGCACGGCGTACTGGCCGATTGGTTCGATGCCCGTAATGGCCACATGTTCCTTACCGGTCTGCAGTGTCTCCTGCCCGGGACCATGGCCTTTGACTTCGGCGCTTGGTGAGTGCACACGCAGGTACTCGCACGAATACTGGAATTCACTGCCGTCGTCGAAGGTCACGACCAGCAATTTCGAATCTTTCTTCAGGCGTATCTCGGTCGGTGTAGGCATTTCCTGTACTTGCCCGCAAACGGGCATTTCTCCGGGTGACAGGGGCCAGAGCCCTTTCAAAAAAAGGGCTCTGACCCCTTTTCGGGTTTCTACAAAATATACCGGCTCAGGTCTTCGTTCTTTGCGAGTTCGGCAAGGTGTTCGTCGACGTAGCCGGCGTTGATCTGGACGTGCGTACCGCTCTTGTCGGAGGCCTCGAAGGAGACGGTCTCCAGCAAGCGTTCCATCACGGTGTGCAAGCGTCGCGCACCAATGTTCTCGGTGTTCTCGTTGACCTGGAATGCAACCTCGGCGATTCGTCGCACGCCGCTTTCGGTGAATTCGAGCCTGACTTCCTCTGTTGCCAGCAGCGCGTCGTATTGCGCGGTCAGCGAAGCGTCCGGTTCCGTCAAAATACGCACAAAGTCATCGGTCGTCAGTGACTTGAGCTCGACCCGGATCGGAAAGCGCCCCTGCATCTCCGGAATCAGGTCGGACGGCTTGGACATATGGAATGCGCCCGAGGCAATAAACAGAATGTGATCGGTGCGCACCATGCCGTATTTTGTATTCACCGTGCAGCCCTCGACGATTGGCAGCAGGTCGCGTTGCACACCCTCGCGGGAAACGTCGGCACCCAGTGTGCCGGAGCTTCGGGCGATCTTGTCGAACTCATCGAGAAACACGATGCCGTGTTGCTCCACGGCTTCCAGCGCGCGAGACTTGAGGTCCTCTTCATCAACCAGCTTGGCGGCTTCCTCATCGGTCAGGTGCCGCAGCGCTTCTTTCACCTTCAACTTGCGGGTCTTATTCCGGTGGCTGCCGAGATTCTGGAACATGCCCTGCAGCTGGCTGGTCATTTCCTCCATGCCTGGTGGCGCCATGATCTCGATCCCCATCGGGATTGCGCGAATTTCGATCTCGATTTCCCTGTCGTCCAGCGTTCCCTCTCGAAGCATCTTGCGAAATTTTTGCCGTGTATCGCTATTGTCCCGAGTAGAGTCCGGGGTGCTAGTGAAACCGACGCCTTGCGCCGCCCGCGGCAACAGCGCGTCAAGCACGCGCTCCTCGGCAGCGTCCTCAGCTCGCGGCCGGAATTTTCCAATCGACTCTTCGCGAAGCATTTTGACCGCGACGTCCATCAGGTCGCGGATGATGCTGTCGACCTCGCGACCGACATAACCGACCTCCGTGAACTTCGTGGCTTCGATCTTGATGAACGGTGCCTTCGCGAGGCGCGCTAGACGACGTGCAATCTCGGTTTTGCCAACGCCGGTCGGCCCGATCATCAGGATGTTTTTTGGCGTGATTTCGCTGCGCAGCGGCTCGTCGATCTGCACGCGCCGCCAGCGATTGCGCAATGCGATGGCAACAGCGCGCTTGGCCTCGTTCTGGCCGACGATGTGCTTGTCCAGTTCCTGGACGATTTCTCTCGGGGTCATCTGTGACATTTTATTCTCCATGAGAGGCAATTGTGGGCGGCC
>CAZHLE010000108.1:4755-7931 GCA_964533065.1 uncultured Woeseiaceae bacterium | reverse complement strand
AACCGGGGCGCACACCTGCTGATCTGCATTCGCCAGCCACAACGTGCCGGACGGCGAACCGACGATCTGTGCGAGTGCCTGAATCGCGCGCTTCCTCAAGGGCAGCGCCAAGTCGCTGCCTGTCAGAGTCTGAATGAGCTTCAACCACTCCTCGCGATAATCGTATTTGCTGGCGAAGATGTGTTTCGTGACGAAGATGTGAACCCTGGCGCGTAGCCGCTCCGACATCACAAGGGCAGCGAGTGTCAGCATTGCTCCCGCAACGATGGCAATCTGTGCGACCGCGATCCACTCAAGGCCGACATCCCGTACCAGGTAACCCACCACTCCGATTAGCGTCAGATAAAGGCCGGCAGCTACAAGGGTCGTTGTGTAGAAGATGACCTTTCTCGATACGAACAATGCGCGCCCGTCGCTTTGACGACGATGGATTGAAATTGCGATGAGCGGAGCGCACATTGCGACCACAAAGCCGCGGGCCGCCCAAAGCGCCGTTCCAATCTCGCCGATGAATATTGCGTTTGAATACAAGAACAAGTCGACCCCAAAGATGCCAGCCAGCCCGAGGCAAAGATGCTTCAGCTCGCCGATCTGGTTTCGGCGCGCGTTACGGTAGATTTGCTCCAGAGAAACCAGCGCGTACAGCGATGTCAGAATCGATCCGAAGATCAGCACGCCGCCGGGCCTGATGCCCGCAGCTTGTACGGCCGGCGAAATATCAGCCAGTAAACCAAGAATCATGATCACCGCTGCCAAAGCGACCCCGGCATAACGCGTGACCCATGCCCGTCCGGCGATATTTGCACCCGCCAGCATGGACGACAGAAAAATCAGCCACCCGATATCGCTCGCAATTTCACAAATGAACACCAGCACGCTCGAGAAATTCTCGGCATTGGTTGAGTACACAAGCACAAAGCTCCAGGCAGACGTCGTCAGGGTTGCGACAATCAGATAGCTGCCTTCGTAACGACCGCGCCACACAACCATGAGCGCAATGGCCAGCAACAAGTACGCTATCGCTGCAGCGGAATACCCGATGAGAGTTGGGTCAAGACTCACTGGCGGCCGGCTTCCTTGTCACCTGGCAATGCTATATCCTGCACAGCATCGACGGCGGATGTATTCACAACCGCTAGTATTGGCGCACAACACGACGGAAGCAACACCGTGGCTACACGCAAGGTTCACCTGATCGCCGCTGCGCGGCCCAATTTCATGAAGGTCGCGCCCCTGTACCACGCGTTGGGCGATGCCAGCTGGGCGAAGCCGATTCTCGTGCACACCGGCCAACACTACGATCACAACATGTCGGACGCCATTCTGCAGGATCTGGGCATATCGAACCCCGACTTCCATCTTGGAATCGGCAGTGGCTCGCACGCAGAGCAAACTGGCGGTGTAATGATCGCCTACGAAAAACTCTGCGTCGAAACCCGCCCGGACTGGATCATTGTCGTGGGGGACGTCAATTCGACAGCCGCCTGCGCACAGGTCGGAGCAAAACTGTGGATTCCGGTAGTCCATCTGGAAGCGGGTCTGCGCAGCAACGATCGCAGGATGCCGGAGGAAATCAACCGGCTGGTGACCGATGCCATCTCGGATGTTCTGTGGACGCCGTCAGAAGACGCCGACCGGAATCTGATTGCCGAAGGCGTGCCGGCGGAGAAAATCGACAGGATCGGCAATATCATGATCGATTCGTTCGAGATGTTGCGAGACCGTATCGAGGGCTCCGATGAACGCCTGGCTCTCAAGCTCGACGCGGGCAGCTATGCCCTCGTGACCTTGCATCGCCCGTCTAATGTGGACTCACCGGATACACTCTTACCAATCGTCGAGGCCCTCGTACGCACATCCGAAACAGTACCAGTTGTCTTCGTCGCCCATCCGAGAACGCTCGCGGGCCTTCGGAAATTCGGCCTGGAAAAACGTCTGACGTCGTGCAAGAACATTCGCCTGCTCGAGCCGCTGCCATATGTTCGTTTCATGAACCTGATGATTGGTGCAAAAGTCGTTATCACGGACTCAGGGGGTCTGCAGGAGGAAACCACGTACCTAAATATTCCTTGCCTGACGCTTCGGGAGAACACGGAGCGTCCGATCACGATTACGCACGGAACCAACAAGCTGGCCCGCGCCGATAATCTTTCCCAACACCTCGACCAAGTGCTATCGGGAAAGTGGCGTGATGGTAGTCGACCGCCCCTGTGGGATGGCAAGACCGCGTCACGTGCGGTTGCCTGCCTGGAGCGTCGCTCACGCACAGGATCAGACTAGCAAGAGGCGAATCAACATTCTCTTCAAGGATAAAGCGACACTATGGTGCACTTGGTACAGCAGTATTTTGAGCAGTCGGCCGATCGATTCCCCGACAAAGTTGCGATCGGCTGCGACACGGAAAGCATCAGCTACCGGGCGCTGGATGAATTTTCCAACGGACTGGCGCACAGCCTGATCGATCAAGGTGCGCAACGCGGCATGTTCATCCCGATTTTTATCGAGAAGAACATCAACGCATTCAAGTCGTTACTGGGCATACTCAAAGCCGACTGCGCGTACGTTCCCCTCGACACCGAATCGCCCGGGGCACGCGTCGTATCCATCCTGCAGCGTTGCGACGCACAGTTTGTGATGGTCGACAACCATACCGAGTCCCGGCTGCGCGAATTTCTGCGCGCAGAAAAGCATCAGATTACGGTCGTCAATGTCGACACTGTTGCGATTACAGACAGGTCCCGTCGGCAATACGCCAACATATCGATCGATATGGCTTACGTTATTTTCACGTCCGGATCGACCGGTATTCCGAAGGGCGTGATGATCGGGCATTTTGCCATCGTCGACTACATCGATTTCTGCGTGAATCGATTCGGGTTGACCGACCGGGACATCGTTTCCCAGCACGCGCCGCTCTATTTCGACAATTCGGTGCTGGATATCTATTGCGCTTTCAGCGTCGGAGCAACGTTACAGCTCGTGCACAAAGAACTGAATACGGTTATCCCGAAACTGGCTTCGTGGCTGCGTGACAGGAACATATCGGTATTTTATGCCGTACCGTCCGTGCTGGCGATGCTACTCAAGTCGCGACGCATGAAGCCGGACATGCTGCCGAGTCTGCGCGAAGTGATTTTCTCGGGCGAGTTCATACAGCCGGAAGTTATCGCCCAATG
>CAZHLE010000108.1:0-4745 GCA_964533065.1 uncultured Woeseiaceae bacterium | reverse complement strand
AGACTCTACCCACATGCCCGCTACACCAATCTGTACGGGCCGACAGAAATAACCGTGGACTGCACTTATTACCGCATACTGCAGCCGCCCGGCGCAGAGGACGGATCCATACCTATCGGTGTTGCCCGGCCGAACATGGAACTTTTCGTCCGTCTGGAGTCCGGGGAACTGACGCAACAGCCGGGCGCGCAGGGTGAGCTCCTGATTCGCGGGCTGGCGGTCGGTTACGGCTATCTCCGGGACGAACAAAAGACCAAGGCTGTTTTCATTCAGAATCCACGCCACAAGCTGTATCACGATCCGCTGTATTGTTCGGGCGATCTGGTTCGAATCGCTGACGACAATAACGTCCTGTTCCTTGGCCGCCTGGATCACCAGATCAAACTGCACGGCAATCGCATCGAGCTCGGTGAAATCGAAGCCGCCCTCGCCGGGCTGGACAACGTCGGCGAGGCGGTCGTCGTTTTCAACAACGCCGCAAACCCGGACGAGCAACAGATTGGCGCGATGATCACCAAGCGCAGCGATGATGACGACGAAACTTTCCTGAAGCGCGTGAACCGGGAGCTGCGAGACCTGCTACCCGAATACATGGTTCCGACAAAGTTTGCAGTCGTAAACGGCGATCTCCCCCTGACCCCTAACGGGAAATACGACCGAAAATCGGTACTTGCGTCGTTGTTTTAGTTTTTCGTTGGGTAGATGATTGCAGCTTGAGCGTCGTACTAATTTACAGGCTGCCGGACATGCCGCCTTGCGATTGCTCTATCTATTTGAAATGAAAACGCTTATTTTTCTGGCATAGCTATTGCTTTACCAGTAGTGGGCAAGGACGTCTAGGAAAACTGCTTATGTCAAAAGGGCCTGGAAGACCAGTTCGGGCACAACTGGCTGGTGCCGCTACCAATCGCGAATACCCACGGGAATTTCATCCGGCTCAGCGCGTCCGTGGCAATGCCAACGAGGCGTTCCGAATGTGTTCCGGCATACTCGGCGCGATCGGCGGCACGCCGCTGGTGCGACTGGAACAGTTGTTTGCGCCGGAGCGATTCGAGTGCTTCGCCAAACTCGAGGGCCTGAACCCGGGTGGCAGCGCCAAGGACCGGCCGAGCGTGGCCATCGTCGAGCGGGCGCTGCAAACCGGCGAAATCAATGCCGATACACTGGTTATCGAGGCGAGCTCGGGCAACACCGGCATCGGCCTGGCGCAGGTTTGCGCCTATCACGGCTTGCGTTTTCGCTGCCTGGTAGATCCGAAGGTCACACAAACGAACGTCGACATCCTCCGCGCCTACGGTGCCGAGATCGAGATGGTCAAGGACCCGGATCCTGAAACCGGCGAACTTCTACCGGCAAAACTCAAGCGCATCGATCAAATCCTCGCCACCGAAAAGAACAGTTTCTGGGTGAATCAGTATAAAAGTGAGGAGAATTCCGGCGCCCATTATCGATCCACGGTGAAGGAAATCCTGCGCGACCTGGATGGCAGGATTCCGGACTACCTGTTCATAGCCACAGCGACTTGCGGCACCATCCGCGGTTGCCTCGACTTCATGAAGGACAACCGTTATCCGACCAAAGTCGTGGCCGTCGATGCGCTCGGCAGCCAGATTTTCTCGAACATCAAGCATAAACGGATGGTCCCGGGGCTGGGTTCCGCGATCTGCCCAAGCCTGACACCGAAAGAAGGTATTTTCCGCTGCCTCCATGTCTCAGACACCGACTGCGTAGTTGGTTGCCGTAAACTGGTACGCACGGAGGCCATACTTGCAGGCGGATCCTCCGGTGGCGTCATTTCCGCGATCGAGCGCATGAGCCCGGAGATTCCGGTCGGCGCCATCGTCGTCGCGTTGCTGCCAGACCGTGGCGAGCGTTACCTGGACACCATCTATTCGGACGAATGGGTGCGCAGCCACGTTGGTGATGTTTCGCATCTCTGGACCAAATCCCACCGAGGAAACTGAATTGTTTGACAGCGACATACTCATCATCGGTGCCGCCGATGTCGAGGCCGCCTTGCACGGCCGCGAGCAGCAGGTTCTGGACGCCGTCCGGCGAGCCTACGAAACCCATGCGCGTGGCGCCAGCTCGTTGCCACACTCGAGTTTTCTGCGGTTTCCCGACAGTGACAAGGACCGCATCATATGCCTGCCTGCCTACCTCGGCGGCGACTACCAGCTCGCCGGTGTGAAATGGATCGCGTCAATGCCGAACAACGTCGCTAAAGGCATCGAGCGAGCATCCGCGGTGGTCATACTGAATGACCGGGAAACCGGACGCCCGAAATCGGTCATGGAGGGTTCGATCATCAGCAAGCAGCGCACCGCGGCATCGGCGGCCCTTGCATCCAAGGTTCTGGCGAGCGCTGCACCGGACGCTGTCGGCTTTGTCGGCTGCGGACCCATCAATGCCAGTGTTGCCCAGTTCATCCGTGTTGTCTGGCCCGATACGCGTGAGTTCGTCGCATTCGATCTCGACGCGGCGCGTGCAAAAGATTTTGGCGACAAACTGGTCGAACAGCATGCGGGCGTCAAGTTCACGGTTGCGGCTAACCTCGGTCAGTTGCTTGAGCGCTGCCCGATGGTTTCGTTCGCCACCACCGCCATTGCACCATATCTCGAGAGTCTTGCTGCCTGTCCGAAAGGTGCGACGATCCTGCACGTCTCCCTGCGCGACCTGAAGCTGGAAGCAATCATCGGCAATCACAATGTTGTGGATGATCTGGATCACGTTTGCCGCGCCGGCACATCGATCCACCTCGCCGCAGAAAAGACCGGCAATCGCGATTTTGTTCATGGTTCGCTCGGCGACATATTGCTCGGCAAACTCGCAGTCCCACCCAGGGACGAACGGCCGGTGATCTTTTCGCCCTTCGGCCTTGGCATATTGGATCTCGCAGTCGCGGATCTCGTGCTCGCGAACGCAGCGGCCAGCGGGCGCGGCACATTGATGAAATCGTTTCTTCCCTGACGGCACGGCAAACGAGAACTGATCGCAATCATTTTCGAAGTATCCTTGTGAACCGCGTCACAGAACGCGGCAACCTGCCGTCGGTTTGCTTTACGAACACATTAGCTTAGCTTTATAGACTATTGATTTTATTGATGTTCTATAACTGGCACAGGGCTTGCAAAGCTCGTGGCATGAGCCCTTCTTGTTTTCGCAGCATCTGCCTGATTGCACTCCTCGTATGCATGCCTGTTTCGATCGCGCATGCCGGCAAGCTCAGCGTAGTCATCAATGGCAAGTCCAAGCACATCAATTCGAGCTACG
Organism: uncultured Woeseiaceae bacterium; assembly: GCA_964533065.1. GTDB lineage: Bacteria > Pseudomonadota > Gammaproteobacteria > Steroidobacterales > Woeseiaceae > UBA1847. The sequence continues at coordinate 1,472 of CAZHLE010000108.1, read as the reverse complement.
ACTGGAACGAAGCGAACTACGGCTTTGGCCTCGAGTACGGCTTCAGCACCCAGTCCCGCTGGAAGACGACATTGATGGCAAACGGTTTTCGAGACAGCACGAACAATATGTCGTACATGGCGGGCGGCGGCTTCCATCGGCGATTGCTGGCGTCGGACAGATTGGCCGGGCTCTATGTGGATCTCGGTGTCAACGCGTTCTTGATGACTCGCGAAGACTATCATAACAACAGGCCGTTTCCGGGTGTGATGCCGAGCCTGTGCATCGGCAACGAAGTGATGGGCTTTAACATGACCTATCTGCCGAAGGTGGCGGTACAGGCACTGATCGACACAGAGATTGTCGACCCGACGATCAGCGGCGTGTTCTTCATTCAATTCAAGATAAGCATCGACCAAATCCTGCCTTGATCCGGTGACGCGATAATTCGCTCGTCATGCAGCTCCTAGTCCCCCACGCCGCTCTGCAACGGAAGGCTGCCACTCATAGCCCGACATCCAACGGCGTACAAAACTGCCCTCAGTTTCAGCCAAGCGCTCAATCATCGGTGCGTAATAGTCAACCAGCAGTGATTTCAGATTCGCAGGCATTGGCTTTTCGAACGAGGCATTGACCTTTTTATCGGCGCGGCCGATCTTTGGTGGTAACGGCACATGACTTACGCCGAGGAAATGGCATATGCGGCCCAAGAGCATTTCGGGATCCGCGACAATCTCGTCGAAGCAGGCGACCAGCATTTGTTCAGCAGGAAATACCGCGCGCCAACGCCGCAGAATTAATTCGTAGTCGGATTGCTCCAGCAATGCCGGATGAAACGCACGTGCCTTGAGCTGGTCGATCGGCAATGAAGTCAGCGGCAATTTCTGGCGCATCTGGTGATACTTGAGGACTGACCAGGTCCGCTCCACCGGCTCACGCATCAGGAATACCAGCTTGACGTCCGGCATCAGCGTCTTCAGCCGCTTTATGTCGTCCAGCTCGAGTACACAATACCGTGGCGTGATCTCGCCAGTAATTTTCCCATGCCCCTGTGAGAAGAGGCTCGCGTACCAGTCGTCGCCTGGCTGGCGCAACAGAAAGTTCGCGTCCCAGGCAAGATTTTTCAGCGACGGCTTAGCAACGTTGGATGCGATTGCACGAAACAGCTTGCGCCGATACCGCCGGTAGGGAAGTTGCTGCGAAAAGAGCCGCTGTACCATTGTTCCGTCCTCAAGCTGGGACGGGCCGTGGTACCTGGACGAGCGAGTAAAATAGTGGATCTCCTTGATTCTCGGTATCCATACCTCCGGTGATCGCGACAGGCTGTCGGTGAGCCACGTTGTTCCGCACCGGGCTGCCCCTATTCCTAGAAACTTTGGAAAATGCGGCTGCGTTTTAGTCATTTGTATCTAATGTACCGGGCGCAAATGACGGTGCGGTGACATTTCAGTGAATATTTCGTGACCTGAGTGGCGCGTCAACTGATTGGAGAT
>CAZHLE010000107.1:0-7957 GCA_964533065.1 uncultured Woeseiaceae bacterium | reverse complement strand
GTTTACCACTTCATGGGAATACCGACAGACCTTTTCACCCCGATTTTCGTCTGCTCCCGCGTCTCGGGCTGGGTGGCGCATGTGATGGAACAGCGCTCCAACAACAAGTTGATTCGCCCCGCTGCGGAATACGTTGGCCCCAGCCTGCAACCATGGGTCGCCATCGAAAACCGCTAACCCCCAAAGGGGTCAGAGCCCTTTTTTTCCCAAATGCGGTAGAGAGCCGATTCTTGCCACATATGGTCCAAAAAGGGCTCTGACCCCTTTATAAATTTAAGAGAGAAGCATTCATGTCCAATATTGATATTCGCTCGGCAAAGCGGCCCGACTGGGACAAAGAGCTCATCGCCATTGCCGACTTTGTCTGTGACACCAGCATCGACAGCGACCTTGCCTTCGAAACCGCGCACTACTGCCTGATGGACACACTGGCCTGCGGTTTCCAGGCGCTCGATTACCCCGCCTGCACCAAGCTGCTTGGCCCTGTCGTGCCGGGCGCCACGCTCGCCGGCGGCGCGCGCGTGCCTGGGACTTCGTATGAGCTCGATCCCGTCATGGCGGCGTTCAACATAGGAGCCATGAATCGTTGGCTCGACTTCAACGACACCTGGCTCGCGGCCGAGTGGGGCCATCCGTCCGACAATCTTGGCGGCATACTCGCGGTCGCCGATTACCTGAGCCGGCAAAATCGCGCTGCCGGCAAGGCAGCGCTGACCATGCAGGACGTCCTGACCGCGATGATCAAGGCGCACGAGATCCAGGGCGTGCTCGCGCTGGAAAACAGTTACAACCGCGTCGGCCTCGATCACGTGCTGCTGGTGCGTGTCGCCTCGGCCGCGGTGGTGACACGCATGCTGGGCGGTACGCGCGATCAGGTGCTGAATGCTTTGTCGCATGCCTGGATCGATGGCTGCGCGTTGCGCACCTATCGACATGCGCCGAACACGGGTTCGCGTAAGAGCTGGGCGGCGGGCGACGCGACCAGTCGGGCTGTGCGTCTCGCGCTGATCGTGATGACCGGCGAAATGGGTTATCCCTCCGCGCTCAGCGCGAAAACCTGGGGGTTCTACGACGTGCTCTTTAAAGGCAAGTCGTTCGCTTTCCAGCGCGACTACGGCAGCTACGTGATGGAGAACGTGTTGTTCAAAATTTCCTACCCGGCCGAGTTCCACTCGCAGACCTGCGTTGAGGCCAGCATGACGCTGCATCCACAGGTAAAAAACCGCATCGAGGACATCGAAAAGGTTGTGATCGAAACGCAGGAAGCCGGCGTACGCATCATCGACAAGACCGGTCCGCTGGATAATCCGGCGGATCGCGATCATTGCATCCAGTACATGTCTGCCGTGCCGCTTATTTTTGGCCGCCTGACGGCCGCCGACTACGAAGACACGGTCGCCCGCGATCCCCGAATCGACGCGTTGCGCGCAAAGATGCAGGTGCGCGAAAACCCGCAGTACACAAAAGACTATTTCGACCCCGAGAAACGCTACATCGGCAACGCGGTGCAGGTGTTCTTCAAAAACGGCACGCGTACCGACCGCGTGGAGGTGCATTTCCCGATTGGGCATCGCGAGCGCCGTGCCGAGGGCATCCCGGTTCTGAAGCAAAAATTCGTCGACAGCGTGTCGCCAAAGCTTGCCGCCGGCCAATGGGCGAAGCTGAATGAGCTTTGCGCCGATCGCAAACGTCTCGCCGCCACGGCCGTCGATGACTTCATGGCCTTGCTGGTTGCGTGAAACCCAAAAAGGCGTCAGAGCCCTTTAGGGCTCTGACGCCGAAACGCCAACATGCGCAACGTCATCCAACAGGCACTCGATCAGCTCGGACAACAGCTCCCGGCAGGAGCGGCGGAGCAATTCGCGACGCTGCTCGAAGAGCTTGATCGCTGGAATCAGCGCGTCAATCTCACGGCCATTCGCGATCAGCAGGACATGATTACAGGTCATTTACTGGACAGCCTCGTGGCCAGGCCGCTGTTACAGGGCAAGCGCGTCCTCGACATCGGCACGGGTGCGGGCTTCCCGGGACTGCCGCTTGCGATTTGCGAGCCGGACCGCGATTTCGTGCTGCTGGACAGCAACAACAAGAAGATCATGTTCGTGCAGCACGCCGTGGCCCTGCTCGGGCTCAGCAATGTGACCACCTGCAGGGCGCGCACGGAGGACTATGCACCCGCCGATCGCTTTGATACCGTGATCGCTCGAGCGGTCGGGCCATTGGCCCGGCTCGTGAAAATGGCCGGTCACCACGTAGGAGAGGACGGGGTGTTTGTGGCGCTCAAAGGGCGCTACCCGGCGGAAGAATTAGAAGATCTGCCAGAAGGGTGGAGCAGCATTGTGCAGCAACTCGCGGTACCCGGGCTCGAGACGGGATCGCGGCATGCCGTCACACTGCGGGCCAGGAAACCATGACGCGAATTATTGCCATAGCGAATCAGAAAGGCGGGGTCGGAAAAACCACGACCGCGGTCAATCTCGCGGCTTCGCTTGCCGCCACGCATCGTCGCGTGTTGTTGATCGACATGGACCCGCAAGGCAACGCGACCATGGGATGTGGCATCAACAAGATGGAGGTCGAGGCCACGAGCTGTAACGTGCTGCTCGGCGAGATGACGGCAGCCGATACGATTGTTTCGGCGCCGGAAGGCGGTTTCGCGGTATTGCCCAGCAATGAGGACCTGACTCTCGCCGAGGTCAAACTGCTGCAGGAAATCGGCCGTGAAATGAAATTGCGCAAGGCCCTGGGGCCGGTTACCGGGCTCTACGATTTCATACTTATCGACTGTCCGCCCTCGATCAACATGCTGACGATCAACGCATTGACCGCGGCCGATGGTGTGCTGATTCCGATGCAGTGTGAGTATTACGCGATGGAAGGCTTAAGCTCGCTGCTCGATACGATTGAGCAGGTACGCGACACGGTGAACCCGAAGCTCGAGCTGTTCGGCATCCTGCGCACCATGTATGACCCGAGAATCAACTTGTCCAACGAAGTATCGCAGCAGCTCATCAAGCACTTCGATGCGCAGGTTTTTCGTACCATCATCCCGCGCAACATTCGCCTGGCCGAGGCGCCAAGCTTCGGGCGCCCGGTTTTGTTACACGATCGCGCGTCACGTGGCGCGATTTCCTATCTCGCGCTGGCTGGCGAAATTCTGCGCCGTGAAGACGCGCGCGATCTGCGCCTGAAGGTGGTATGACAACCAGGAAAAAACGCCTCGGACGCGGCCTCGACGCCCTGCTTAGCAAGCCGGTCGCAACGCGCCCCGACGATACTGAATCATCTGCCACCGAGGGCCTCACGCAGATTCCCGTCGAGCTTTTGCAACGCGGTGCGTATCAGCCGCGCGTCGATATCCGCCAGGAGACCCTGCAAGACCTGGCAACCTCGATCAAGGCGCAAGGTGTGGTGCAGCCCATCGTCGTTCGGCCTGTTCCGTCGGGCAACAACCAGACGCAACGCTACGAGATCGTCGCCGGTGAACGCCGCTGGCGCGCAGCGCAGATGGCCGGCCTGCACGACATACCTGCGATCGTTCGCGACATTCCGGATGAATCGGCCATCGCAATGGCGCTCATCGAAAATATTCAACGCGAAGACCTGAGTCCCATCGAGGAATCGCGAGCACTGGACCGGCTCATCCGTGAGTTTGATCTGACGCATGCCGAGGCGGCCGACGCCGTGGGCCGGTCGCGTGCCGCGGTCAGCAACCTTTTGCGCCTGCAGGAACTGTCGGCCAAGGTTTTGCCGATGCTTGAGGCGCGGCAACTTGAGATGGGCCATGCGCGTACACTGTTGGCCATCACAAACCCGGCGGAGCAATTCGATGCGGCGCGCCAGGTCGTGAAAAATGGAATGTCGGTTCGCGAAACCGAACGCCTGGTGCGCCGTATGCTGAACACGGCCGGCAAGAAAAAGCCGGCAACAACGGCGGCCGAAGGTAACGCTGATATCCGGCGCCTGGAAAAGGACGTCTCGGAAAAACTCGGCGCCAAGGTCAGGCTGGACCACAGCAAAAAGGGCTCGGGGAAGCTCGTGATCAGCTATCACAGCCTTGATGAGCTGGACGGGATACTGAAGCACATTAAATAGTCTGGTGAATAGCTTGGTGACAGTTACCGAAGGTAACTGTCACCAAATGCGAAGAAACCCGAAATTCCAGCAAAAAAAGGGCTCTGACCCCCCCCGATTCTGGGTTGCCATGGCTTGGGGGCGCCACTATAATGCGCACGCTCAACAAGGCCCGCCTTGATAGAAAAGACCACACGCGCCACCCACCGCCGGCTCTGCCGCTGGAAGTGGCGTTTTTAGTGCCGGAGGCTTAAGGGAATGGATCTCACCGTGCCCCGGATACTGATGTGGCAGCTTTTGACGGGCATGGCCCTGGCCGTGCTGGTTTGGCTCGTTTTCGAAAAGGTGGCCGCTTATTCGGCGATGCTGGGAAGTCTGATCTGCCTCATCCCGAATGCTTTTTTGGCTTTAAGGCTCTCGGTGCCGCACAGGAATCCAGGAGCCGCTGCGCTCATGAATGCAGCATGGATAGGCGAATTAGGTAAGCTGGCGCTCACGGTACTGTTTTTCAGTCTGGTGTTCACGCTGGTCAGGCCGCTCTCGGCAGCGGCACTTTTTGCAGGATTTATTGCGACGCAGTTCGTGACCCTGTTCGGGTTTTTGATGCGTAGCGACCAGAAAATGGATACGAGAAACAGCAATGGCAGCTGAAAGCGGGCACGGCCCACTCACTTCTGACGCATACATCCGACACCACCTGCAGAACCTGCAGGTCTGCAAGGACGAGGCGGGCGAGTGGGTGACGCATTGTGGCGGAAACTTCTGGGCGATAAACGTCGACTCGATGTTCTGGTCAGTGCTGCTCGGGCTCTTGTTCGTATTTCTGTTTCGCAAGGTCGCCGGCAAAACTTCCGCTGAAAAGCCCGGCAGATGGCAGGCAGTTGTCGAGATCGTCGTCGAATTTGTCGATATGAACGTCAAAGACACGTTTCATGGCAAAAGCCGCCTGATCGCGCCGCTGGCGCTGACGATCTTCGTCTGGGTATTCCTGATGAACCTCATGGACCTGATCCCCGTGGACTGGATTCCAATGACGGCAGCGGCGGTGGGCATTCCCTATATGAAGGTCGTCCCGACCACCGACGTTAACGTGACCTTCGGCATGTCTTTCGCAGTGTTCTTCCTGATTCTTTTTTATATGATCCGGGAGAAAGGCGTGGGCGGCTTCATTGCCGAACTGACGTTGCACCCGATTGCGCCCTCATTCAAAGGGCCCGCGATCATCGCCGCGCCGCTGATCATCGCATTCAATTTCGTGCTCGAGAGCGTCGCGTTGTTGGCGAAACCTCTGTCGTTGTCGCTACGACTCTTTGGCAACATGTTTGCCGGCGAGCTGATCTTTATTCTGATCGCGCTCCTGGGTATTTGGCAGTTACCGCTGCACTTCGGCTGGGCCGTTTTTCACGTCCTGATCGTGACCCTGCAAGCCTTTATTTTCATGATGCTGACGATTGTCTATTTGAGTCTGGCATCGGCAAAACACTGATTTTTGACTAATCAACTCAATCAAGCAGAACTTGATTTTATCTAGGAGAAACTGATGGAAACTGTCATCGCCTACACGGCATTGTCTGTTGCAATCATCCTTGGCCTCGGCGCCCTCGCCGTCGGCCTCGGCATGGGACTTCTCGGCGGGAAGTTCCTCGAGGCTGCAGCCCGTCAGCCGGAGCTGGCGCCGATGTTGCAGACGAAGATGTTCATCGTTGTTGCGCTGCTTGACGCAGTCGCGATGATCGGCGTTGGTATCGCGCTGTTCTTCGCGTTTGCCAATCCGTTCGTCGGTCAGCTGCAAGCCGCGACCGGCGGTTAGTTTGATTTGGATCGCATGGTGGGAGGCCGCCATGCGGGCGACCTCGTATGACCAGGAGTAAGTAGTGGACCCTAACTTGACGCTTTTCGGCCAGACGATCGCCATGATCGTGTTTGTCTGGTTCTGCATGAAGTTCATCTGGCCGCCGCTGCTTGCCGCAATCGAAGAGCGACAGGCGAAAATCGCCGAAGGCCTCGCCGCTGCCGACAAGGGCCAGGAGTCGCTTGCCAAGGCGGCGGCCGAAGCCGAAGGCATCGTTAACCACGCCCGTAAGCAGGCAACCAGCATTCTCGATCAGGCGCACGCACGCGCCAACGAAATCGTGGCCGAAGGCAAGGCGGACGGTGTCAAGGAACGCGAGCGTCAGCTGGCTGCGGCCAAAGCCGAGATCGAGCAGGAAGCGAATCGTGCGCGCGAAGAACTGCGTGGCCAGGTATCGGCGATTGCTATCGCGAGTGCAGAAAAGATTCTCATGCGCGAGATCGACAGCAAGCGGCACGAAGAAATTCTCGGCAGACTGGCGGCCGAGCTGTAAACGGCGATGGCAGATAAAAACACCATCGCGCGACCTTATGCGACAGCGATTTTCGACTTGGCCAACGCCGCGGGTGCGTTGACCGCATGGTCGGATTCCCTGGGCATTGCAGGACAGTTGCTGGCGGATAAGGGTCTTGTCGAGTACCTCGGCAATCCTGCTTTTAACAACGCAAAACGTCTCGACTTCCTGACAGGTCTGTGCGCGAAGGCGGGGGCAAAGACGCTCGATGGCAGCGACAGGCAGGGCCGCAATTTTCTGAAACTGTTGCTGGAAAACAAACGGATCGCGGTGTTGCCGGAAATCGCGGGACATTTCGCCGTGCTTAAGGCTAAAGCAGAGAACACCGTGGATGCGACCGTGACCTCGGCCGCACCCATGAGCCGGGCAGAAACTGACAAGATTGCGGGCGCACTGAAAAAACGCCTTGGCCGCGAAGTAAAAGTCACGACCAATGTGGATGCAAACCTCATCGGCGGTGCAGTAATTCGTGCCGGTGATGTCGTAATTGATGGATCGTTGCGCGCAAGGCTCGAGGGCCTTGCCACTGCACTGATAAAGTAGACAAAAGGGGTCAGAGCCCTTTTTGGACCACATAGAGCTCTGACCGCGACACAAAAAGGAAAGAAAAATGGCACTCAAAGCTTCTGAAATCAGCACGCTGATCAAAGAGCGTATCGAGAACTTCGAGGCATCCGCAAAAGCGCGCGATGTCGGTACCGTTATTGCGGTGACCGACGGCATCGTTCGCATCCATGGCCTCGCCGACGCGCGTTACGGCGAAATGCTTGAGTTCCCGCAGAACACCTTCGGCATGGCGCTGAACCTCGAGCAGGACTCGGTCGGCGCAGTTGTCCTCGGTGATTACAAACACATTTCGGAAGGTGACACGGTCAAGACGACCGGTCGTATTCTTGAGGTGCCAATTGGTGACGCGATGCTGGGCCGTGTCGTTGATGCTCTTGGCAATCCGATCGACGGCAAGGGTCCGATCAAGACGGACCTGTCGGCGCCGATCGAGAAGGTTGCACCGGGTGTTATTCAGCGCCAGTCGGTCGATCAGCCGGTGCAGACCGGGCTGAAGTCGATCGATTCGATGGTGCCGATCGGTCGTGGCCAGCGCGAACTGATCATCGGCGACCGCCAGACCGGCAAGACGGCCGTTGCGGTGGATACGATCATCAACCAGCGCGGCACCGGCATCAAATGCATCTACGTCGCCATCGGCCAGAAGGCGTCTTCGGTTGCTTCGGTGGTCCGCAAGCTCGAAGAAATGGGCGCCATGGCGCACACGATTGTGGTTGCTGCCACAGCGGCCGATTCGCCGGCTATGCAATACATCGCGCCGTATTCCGGCACCTCGATGGGCGAGTACTTCCTCGACAAGGGTGAAGACGCGCTGATCATTTTCGACGACCTCACGAAACAGGCCTGGGCTTATCGCCAGGTATCGCTGTTGCTGCGCCGGCCGCCCGGTCGCGAAGCGTATCCGGGTGACGTTTTCTACCTGCACTCTCGGTTGCTCGAGCGCGCATCGC
>CAZHLE010000106.1:3401-8018 GCA_964533065.1 uncultured Woeseiaceae bacterium | reverse complement strand
GACCTCGGAAATCATCGAACCCGCCAGTAGCACGTACAAGGTGACCCGCGCACTTCTGTACGACAATTTTGGCAACGTTAACAGCGAAACGGTCACCGGAATTGGCATGACCGCCCGCACGACCACCACGAATTGGGGCACTACCGGCCAGTTCCCGGTCACCGTGACCAATCCGTTGAGCCAAGTCACGACGCTCGGCTGGGATGCCGCCAAAGCCGTGCCGACCAGTACCACCGATCCGAACGCTCACGTGAGCTCGTCGCTGTACGACGAGTTCGGCCGCAAGACCCGCGATACGCGAGTGGACGGCACGTACACGACGTACACCTTGACGGCGTGCACCTCGGGCAACAGTTATTGCGGTACGTCGTACAGCCGTGTCAAGACCCAACTTCGTGCCTCGTCAAAGAATACTGCCGGCAACGAGATTCGCTACGACGATAGTTTTGTCGACAAAATGGACCGTCCGGTGCAAAGCGAAAGCCAAACGTTCGGCGGTGCCGTATCCCGGGTGCGCACGATTTACGACACGCTCGGTCGTGTTTCACAACAGTCGGCGCCATCTTTTGCTGCAACGCCCGCCTATTTTTCGACGGCGACCTACGACCTGCTCAATCGACCGACGCAGGTTTCACGACCAATCGATGTTGGCAACCCGAGCTTGCAGAACACGACGATCGACTATCTCGGATTGCAGAGCACGACCACGGATGCCGAAGGCAAGCTGGTGACCAGGGTTTCGGATGCACTCGGTCGCGTGTACCGCTCCATCGATCACGCCGGCTATTACCAGCAGTTTGAGTACGATGCGTTTGGCAGTGTTCGTCGTGTATTGGACAGTTTGGGCAACGCGCTGATGCAGGCGACCTATGCGTACGGTATTGAGGCGCACCGGCTGACCTCCAACGACATGGATATGGGCGCCTGGACGTATTCCCCGAATGCATTGGGTGAGGTTGTCGCCTACACGGATGCAAAGAGTCAGAGTTTCTCGGCGACCTTTGACAAGTTGTCACGCCCGTTGACGCGCACCGAGCCCGGAGCGTCCGCGACCTGGGTGTGGGGAGCTTCCGCCACCGCACACAACATCGGCGCGTTGGCCTCGGTCTCTACCAGCGGTCACTCGGAGTCGTTTACCTACGATACCAAGGGCCGCATCAGCCAGCGCAGCATCGTGACGGACGCGACCTACCTGATCAATTACGCCTATGATGCAACCACCGGCCAGCTCGATGCCCTGACCTATCCGACCAGTACCTCGAGCTACCGCCTGAAACTCAAATACGGCTATGGTTACGGCATGCTGAACAAAGTCTCGGATTTTAATGCGCCAACCACGGTCTTCTGGCAAGCGAACGCGGTCGATGCGCGCAGTAACGTGATTCAGGACACGCTCGGCAACGGCCTGCAGACGATCCGTGGTTTCGATGAGGTGACCGGCCTGCCCGATTACATCCAAGCCGGTCCCGGTGGCAGCACGACGCTGCAGAACATGGAGTTTCTGTGGAACAAGGTTGGGAGCCTGACGCAGCGCAAAGACGTGAACCGAACGCTCACCGAAGATTTCTTCTACGACGACCTGCACCGGCTGGATTATTCGAAACTGAACACCGTGCAGAACCTCGACTTGTCGTACAACGCCATGGGCAATATCCTGACCAAGAGTGACGTCTCCGGCAGTACCTGGAGCTACCACGCGACCCAGAAGCACGCGGTCATCACCGCCGGGTCCAACTCCTACACGTACGATGCCAACGGCAATCAGATCACGCGCAACGGCCAGGCCGTGACCTGGACCAGTTACAACTACCCGAGCCACGTACCAAACGGCACCAAGTACCACGACTATTTTTACGCTGCCGATCGGGAGCGCTGGAAGCAGGTGTACTACAACGGCTCAACCAGCGAGACCACGATCTTCGTTGGCGGGATCATGGAGAAGCACACCGCCGGCGGTATCACGGAATACCGGCATACCATTCAGGCCGGCGGGCAGCCGGTGGCGCTGTATACGCGCCCCAGCAGTGGCTCGATCACGACACAGTATTTCCTGCTGGATCATCTCGGCAGTGTCGCCGAGATCACCAACAGCTCAGGCGCACGCGATGTGGCCGAGAACTTTGCCGCGTTCGGCGAGCGACGGGACGCCAGTGACTGGAGTGGAGCGCCGAGCGCCGCAGACAAGGCCGCTATCGCGGCCATTACGCAGCGCGGCTACACCTTTCATACTAACGTGGAGGAAAGCTCGCTGATTCACATGAACGGACGCATCGCCGACTCACTCACCGGGCGGTTTCTGTCGCCGGACCCGTACGTGTTTCAGCCCATGCTCACGCAGTCGTTCAACCGTTACAGCTATGTCAACAACAACCCGCTGAGCTACACGGATCCCAGTGGGTTTGATCCGATAATCACTGGCTCTGTGATAAGGACTGTGTTCTCCTTTGCCAAGAAGTGGTTCGGCGGCGGTCTAAAAGAGCCACCACCACCCCCACCGAAAGGTTGTTTGGCCAATTCCCGGGCTACCTCCTGTTACGGCAAGGCCATTGCAACGAAACAGTACGGCATGGCCAGAGACATTTACGGGCTGCCGCCGTTGCAATCAGGCAATATCTGGGGGGGCGGTGGGTTCGGTACCGGGCCTTGCGGCAGGGCCGGTGGTTGCAAGAGCTTGGGCGACGAACTAGGCGGGCAAACAAGTACAACCGATCAGTCGGATACCTGGGGGCAGGGCAGCCTAACTGTCGAATCTGTTGACGTGCCATTCGCTTGGGAGAAGCCGTCGCCTTCGAGCGATCGATTTGTCTCACAACATGATGTTGAGGTGACCGGAAGCCTTGTGGTCGGTTGGCGGTTTTTCTTAGGTGTTTTCGGCGGCGGACAGAGTGGGGGCGGCATTGCAGCACCCGAATCCGGTCAGACATGTCTGGTGCAGATCAACTGCTACCAGCTAGGAGCAGGGCTGTTTTTGGGCTCAACCGCTGGTGGCAGTCTGTCGATTCAGGAACAAGGAGTACTGCAGGAAGGTGCTAACTGGTCATTAGGAATATTCGGGGAAGGCGCCTGGGCATTGGGCGGAATTAGCAGCATTGATGCAAGCCGTCAGTCTATAGGCTTCTCTGGCGGTAAAGCCGAGGGCGCAGGAGCTGCGGCTGGGCTGCAGTTGTGCTTGAATAGGATATTCAACTGTACCGGCGGGGGAGCAGAGTGAGGCTTCTCCAAATGCTGTTTTTCGTGTCGTTCGTGGGATCTCTTGCAGCAATGTGGGCTTATCATAACGGATTAGCTTGGGCTGACAAAGCAGCTGGGCTTTTGATTATGGCTGGTGCACTTGCTGGCATTGGATTGTTTATCGCGCAGGCAATCTCAAATCTGCCGGACGATTCTGATAAGGACTAACCGAATACGGTTTCTGTTGATTCGGCGATAACGTTGCGTCAGTCGTCATTCCACGGCTTGCTGGGTAGATTCTCGAGATCCCTGCGCTTGTGGATGACGGCGAGACCGTCGGTAGAAATCCGGTTCCGATAGGAGGCCCGTTCACCGGTGGGTTAACGCCAAACAGACCAATCGAATGAAACAAGTGGCGGATTTATCGATATTGTATTTGGACCTCCAGTGATTGGCGACGAGACTCCCGAGGAGCGAGAGAAAGTTAATAAAATGGTTGTACGCGTCAGCCTCGGTGATGCCGAATTTTTTGATTCATTGCTCAATTGCTCACCATTTCTGACGTGCACGATACGCATGGAAGAAATTGTGGATGCACTCGAGGGTGATGATGACAAAAAGGGAAAGAAGCGCCCCAAACCGCCCCTCGTCAGGATGTTGGTAACCGGGATTGAAGCGCTAGGTAAAATACAAATGTGCGATCTAGCCAATAGGCCCGTCTGCGACGGCACTACTCCTGGCGTGGGTACAAGACCATCACGGGAGCGAACCGACGCCATAATACTCGGAATCGAATTGGGTAAAATCGTGGATACGGCTGGGCAGGAATCGCGATGACTAGACGAATTGACTTGATCTCATTGGTCTTTGTTATGACGTTACAAGCATGTCATTCGCAATCGAATGGGACAATAGCTGATGCGGCTGATGGAGTGGGAGAGATATGTGATTCCTTTGAAAAGTTAGCCAATTCCGGTAGTGCAAACGCTCAGGTTGAGATAGCAAATTGCTATATATTTGGATATGGTCGCGAAACCGACTATGAAAAAGCAGAGTCGTGGCTTGTGCAAGCGACTGAGAACGGATCAGACAGTGCACGAGTATCACTAGCAGCTTTGATTCTCTTTAAGCTTGCCGACGAATCTAGGTATGCTGACGCAATAAGGATGCTTGAAACACCGGCATCCAGATTGAATGCCAAAGCAGCATTCGCCTTGTTCTTAGCGTATAGAAACGGTTTGGGTGTTCCTGTGGACGTTGACGCTTCTCTTCGACAACTTGATCTTGCAGCAAGCCAGGACCATTTGCTTGCCCGATTCGTAGAGTTTGGTCAACTAATAGTTGGGGAGCGACGCCCAGACGGCGATCGTGGCGTGGAGTATTGGCGCGGCCAATTACATGAATCGATGGCATCTAACGGGATAGGTTCGATCGACACTTTCAAAA
>CAZHLE010000106.1:0-3391 GCA_964533065.1 uncultured Woeseiaceae bacterium | reverse complement strand
GAGTCATCGAAGATGATTTGATTACCAGTTTCATATTTAGTCGAGAGGACGTCGAGAGAATTCTGGCACAGCTCTAAGGTCTATGGCAGGGTAACGGTGCCGTTGTGCACTTGCCAATGCCCGGGCTACCTCCTGTTAGGGCAAGGCCATTGCAACGAAACAGTACGGCATGGCCAGAGACATTTACGGGCTGCCGCCGCTGCAATCAGGCAATGTCGGGGGTGTTGGTCAAGGGCCTGGCGGATTTACTGAACAGGCATCTGACGGTGTTGTTTCAATACTCCAAGGGTTGTATCGATTTTCTCGGCATCAATCTCGGCTTCATGGAAATCATGGGCCTGGTCAACAAGTTCAGGCAGCTACAATTGAACATATGCTTCTTGGTGAGGCTTTGCAGCTCGCGCTGTAGGCGAAACGCGCGATTATCGAAAAAGGCGGAGAAGCATTAGAAGACCAATCGACGCTCTTGATTGTTCGCCAGGCGACGGCAATTTATCTTGGTTCATAAACACCGTGAATCCAAATAGTCCAATTCTTCCACAGCTACCGCAAGAAGCCAGGAATCAGCTTGCGGCGGGACTTCAGCGATTTATCGAAATTGGTTTAGCTGGAAGATGACGGCAAGCAGCAAGACTGAGGATTTCGGCTATAAGGTGACTTCGCAATGGGTCTAACGTGCAATAACTGTTCAAAACATGGTATCCCGATTCTTGAGGCGGTGGCGTACTCCACTGACGGCTCTATGCGTTGCCGGTTGTGTGGCAAGGTATCCGCTGTCGCAAAACCGTTAAGAAGGTTTTTTAGCGTACTGGAAGGTACCAGTGTTTTGGTTGGCGTAATTTACTCAGTTTCCCTGATCACCATCTGGCCGCTCCTTGTATCAATCGTGATCGCTGTGGCTGTCCGAGCTGTCATGGCGCCGCGGTTCGCGAAAGTGAAGGAAGACTTGCTTTAACCGCGATCCTGATTAATCACTGTGCTACGGCCTACTCGGTAAGTTGTGCGGTGCGAATTACTGCTCACGCTGCAATTGGAAGCTGATACAGACCGCGGCAGCATGATTTCCAGCGGACGCCTTGAGTTCGAGTGGGCTTTCGAGCTTCATCGTCAGGCATCGACACGGGAATGGCGCCGCGAATACCCTGATGCGTACGTCGTCCGTTCAATGAACTTGACAAGCTGACGAAAACCGCAAGATCCTGCGATAAATGACAATTCGCACCGCACAGGTTATTTAAATCGGGCGAAGGCCATGGTTTCTTCGACGAAAAAAATCGCGAGGAGCTGTATACCAAGATCCTCGCATTTCTCGAACAACATATCGGTAAGGGAGCCGACCCCTCTGCGGCATCGACTACCACTGCGGAGACACCACCCGGCGCATGATCACCGGGACGCTTCGCAGACATTCATCAGATTTAGAATGCCCTGGCTGCCATGATTGACTACATCGTGTCGGAGTATGGTTACGACCGGACGCAGGCCTATATGATTGCAAGTATTGCTGTCGACATGCGGATTGGGCAACTGGTTGACGTTCCGAACGTCGGTGTGACCGCGATACTGCCATTGGAGATTTTTACTGGGCGCGACTAGCGCTTTATGCTGACAACCTGGACGGCTGCGTCCGGCAGAAAGCCGCTTCAATCAGGCAAAGCGGATATGTTTTCGGAGCGGCAGCTCGCGAATGCGCTGCCCGGTGGCAGCGAAGATGGCGTTGGCGAGTGCGGGTGCCGCCGGCGGCAGGCCCGGTTCGCCGATGCCGCGGATCTTTGTGCCATTTTCGAGAACGCGGACCTCGATGTGCGGCGCTGCGGCAATGCGAATCGAGTCGTAGTTGTGAAAGTTGCTCTGTTCAACGACACCGTCCTTGAGCGTTATTTCGCTCATGATGGCGGCGCTCAGACCGAAATTGATGGCCGACTGCAGCTGCGCTTCGATGTTGCGCGGGTCCAGCGCAACGCCGACATCGGCCGCGGCCCAGACCTTGAGGATACGGATGCCGCTGTCCGTCGCTGCAACTTCGATGACTTCCGCGACGGGCACGCCGAAAGACAGTACGAACGCGACGCCGCGGCCATGCCCCTGCGGTAGCTCGCTGCCCCAGCCTGACATTTCGGCAACGGCTTGCAGCACCTTGCGGCTCGGTTCGTGCGTGAGCAGGGCGAGTCGCATTTGCAAGGGATCCGCGCCGGCCGCATGCGCGATCTCATCGAGCGCGGATTCATGAAAGAACCCGTTTTGTGATGCACCCACCGAACGCCAGGACGATATCGGTGTCATCACGGGTGCGCGGTATCCGCTGACACGGTAGTTCGGGATATCGTAAGGCTGGTCCCAGGCTGCCTGCACGATGGAGATGTCGGGGCCCGGAATCGCAAGGCCGATGCGCGACAGTTGCGATGCGATCGCGGAGGGCGCTGCGAGTGCCAGATCCAATGCGACCGGCCTGCCGTCCGCAACGGTGGCCCGGAACCGAGCTTTGGCCAGCGGCCGATAGGTATCGTGGGTCATGTCTTCTTCACGTGACCAGGTCAGTTTGATCGGCACGCCGGGCATTGCCATCGCAGCATGCACGGCTGTCTTGATGAAATCTGCCTCGGCGCGCCGGCCGAAACCGCCGCCCATCAGCGTCGTATGCAGAAGCACCTGGTCCGCGTCGATACCCGCAATCGCGGCGCTGTCCTTGATTGCCTGCGTCGGAGCCTGGGTGCCGGCCCAGATTTCCAGCTGGCCGTCCTTAAGCCATGCAACGGCGTTGAGCGGTTCCATGGTCGCGTGCGCGAGGTAGGGCACCGCGTATTCGCCTTCGATATCGGCACCATTGACAAATATTTCGTCTACATCGCCGGCATCGAGAAAGCGGCTGTCGTGATCCGCATCGAAGGCGTCATCGACCACGGCGAATTGGGCCTCGCTCGATGCCGGGTAGGGCGCCGGAGCCCACTTGCACTGAATCGCCTTCGCCGCCTGCATCGCGTACCAGGTATTGCTGGCAATGACCAATACGCCGCCGGGCAGCGTCTCGATCTTGCGCACGCCGGGCATCGCGTCGGCGGCAGTCGCATCAAAACTCAGCAAGTCGCCGCCAAGCTGCGGATTCATCCGGACGGTTGCAAACAGCATGCCGGGCAATCGCACATCGATGGAATATTCTGCCGTGCCCGTGCACTTTGCGACCATGTCAACACGCGGCAGTGAACGTCCGAGCAACTTCCAGTTGCTGCGATCCTTGAGTACAGGATTTCGCGGCGGCTCGATGTCGGCAGCGAGCAGTGCGAGCTCGGTGTAGGGGATGCGCGTGCCGTCGGCCGCGAGCACGGCGCCGTCCCGTGTGCTCAGCGTATCGAAGGCAACACCGAGCTTGCGCGCAGCCGCGGCCAGCAACACG
>CAZHLE010000105.1:0-8045 GCA_964533065.1 uncultured Woeseiaceae bacterium | reverse complement strand
TCGCGATGCGCTGAAGCAGTCCAGAAACGCGGTTCGGTACGCTGACGAAGCAGAAATTGTTGAAGCGATTCGCGATGCGCTGGAGGAAATTCGCAGCAACGAGCCGTTGCCGGATTTTGTCGCGCGCCGGCTCCCTGAAATCGAAATGTTCATGCAGATGCTGACCGACGACGATTGGCAATTACCCGACGGCGATCGCGAAAGGCTGTTGGCGATGTTCATTTATTTCGCGGACCCGGAAGATATCCTGCCTGACGATATTCCGGTTATTGGCTATCTCGATGATGTCATCGTGGTTGAACTGATCATGCAGGACCTGCATCACGTGCGCGAGGCCTATGAAGACTTTTGTACATTCCGCGTATCCTTCGACCGGGATCACGGCAAGTCATTTGACAGCGCGGTGCGTCGCGATCGCATTGATCGTCGCCGCCAGCAGCTGCATCAGCGAATGCAACGTCGTTCCGCAGCACGCAAGGCTGTCAAGCTCTGGTAGTAACGCGCAGCGTTGCTACATACGGAGCAGCACCGACCCCCAGGTAAAGCCACCACCGAACGCTTCCATCAAGACCAGTTGACCTGGTTTGATGCGGCCGTCACGGCGCCCGACATCCAGTGCCATTGGCACGGACGCGGCAGAGGTATTGCCATGATCCTGCACAGTGAGAATGACTTTTTCCATCGGCAGATCAAGGCGCTTCGCCGTGGCCTGGATAATGCGGATATTGGCCTGGTGAGGAACCAGCCAGTCGAGCTCGTCCTGGTGGATGCCGGCCTTGGCCAGCACTTCAGTAGCGACGTTGCCCAGCGTTTTTACCGCGACCTTGAATACCTCGTTGCCGGTCATCATGATCGATGCCTGATCGGTGCCGGCTTTGTGCAAGTCCTTCGATGCGCCGACCGGGTAATAGAGCAGATCCTTGTACTGGCCATCCGCACCGAGGTGTGTGGCGAGGATGCCGGGTTCTTCGGACGGCTTCACGATCACGGCGCCGGCGCCATCACCAAACAATACGCAGGTATTGCGATCGGTCCAGTCGATCAGTTTGCTGATGCATTCAGCACCGATTACAAGCGCACACTTTGCTTCGCCCGCCTTGATGAACTTATCGGCGGTGGTGAGTGCATATATGAAGCTCGTGCACGCGGCTTCCATGCCGATAGCCGGGCATGCCGGAATACCGAGGCGATGCTGCACCAGGGTCGCGCAATTCGGGAAGATCAGATCGGGCGAAGTCGTGCCGACCAGCACCATGTCGATATCCGTGACGTTGATGCCGGCATCGGCAATCGCGATCTGCGCCGCCTCCACACACATGTCAGACGTGGTCTGCTCTGGCGCAACGATATGCCGGCGCTCCACACCAGTCCGTGTCCGAATCCACTCATCCGATGTGTCGACCATCTTTTCCAGGTCGAAGTTGGTCAGAATTTTTTCCGGCAGGTATCGTCCGGTGCCAACTATTTTTGTGTATGTCATGCGGCTTCCCGTTGCAGCAGGCGCCAGATCTGTTGCGGCACCTGGTTTTGAACTTCGACAACCGCCGTGTCAATCGCATGCTGGAACGCGAAGCTGTCGGCGCCGCCGTGGCTTTTGATCACAATACCATCGAGACCGACCAGAGTCGCTCCGTTGTATTTACGCGAGTCCATTTCCTCGGCAAGGTTGCGCAGCACGGGGCGCGATAATATTGCCTGCAACTTTTCGAACCAGCCCTTTGTAAAGGCGCGCCGCAGGTAGTGCGACACAAGCCCGGCAGTACCTTCCATGGTCTTTAGCGCTACGTTACCGGTAAAGCCGTCCGTGACGACCACGTCGGCCTTGCCGGCAAATAAATCGCTGCCCTCGATGAAGCCAACGTAATTGAGGCTGCTGGCCGCGAGCATTGCGGCGGCCTCCCGTACAGTATCGTGGCCCTTGGTATCCTCGGCGCCGATATTCAGCAAGGCGATTTTTGGCGCTTCGATG
The DNA here is from genome assembly GCA_964533065.1 of uncultured Woeseiaceae bacterium. Taxonomy (GTDB): domain Bacteria; phylum Pseudomonadota; class Gammaproteobacteria; order Steroidobacterales; family Woeseiaceae; genus UBA1847. The sequence goes on along the minus strand of CAZHLE010000105.1, from coordinate 6,076 downwards.
CCGGTGATATCCGCCGCTACGATCGACCCCATGATGGCGAACTGAAACAGGTGCTCGGCGGAACACAGGGTATTGGCACCGAGGTCGAGCATATGCAGGGTACCGCCGATCGCGGGCAACTCGGTAATGATTGCGGGCCGGTCAATGCCGGGCAACATTTTCAGCACGTATTTAGCGGTGGCCATGAGCGCACCGGTATTGCCGGCACTGACGCAAGCGGCCGCCGCACCACTCTTGACCAGGTTCAGGGCAACACGCATGGACGAATCTTTTTTCCTGCGCAAAGCCTCCACCGGAGATTCGTCCATCGTGACTACTTCACTGGCATGCACGATTGACAACCGCGGTTCGTCGCCAACGATTCGTGTCACGAGGTCCTGCAGCACCGCTTGATCGCCCACCAGGATCAGCTCCAGCCCGGCATGCGCAACCAGTGCCGCATTTGCAGCGCGCACGACTACCTCGGCGCCTCGGTCGCCGCTCATTGCGTCAAGGGAAATTATTGACTTCGTTGCCACAAACAGAACGTCATGCAGCGCATGAACAGTTCAGCCTGGCCGTTTACTCGTCGTCGTCTTCTGCGACTTCCGGCTGCACAATCACCTGATTGCCGCGATAGAAGCCGTCCGCAGTCACTCGATGTCGCAAATGCGTCTCGCCGGAAGTCGGGTCAACAGACACCGCCGGTTTTTTCAGCTTGTCATGTGAGCGGCGTGCGCCACGCGTTGCTGGGGTCCTGCGACTTTTTTGAACAGCCATTCTCTTCTCCTGGAACAATGGTACTTGCGCGCCATCATTAAATTCAGTTTTCCTTGCCCATCTGCGACCTCAGATTCGCAAACGGCGTTTTCATCGTGGCCGCTGTCGTGCCCGCCACCGTCATCGCCACACATGCAGCGTCGGCGTCATGCTTTGCCGCAAACGGCAGCGCCATGACCAGCGCTTCATCCACCAGGTCCGCCGGACGAAGTGTGCCCGCATCCAGTTCCCAAAGTTCGTAATCTTCACCACCACCGTCGCCGAATACCAGTTTCAGCTCTGCCTTAACCGATAGCACAAACGGCTGCAGGCAGCGCTGGCAAACGGCCCAGGCATCAACCGCTGCACGCCCGCTGACGACTGGCAGTTTGCCTTGCGCGTCCGCGAAACCAAAATCCAGCCGGCCACTGACCAGCGAGTCGCGCCATTGCGGCGGCCGGTCGTGCGCATTCAGCGCCCTGAAATCCCGTGCAACTGCCTCGCTGAGTCTCTCGAAATCAGAAACTTTTGCATTGATTTCAATAGCTTGGCCGATAGCCGCCAATTCCTGCGGGGTGCGGCGTTGCAGCAACGGATTGCCCATGGCGGGCGCATGATAAGGACCGCGGCGGCGGCTGTCAAAGCCAACGCTCAGGAAACGGTCGGTTTCCTCGATGGCACCGGTTAGACTGCCGATTGTTCAGGCCAAGTTTTTGATTTCATGCAGAATCCCTCCGCGCCACCCATATTCCTCGCCTCCTCGTCGCCTTACCGGCGCGGCCTGCTCGACCGTTTCCTGTCGGAGTACGAGTCCGTCTCGCCGAACGTCAATGAAAGCAATGCAGAAGGGCTTCCGCCGCGCGAACTTGCCAGCCACCTGGCCCGCAAGAAAGCCGAGGCGGTATCGATCACGGCACGCGGTGCATTGATCATCGGCGCTGACCAACTGGCCGTGCTCGACGACCAGGTGCTGGGCAAGCCTGGCGATCACGCCGGCGCTATCGATCAGTTGCTGGCTGCCTCCGGCAAGTCGATGACCTTTCTGACTGCGGTCTGCATTCTCGATCCGATCGGCCGCACCCGGCATCAGCATGTCGACATTACGACGGTACGTTTTCGGCACTACGACCGGCGCCTGGCCGAGGTCTATCTGCGTCATGACGAGCCCTATGACTGCGCCGGCAGTTTCAAACTCGAAGGCGCAGGTTTCGTACTGTTCGAATCGGTGAAAACCGAAGACCCGACCGCGCTGATCGGCCTGCCTATGATCTGGGTTGCCGGCAAGCTGCTGGAATTGGGTTACCTGCTGCCGTCATAAAATTGCTGCTGCCCCGTTCGGCTATTTGGCAAGACGCGTGAGAAATTGCTCAAGGTCGTCGGCGAGTGGCGACGTAAAGTGCAGTTCATTGCCACTGCTGTCGGGAAACGCTATCGATTGCGCATGCAGGAATAATCGCTGCAAGCCCAGTTTCTTCGCCGCGCGATTCGCCTCACCGTCCCCGTATCGCTCATCGCCAAGCAACGGGTGCTCGTAAAATTCCAGGTGTACGCGAATCTGGTGCGTACGACCGGTCAGCGGTGAACACTGTAGCAAGCTGTATTTGCCGAAAGATCGCGACAGCCGCACCCGGGTTTGTGCGGGTTTACCCTCGCGGCTCGCGACGACATGGCGCTCACCGCCTTGCCGGTGATGCACGAACAGTGGCTCATCAATGAGCTGCTCGCCCAGTTGCCAGTCGCCGACCGCCAGACCCAGGTAGTTCTTTTCCACCAGCCCGTCGCGAAATAGTCCGTGCAATTCGCGCAGCGCGCTGCGGCGCTTGGCCAGCACCAGGCAGCCCGAGGTTTCCCGGTCCAAACGGTGCACCAAAGACAGGTCGCGCAAGTCGGGACGGGCATGCCGCAGCATCTCGATCACGCCATGACTGACACCACTGCCGCCATGCACCGCAACCCCGGATGGCTTGTCGATAACCAGCAGGCGTTTGTCTTCAAACAGGACGCGATCCGCCACGCTCGCAGCAAGCCCGGCGCTCGGCGGGTCACCCTCGCTGCGCACGCGGACCGGCGGAATCCGAACTTCATCGCCTTGCTGCAACTTGTACTCGGCGCGCACCCGGCCGCCGTTCACCCGCACCTCACCTCGCCTCAGAATGTTGTAGATTCGGCCTTTCGGAATGCCCGGCAGCTCGCGCCGCAGGAAATTGTCGATACGCTGCCCGGCCTGGTCGCCATCAATGCTGACCTTGCGGACCTGCGTTCGCTCTGCGGCCGCTTGATTCGGATTTTCTTGCATGATCAATAGCTTGATGGTTTCGAGGTGTGTGCTATATTACCGCGCTGTGAGCCCCGGTCTACGGATCCGGCGCCCACAAAGCCTTCGCGGCAGTCATTTCTGGGCCTGTCGCGTCGTTATTAGACACTTTATTAAAGATTTATCCTTGGCTACGCAATGCGGAGCCAACCCGGATGGCAGCGAGCTCGGGATCCAAGCGAGCGCCAAAGCGGCCAAACCGCAGGGAATACATGCTGAATTTTTTATGGTTCCTGATTCAAGGCAATCAGAACCACCTCAAGTATCTCGACCGCACAGGTGGCGCATGCATGCGCTTTTTCCTGCTGTGTGAGACTCCCTGCGCACGCCCGCTGGCACTTCGTCCCGAACCACTGCCCTTTACCACTAATCAAGTAGGGCACCATGAAAAGAATGTTAATCAATGCAACTCAGGAAGAAGAGTTGCGTATGGCGATGGTCGACGGCCAGCGCCTGTATGATCTGAATATCGAATTACCGACAGGCGAACGCAAAAAAGCAAATATCTACAAAGGCAAAATCACCCGGCTCGAGCCCAGCCTCGAGGCAGCATTTGTTGATTACGGCGCAGAACGCCATGGATTTCTCCCGCTTAAGGAGATCTCCCCCGAGTACTTCATCAAGCCAGTCGACTCCGGCAAGTTCAATATCCGCGACGTCCTCAAGGAAGGCCAGGACATTGTCGTCCAGGTCGACAAGGAAGAACGTGGCAATAAAGGCGCTGCACTAACCACCTTTGTCAGCCTTGCCGGGCGCTTCGTCGTACTCAAGCCCAATAAATCACATTCTGGCGGCGTTTCGAGACGCATCGTCGGCGAAGAACGTGACCTCGCGCGAGCCTCGCTCGACGGCGTCGAAATTCCCAAGGATATGAGCGTGATCCTGCGTACCGCGGGTATTGACCGCAGCCCGGAAGAGATCGCCTGGGACCTGCAGAACCTGCTCACCGTCTGGACCGCAATTCTGAATGTGGTGCTGGAACGTAAGTCGCCGTTCCTCATCTATCGTGAAAGCAATTCGGTCATTCGTGCGCTACGAGACTATATGACCGATGATGTCGGCGAAGTCCTGATCGACAACGAAGCTACCTACAAGGAAGCGGTTGAGTTCGTTTCGCAGGTAGTGCCGCAGAGCCTGAAGAAGATCAAGTTCTACGACGACCCTGTGCCGCTGTTTACGCGCTTCCAGGTCGAAACGCAGATCGAGTCGGCCTTTACGCATTCGGTCACTCTGCCCTCCGGCGGCGCCATCGTGATCGATCACACCGAAGCACTGGTCTCGATCGACATCAACTCGGCACGTTCCACCAAGGGTGGCGACATCGAGGCCACGGCGCTGAATACCAACCTCGAGGCTGCCGATGAAATTGCCCGGCAGCTGCGCATCCGCGACCTCGGTGGCCTGATTGTCATCGACTTCATTGATATGGGTCCGCAGAAAAACCAGCGTGCGGTCGAGGACCGTTTGCGAGACGCCGTTCGTGAGGATCGGGCAAGAGTGCAAATCGGCAAGATTTCCCGCTTCGGCCTGCTCGAGATGTCGCGCCAGCGGCTGCGACCCTCGCTGGACGAGTCGAGCTACCTCACCTGCCCGCGCTGCTCCGGTATCGGCACTATTCGCAGCGTCGAATCGCTGGCGCTGGCAATCCTGCGCATCATCGGCGAGGAAGCGCGCAAGGAGCGTACGGCCAAAGTCATCGCGCAGTTACCGGCAGAGGTCGCCACCTACCTGCTGAACGAAAAGCGCGACTGGGTACAAAGCCTTGAAATTCGCAACGAAGTGCAAGTAGTGCTGGTTGCAAATCCCTTGCTGGAAACGCCGCATTATGACGTGCGGCGCATCCGCGACGACCAGGTCGACATGCCGGAAAACAGCGGCTTTAGTTACACACTGAAAAGTGCCGACATGGAACCGGAGTCTCCGCAGTCGATCCTCGAACGTAAAGCCATCGAACCGGCTGCCATCGCCGTACTGAAACCGACGACGCAGGCCCCGAAGCCGGAGAGCGTTGGTTTCTGGTCATGGCTGGGATCGTTGTTCGCCACCAGCAGCAAGCCGCGTAAGCCAAAGAAGGCATCCTCCGTCAGCCATCGCACCAGTAGCAATGATCGCGACGGTCGCGGGCGTAGCGCATCGAAAAGTCGCGACCGTACGGATCAACGGCGTACGGACGATAGCCGAAAAAAGAAGCGCAAGAATTCCGACCGGCCGGGCAAGAAAGCCGCGCGGGACCAGAATCGCAACACAAAGGATGTTGAGAACCAGGTTCAACAAGAGCCAAAACAAGCCAAGCAGGTGGCAACGCCCTCGCAAGAAACGACTGCGACCGGAAACGACGCTTCGCCAGCAAGCGCGAAAAAACCGGCGCGAAGCCGTCGGAGTCGTGGCGGACGTCGACGGCGTCGCGGCAATGCTACGGATCGTGACGCTGCAGAAAATGCAACCGGGCAAAATGTGTCCGATCAAAATGTGCCCGAAGAGGTTGCGCAGGAGCAGTTCGCCAGGGAACAAATGGCGAAGGAAACCGAGGCATCGAAGCGCGAGCCGCGGCGGCGTCCAAAGGCAGGTGATGCCAAACAAGACGAACAAAGTACTTCGTCAGGCGCATCGCAGATAAATCTCGCCGAGACTCAGCCTAACCTTGATGTACAGGCAATGGCTTCCAGAACATCTGTTTCAAAACAACAGGTTAAAATTGAAACATCAAGTAATGGGTCAGATGAAAAGGCGACCATCGCAAGGCCCGAGACGGCGCTGGCGCCGCTACTGAAACCTGACGCGGCATCCACGTCACCGGCCCCGAAACCTGAGGCTGCGTCCGTAGCTCCGGCGCCGAAACCCGAGGTACCATCAGCGCCACCGGCCACCAAACCTGAAGGCCGACTTCTGCCCTGGGACAATGAGCAGGGATAAGGATCAGGACTTGTTCAGCGTCTCGAGCAGGCCTCGGGACGCTTTCTCAACCAGGTCCAGTACGCGCTCGAACCCGGCGGCACCGCCGTAATACGGATCGGGCACTTCGGC
>CAZHLE010000104.1:0-8070 GCA_964533065.1 uncultured Woeseiaceae bacterium | reverse complement strand
GCGCCGGCGTGCCGAAGCGGAGCTCGGCGATGACTTCGATTTGCGTGGCTTTCACGATGCCGTGCTGAGCCACGGCGAACTACCGCTGGCCATGCTCGAGGGTGTTATCGAGCGTTACATCGCAGAGGCTCCGGCCCGCCCCGAGCGGTGACCGACAAATCTTAGCCAGGTGGTCTGTACGTCCGCGCACTGCACGGTCGTGCATCATAGGCGAAAATAATGAAAATAATCAAAATGACAGCGGCGGCTGTCGGGCTTGGCGTGATCACTCTGGCCTGTGTGGCAGAGGAAGACGAGAATGGATGCCCTGATCGACGCCGGCAAGCTGATTTCTGGAATGTATGGCGACGACAATGCGCTGGGCAAGGAATTCACCGACATCTGCGGCGCGCACGTCGATTACATGTGGGATATCCAGCACGAGAAATAGCAGCGGTTAGCTACTGCAGAGAAAAGCCGGGCATTGCCCGGCTTTTTTACTTGCGCCGAAAACGGCCGAAAAATCCTTTGCCCAAATCGTCATCGTCATCGTCGTCATCGTCGTTGGCGTCGTTGGCGTCCGACCTGGCGGTGGGACGAATGCTCAGCGTCTTGAGCGTCTGTGTAATTGACGTCGAAAACTGGTCTTCGATGGAGTCAACGGCAACCGGCGCGTCAGAACGCGCTGTGTCGATGCCGCCAGCGGACATGACGATGTTCTCGGCTGCATCCGGAGTCTCCGGTGCGCCACGCGGTGGGGCGGACTTATTCAGTTCGCGCAATACCTTGAGCCGCTGCGACGGCGATGAGTCCGCAACTTGCGGTTGGTCTGGCGCATCGGCTTCGAGGGCCAGCTCGGCGATCGGAGATTCGAGATCGGGCTCCAGCGCTGCATTTGCCGCAACCTGCGCGGCCAGCTGACTGAATTCTTCGCCGAACAAAGTCTCTGCCATGTAGTCATCGACGTCTTCAAGGGTCTTCGCCCGGGCGAGACCGGACGCGATTTTTTTCAGCTCCAGTGCCGGCCGTTGATCGGCCTTTGCTGCTGGTGCCTTAACGACCGGGGCGCTCTGCACGGCAGGCTTTGGGGCCGCCGCAACGGGCCTGGGTGCTGGCGCCGGTGTCGGCTTAACTGCCGGTTTCGGTGCCGGCTTTGGTGCGATTTGTTGGACTGGTTTTGCGGCAGGTTTGGTTGCTGGCGGTATGACAGAGGCCTTGTCGTCATTCGATGCAGCGGCATCACCGTCGACTTCCGCGGCCGCGTCCAGTTGCGTTTTCTTCAATGCCTCGGCCGCCTCCTGGATCTTGGCCTCGATTTGCTTGTCTAGCGTAATCTCCGGGATTACTTCCGCAGCCTCGTCGGAAACGTCCGCCGCGGCAGTCCCGCGCCGTTTCGACGCCGCCGCCACCGCTTCCGGCCCCTGGGAGACCGCCATGGCCCGCTCCAGCGCTTCGAGGTCCGGTCGCAGTTCGGCGAAAGTCGGGTCGCGGTCCCAGGCCGGAATATCCGTTGGAACCCGGCCGTCTTCATCGCGCGCTTCGGCCGGTATGCTCGTGAGCACCGGTAGTTCATTCTCCGTCGGTTCGTACACAACTTTGGTAACCGGCGCCCTGATCTCGTCGGGCTCGACTTTCGTCACGCGAGTTCGGGGGGTGCTACGGACTGTCACCACGGCTACGGGCGCCGTGGCCAGTTCAGGAGCCAGGATCTCGAGATCGGGCAATGTGTCCTGAATGAATTCCGGAATATGATCCTCTTCCGTTGCGAAAACAGGCGCCGGGTCTGGCGACGTAATCAACTCCGGCACTGCGACGGGTTCGGGTGGTGCGACCGGCACCGGCGGCTGCAGGTTCTCTGCTGCGGCGGCTTTTTTGATTGCAGCCGCAACCTCTGCCACGTTGTGTTCAGCGATCAGGCCGAATTCTTCGGCGGCGACCTGCTCGATCAATCTCGGCGAGATGCGGCTTTCACCTTTTTGTGCCGCAATGTTGAGTACAGACTCGAGCAGATTGTTAACGACGCGGGGCAGGCCATCACTGAGCGCGTGCAGCGTCCCGACCGAACCCTCAATAAACAGCGTGTCAAATTCGCGGCCGGCGAGGCGGAAGCAATGCTTCAGGTAACCCTGCAACTCAGCCACACTCTGCGCCTCGATCTTTTGTCGCGATCGCAATCGCTGTTTGAGTCGCGCCAGTTTCGGATCGCGCAACAGCTCGTTGACGCTCTCATCACCAAGCAGGATGAGATTGGCACCATTGGAAACACCCGCGTCTGCGGCAGTCAGCGCTTCAATTTCCGACAATGTTTCGGCGCCAATACGAGTCACATCCTCCACGAGGACAAAAACCCGTGTCTCCTGTTCGGCAAATTGCTGCAGCAGGCGCCGGAACATTGCGAACCGATGCACGGTGCTCCTTGGCAACTGTCGCGCGCCGAGTCCCGCCAGAAGTATCTCCAGCACTTCGTCGGGACCGAAGGGCATACGGCCGATGGTGACAATGCCGCGCTGCTTGCCGATACCGTCAATCGCGCGCCTGGCAATGGTCGTTTTGCCGGCTCCGACCGGCCCGCTCAGACTGACGGCAGCATCTTCGCTGGTGAGGGCCTTTTTCAAGGCGGCGACAACCGTCGCGACCTGTGGCGCGACAAACACGTTGTTGCCGAAAACATGGGCCGAAAATGGCACTTTGTTCAGGCCGAAATGACTCAGGTAGGCGTTCATGTACGGCAGTTTGTCGCCAATCAGTGGCGAATTCAGGGAGTTAAGTCACAAAAAGCGTTTTTATGTCATTCGTGGCGACGCCGAAGGAGCGGCAGCATAAACCAGTTGCACCAGTGAGGCGTGAGTCACTAACTGCTTGCAATCAATCGCTTGAGTGTTATAGTTGACTATAACACCAACTCACCAAGAACCGGGGCGATCCCGGTTTACCGAGACAAATCTATATGCAACGAAAAACCCGGCGGATGTTACTGGTCGTGGGCATTCTTGGTGGCACCATCGCGGTGGCCATCGCCTTGCAATCGCTTCGCCCTGAGCCAGAGAAAAGAGATGTCCAGAAGCCCGATTTGCTGGTCGACGTGCTGGAACTCGAGTCGTCGCGCGCGAGTTTCGAGATCCAGAGCCAGGGCATCGTACAGCCGCGCACCCGGACCGTGCTCAGCGCGGAAGTGTCCGGCTCGATCGTCGCAATTTCGCCAAAGTTCATTGCGGGCGGCGTGTTTGAGGCGGGCGAGGTGCTGATGCGCATCGACTCGACCAATTACGAAGCCGCGTTTGATCGGTCCGAAGCGCTGCTGCGGCAGCGCCAGATCGAGAATGACGGTGCCGAGAAACTTCGCCAGCAGGGCTACCGCGCCGAAGCCGAACTGGCCGCGGCCGCCGCAGCGCTGGCCTCGGCACGCGCCGAACTCGTAAGCGCGAAACGCAGCCTCGACAAAACCTACATCCGTCTACCCTACGAGGGTATGGTGCTGTCCAAGGACGCCGACCTAGGCCAATTCGTCAATCCGGGTACGCCGGTTGGCGTAACCTTCGCCACTGACTTTGCCGAGGTTCGGCTGCCGTTGACCGATCAGGACCTGGCGTTTGTCGACATGCCCGACAGCAATGAAATCACGCGGACCGGCAGCACCAGTGGGCCCGCGGTTCAGCTCAGCGCCATACAAAAAGGCCGCCGCCAGGTGTGGAACGCACAGATCGTTCGTTCCGAGGGTGTTGTTGATGAGCAAAGCCGGGTGACCTACGTTGTCGCGCATGTGGATGATCCCTATCGTTTGCACGCAGACGGCGTGCCGTTGCCGATCGGTACCTTTGTTGCCGCGAATATCCAGGCGTCGAATGCCGTCGACGTGATGCGGGTGCCGCGGAGTGCAGTACGCGGGTCGGACCAGCTGTTGTTCATCACCGACCAGGACACGATCGAAATTCGCAGTGTCAGTATTCTGCGCACCGATGCATCCTACGTTTACATTGACGCTGGCGCCGAGCCCGGTGAACGCATTGCGACGACCGCGATCGCCGCACCGACCAACGGCATGCGCGTACGCACCGCGAATACCGCGGTCGCCGCGGAGGATTGATCATGGACACATCGGAGATGAACCCCAGGAAAGGACTGATTGCCTGGTTTGCGGCCAACCATGTCGCCGCAAACCTGCTGATGTTTTTCATTATTGTGGCTGGACTGATTTCCGCTTTTACAATTCGCAAGCAGACGACCCCGGAATTTGAACTGAATTGGATCCAGGTACAGGTGGCGTACCTGGGCGCTGCGCCGCAGGAAGTGGAAGAGGGAGTCGTCATCAAGGTTGAAGAGGCGGTGCAGGACATTGCCGGTATCACCGAAATTCGCTCGCGCTCCCGGGAAGGCAATGGCTCGATCACGATCGAGGTGTCTCAGGATGTCGACATCAATGAGGTGCTGACCGAAGTGAAGACGCGCGTCGATGCCATATCGACGTTTCCCGGGCTTACGGAAAAGCCGGTCATATACAAAGTTGAAGCCGACACACCGGTTATTTTCGTCGCCATCCACGGCGATCTTGATGACTACTCGCGCAAGCTGATCGCGCAGGAGGTGCGCGATGACCTGTTATCGATGCCCGAGATCAGCCAGGTCGATTTCTATGGTGATCGAGCCTTCGAGATCAGTATCGAAGTTTCCGAGCACACGCTCCGTGAATACGATCTGACGATGTCGGAGGTGTCGCAGGCAATACGCCGCTCGTCGATCGATATGCCGGGCGGCACCATCAAGACCGAGGGCGGCGATATCCTGTTGCGTACCGAGGGGCAGGTGTACACGGGTCGGCAATACGCGGATCTTGTGCTGCGCACCAATCCGGGCGGAACGCGGCTGTTACTCGGAGACATCGCCAACATCAAGGACGGTTTTGTCGAGACGGAAGGCTTCGGTCGCTTCGATGGCGAACCTACGGCGACACTGAACGTACTGGCAACCGGCCAGCAGAATGAACTGAGAACTGCCGCCGCAGTCAAGACTTACGTCGAGGAGAAGCGCAAGACTTTACCGCCCGGTGTGGAGATGGACTTGTGGGTGGACCGCTCGCATTACCTGACGGGTCGGCTCGACATGATGCTGAAGAACATGTGGCAGGGTGCGCTGCTGGTGTTCCTGGTCCTGTCCCTGTTTCTGCGTATGAAAGTCGCTGCCTGGGTCATCATCGGCATACCGGTTGCCTTTCTTGGCACCTTGTTTCTGATGCCCTTCGGGCCCTGGCCAGTCACTATCAACATGATCAGCCTGTTCGGCTTCATCATCGTGCTGGGTATCGTCGTGGATGATGCGATCATCATTGGCGAAAGCGTCTACACCAAGATTCGGGCTGACGGGCATACCATCGACAACGTCGTATTGGGCGCACAAAAGGTGGCCTTGCCTGCGACATTTGGCGTGTTGACGACGATTGCGGCGTTCGCGCCGATGCTGTTTATAGGTGGCGTCGTCGGGCCGTTTTTTGAGGCTATGGGGATGGTAGTAATTCTCTGCCTGATTTTTTCACTGATCGAATCGAAGCTGATATTGCCGGCGCACCTGGTGCGCGCCAACATAAAGGCAATCGATGAAGATGACCTTTTTCACCCGCAGCGCCATATCGGTGCGCTTGAGTCTGTGCCGCGCTTTTTCCAGAAGATTCAACGTCACACACAACATGGGCTGCATCGCTTGATTCACAATCGCTACCGACCGCTGCTGCTGCGCTCGATCAAAAACCCGGGACTCACCGTGACGGTATTTGTCGGCGTTCTGATCCTAACCGGCGGCTTGCTTGGCAGCGGGCTGGTACGCGTCGTACTGTTCCCGGAAGTGCCGGGCGATTTCATACGCATGGATATGCAAATGGAGAGTGGCTCGGCGCCCGAGGCGCGCAATACTGCGCTTGATCGTGTCGAGCGCGCTATTCTTGATCTCAACCAGGAGCACATCGCCGAAAATCCTGAGCTGCCACCAATGATCAGCCACATCGGATCATTTTCGCAGGGTGACACCGGCGCCGTGGCCTGGGTCGAATTACCGATGGTGACGGGACGGCCTTTACAGGTGTCGGACATCACCAAACTCTGGCGTGAACGCGTTGGCGAAATTCCGGGCGTCAAGGAATTGACCTTTGAGGATGGCGATAATTTTGGCGGTGGTGCGCCGCTCAGTTTTCGGCTGTCTGGTGACAATTACACGGCGCTCGAGCAATCCGCCGAAGAACTGGAAGAACATCTCGCGACGTATGCCGGCTTGTTCGATATTCGCAATTCCTCCGATACCGGCACCCAGGAAATCAAGCTCGCGATCAAACCCGAGGCTCAAGCGCTCGGTTTGAGCATGGATTCGTTGGGCCGGCAGGTGCGCCAGGCCTTTTACGGCGAAGAGGCGCAGCGCATTCAGCGCGGCAAGGACGAGCTGCGTGTGATGGTCCGATACCCGGTCGAAGACCGGCGTTCGATCGCAGACCTCGAGAATATGCGTATTCGTACGCCGAGCGGTGAGGAGGTGCCGTTCGAGTCGGTGGCGGAGGTTTCGTTTGGCAAGAGCTACTCGAGCATCGCGCGCCTTAATCGCGCCAGGACGATCACCGTATCAGCGGATATCGATCCGGAGATTGTGGAGCCGGGCAAGATCGCCAGCGAGATTTCCGACGAGTACATCCCGCTTCTGCTGTCCAGGCATTCGGGTGTCACGTATGGATTGGAAGGCAGCAGCCTCGAGGAGCAGGAATTCATTCGTAACATTTCGATCGCATCGATTGCAGCGTTGTTCCTGATTTATGCGCTGATCGCGATTCCGCTGAAGTCTTACGGCCAGCCGCTGGTCATCATGGCCGTGATCCCCTTTGGCATTGTCGGCGCAGTGATTGGCCACGTCATTATGGGCAAAGCCGTCAGCATGTTTTCGCTGTTTGGTCTGGTTGCCCTGGCCGGTGTTGTAGTCAACGACAGCCTCATCATGGTTGACTTTATTAATTCAGCAAGGCGCGCCGGCTTGCCGATCCTGCAGGCGGTGGTCGATTCGGGCACGCAACGTTTTCGCGCTATCATCCTGACGTCGTTTACGACCGCGGCCGGGTTGATGCCGATCATGCTGGAATCCAGCGTGCAGGCTCAATATGTCATTCCGATGGCAATCTCGATGAGCTTTGGCATTCTGTTCGCGACGTTTATCACCCTGTTCCTGGTCCCGGCGCTGTACGTACTGACCCGTAATTTTAAACTCTGGATCCTCGATCGCGAGGAACCGAAGCCGGCTGCCGAACAACAGTTCATATAAAAGAAAAGGGGTCAGAGCCCTTTTGGGCTCCGACCCCGGATCATAAAAAGGGTCTGACCCTTTTGTGCTTATTTCTTCAGTGCAGCCTTGCGTTCCTTGGTCTCCTTGATAACCGCATCGGAGACGTTCTGCGGGCAGGGCGCGTAGTGCGAGAACTCCATCGAGAACTGGCCACGACCTGAGGTCAGGGTTCGCAGGTGCCCGATGTAGCCGAACATGTCGGCCAGCGGGGCATCCGCTTTGACGCGCACGCCGGTAGGACCCGCATCCTGCGACTTGATCATGCCGCGGCGACGATTCAGGTCGCCGATAACGTCACCGACGTTGTCGTCCGGCGTAAACACGTCTACCTTCATGATCGGCTCCAGCAACTGCGGTCCGGCTTTGGGCACGGTCTGCCGGTAAGCGGCCTTGGTCGCGATTTCAAACGCCAGCGCCGAGGAGTCGACCGCATGGAACGCACCGTCGCACAGGGTAAACTTCACATCCAGTAACGGGTATCCGGCGAGGGTGCCTTCGTCGAGCATGGACGCAAAGGCCTTTTCACAAGCACTCCAGTATTCGCGTGGCACGCTACCACCCGTCACCGCAGACTCAAACACATAACCGGCGTTGGTCTCGGCCGGCTCTATCGTATATTCGATCTTCGCGTACTGGCCCGAACCGCCCGACTGTTTTTTGTGCGTGTATATGTCGTCGACTTTTTTCGTGATTGTCTCGCGGTAAGCGACCTGTGGCTTGCCGACCTGCACGTCGACTCCGTGCGTGCGGCGCAGGATGTCGACCTTGATGTCGAGATGCAGTTCA
>CAZHLE010000103.1:0-8153 GCA_964533065.1 uncultured Woeseiaceae bacterium | reverse complement strand
CGCCGCCAGGCCTGGCGGTGGCGATAACTTCTACCTCTATTGGATCGCCGCGCGAGGATCTGCAGCAGTACTGACTTCGAATGCGTTTATACTGTGAATTGTGCCCGAATAATTCTTTTAAATTTATAATTAACTTATTGTTTTATATTGTCAATATTGTGTTTGCATGCGAAGTCTGTTATTACTGCGAGAATTGATGTCCAGAGATAGCTGATGAATCAGACGAACTGTCGTAGAACGGCCACGCCCCTTAAGCGACTGCATATGCCAACAGACTTCGCGATTTCGCTGGAACGTTACACGCGGCGCGGTACGCCTGAAGAAGTCCGTATCCCGGACGATTTCGGGCCGCTGCAGTCGATGCGGGGGTTTGAGAAAACCTACCGGAATATCATCGACTACATCGTTCGGATCACCTATAAGATCTGGGAGGATCGAAATGTCGACTATATTGCAGACACCTATTCCGATTCCTCCCTGGTCTACGACGACTATGGACTGCAATTCGGCTGCCAGAAAATAATTGCCGATACACATCACACGACGCGCGCCTTCTCCGACATCCAGTTGCTGGCCGACGAGATCGTTTGGGCCGGGGACGACGATGTAGGCTTCCACACGTCTCACCGCACAATTATCCGCGGCACCAATGACGGTGACAGCAAGTATGGCCCGGCCACCGGAAAGTCTATCGACGTGCTGGTAATTGCGAACTGTGTGGCGCTGGAAAACGAAATCTTTCTCGAACACGTCCTGTACAACAATTCGAGCATGTTGCGCCAGCTCGGTAGTGACCTCGACGATGTCGTCGCAAATCTGACCGCCGAAAAGCCGGCTGGTTGGCCACGCGACAAAGCGACCTGGGATGGTCTGCGTGCCGCCGGGCGGCCTGAGTTCCCCTTGTCGGTTGCAGAACCCGTTAACGACTTCGACGTCGATCGTTTCGCCAGGACCACGCTCGACGCGCTGTGGAATGGCAAGGACTACGAACGCCTGGGCTCTGTATATACGCCAAACTTCAAGTTCGAAGGTCCAACGGATCGGCAGTTTTCCGGCGCCGATCAATATCGCAAACTTCTCAGTTCGTTATGTAGATCGTTTCCTGACCTTGAGCTCCAGGTCGATGAGGTCTACTGGATGGGAAACTATACGGAGGGTTATCTAACGTCCGAACGCTGGAGCGCCGAAGCGACGCACTCCGGACCGGGCATTTACGGTGATCCCACCGGTGAACGCGTGCAGATCTGGGGCATCACCCAGCACCGAATCGTGGATGGCCGAATCGTCGCCGAATGGATGCTGTTTAACGAACTCGATTTGATGATGCAGATAGCAGCCGCGCGGCAAGGATGATCCATGAGTGACAGGCAGCACGCAAAGAAAATCGTACGCGACTATTTTCATACCTGGGAATCGACTCCTGCCGCCCGGCTGGTGACACAACTGACGAAGCACTGCGGCGACAACTATTTGCTGCGGGCAGTTCATCCGTTCAATGAATTGCACGGTATGAAGGCCGCCGGAGGCACGCTCTGGCGTCCGATGTTGCAGGCCTTCACATCACTGCAACGGCGGGAGGACATCTTCATGGCCGGGCCGAGCCTGACTGATGGCCGAATGTGGGTGACGAGCATGGGCACGTTTCTCGCACTGTTCGACAGCGACTGGCTCGGCATTCCGGCGACAGGCAAACTCGTGCAGATACCCTATTGCGAGTTTTTCCAGGTAAGCGGCGATCGTATCTCCGAATCCGCATTGTGGCTGGACATCATCAGTGTTATGAAGCAGGGTGGCTGGAAACCGCTGCCCATGCAAACTGGCGCGGAGTTGATCAACCCGGGCCCACGGACGCACGATGGGCTGCTGTTCGACGCCCAGGAGGACGCGGAATCGCAAAAGACGCTCGACTTGATAATGCGCATGTGCCGCGATCTCGTCGAAAAAGACGGATTTCAATCATCGAACAGTTCGCTCGCCAACACCTGGCACGATGACATGTTGTGGTTCGGTCCCAGCGGCATAGGCGCGACGTATACGATCCCGCGTTATCAACTTCAACACCAGGGGCCGTTTCGCGCCGGATTGCGCAACACCGAATTTACCGGCCATGTCCTCGAGCACGCCGAGGGAAGCTATGGCGCCTGGTTTGGCTGGCCCAATATAAGTGTGATCCAGGGCGACGGTTTTCTCGGCCTGCCGGCGTCGGATCGACCGACTGAGATGCGCGTCGTCGATGTCTACCGGCGCGACGGCGACAAGCTGGCCGAAAACTGGGTATTCATTGATTTGCTCCATTATCTGAAAATGCTGGGGCTCGACGTCCTCGAGCGTTGCGGGTCTATCGGCCGCGCGTAGGGTCGTCGTCACACAGTCGAACCTAACGAACAAAGGGCTTCCAGGAAACTGGCAGGCCAGCTACGCGGACAATCAAGTCTCGCCTGGGTGGGTAAGGCGACCTCGGAGTTCTTGCATCCGGCTCCGTCTCTGTAACACCGCCACGCTACCAAGGAAGATCGTATGGGAATCTCGACCGCAGAAACGTTAAAAAACAAGCAGACCTACAAGGTGATTCTTGACAGATACAACGATTTGCAGGCCGACACATTAAAAGATGCTTTACGTTCCTTCCTTCATCGTGACGCCAAAGTAAATGTCGTTCAACCGTTCAACGAAGTAGCCGGAGCCGAGGCGTTCATATCCCGCTTGGTAGAACCGATGTTGGGTGCTTTTGATAATTTGTATCGACGCGCCGACATGCTTTTCGGCGGCGAGTACCAGGGAGCCGAATGGGTAGTGAGCCACGGCCACTACGTCGGAAGGTTCTCGCGGGACTGGCTGGGCATTCCAGCAAGCAATGATATTACCTGGCTGCACTATATCGAATATCACAGAATGACAGCCGGCCAAGCGGTTGAGACCTACTTGTATTTCGACATGCTCGACTTGCTTCGCCAGATCGGTCGATGGCCGTTGCCGACGAGCAATGGCTATGAAGGTTTCATACCGGGCCCGGCGACCGCCGACGGAATTGTCCTGGCGGCCGCGAATCCTTGCGAATCAGCGACCAGTCTGCAAATGGTGGATGACATGCTCTCCAGGCTGTACACGCCTGACGAGGGTTGGCGGCCCTACTGGCATCGCAACATGTACTGGTACGGGCCTTCCGGCTACGGCAGCTATATTGGCATCGATGGATTCGCCCGGTTTCAGTTGCCATATGAGGCAATTTTCGAAGAAGGGCGCGTAGCGACTACCTATCGCCGCTCCGGCGATGCCACACTCGACAGCCGGGTAAAAGGTCACTTTGCCCGCTTCGCGGACGGGAACTTCGTGGCATCAGGCGGCTGGCCGTCCCATGGTGGCTTTATGGTAAAGCCCTGGCTCGGAATCAATGCGCAGGGTCAGCAATTTGCCGTCCGAGTAGCAGACGTCTGGCGCCGCCAGAGCGATAAGTTGATCGAAAACTGGGTTTTCGTCGATCTGGTCGATATGTTATTACAATTGAACTACGACGTGTTCAGAGAAACCGGAATAACCGTGGTATCTACAGAAAATGGCTGATAACCGCCTATATCATTCTCTCGATTAACCATAGCGCGCCGATACACAAGACGAAGTAGACAAGCAACAAGTAGCTCGCGCGGTCAATCTTTCCCGGCACAACGTACCAACCGTCAATCTTCTCCGGTAGCGCTTCTCGTCGATACTTTTCCTGCTGTCCCTTCACCGTGTACGGTGAATAGTCCTTTTGAAATCCGTCAAGCAGGACGCTTGATATCCATGCCACTGACATACTGACAATGCCCCCCAGCGCACAATACCAAGGCCAGGCTATATTCGCATTCACTTCAACGTACCAGAGTGTCAGGAACCCAGCCGCCACGCCGATCAGCAATCCTCGCTCTGTCGTATGTTTCGAGAAAAAACCCAGCCCGAACATTGCCAACTTTGCACCAACGAAGAATGAGCCCACCTTGCTCAGAATTTCCAGTACCGATCCGCCACTCTTTGTAAAGATTATCGCCGGCACTACCATAAGAACCGCCCAAAACAGCGTAAACCAGCGCGATGCCTTCAGATAGTGCTCGGGTGACGCATTTCTCCGCCAGAACTTTTCATAGAAATCGAGAGTCGTGACCGTGGCCATCGAATTCAGGCTGGAGTCGAGGCTGGACATTGACGCGGCGACGATTGCGGCCGTTACCAGCCCCATCAGTCCCGGAAAACCCATTAGCGCGACAAATTCGAGAACAATCAGGTTTTCATTGTCGAATGGCCTTCCGCCGTAATAACTGTAGAACAATATGCCGATGCCGAAGAACAGCACGAAAATCAGAAATGCCAGATAACCCATTAATATGTAAGACTTTTTCGCGTCACCCAGCGTTTTTGCGGTCAATGTGCGCTGGACCATCATCTGGTTAACGCCGTAGACAACTACGTGATAAATCGACATCGCCACAATTCCGGTCCAGATTGTCGCCACCTTGGATGGATCCGTGGACAGTTCGAATGGATTCGTCTTTCCTTGGGCCTGAAGGTCTTGCAGCGCGCCCAGGAAACCGCCTGGTAATTCACCAACGAGTAGCATCACTGTAATACCGGCACCGACAAAAAGAATCGCCGATTGAATAACGTCAGTCCAGATGACGGCCGAGATACCGCCAAGCATCGTATAGGTGACTGCCACCACAGCAACTATGACAATTGCGTTTACTACGTCGATTCCTGTGATGAACTCCAGGACAAGCGCGGTTGTGTAAAGCATGATCCCGGAATAGGCCGCGTTACCGAGCAAGAACACACCCGACATCACGGTCCGGGACGTCAACCCGAATCGCTTTTCAAGGTAGTCAAATATAGAAGCAACGCCGCTGTTGTAGAAAAACGGCAAAAAAACCGTGATCACGAAGAAAATCGCGATGGGATAATTGATATGGATAAAGATTACCGAGAAGCCCTCGGCGTAAGCCCACGCGGGGCCGCCAAGAAACGTAAGCGCTCCTACGTAGGTTGCAACAACCGAGACCCCGATGGCCCACCATGGGGTCGTCCGTTGGCCCAGGAAATAATGCTCTGCGGTCTGTACTCGCTTGCTGAGTAAAAAGCCCAGAGCTATATTGCCGATGATGTAGACAATCAGGATAAGCCAGTTAAGCGTTCCGAAATTGGCCATCGCAATGGATCCTTATGCTGCCGGCTACAGTCAATCTCGGCAAGTCACCGGCAATGGCCATTCACCGGACTTCGATCTCAGTAGTTATAATTTATCGTGATTCCGTATGTCCTGGGCGTCGCGTAGTCTGCAATTGCCACGTCCCCTCCAAAGCGTGTTGCCTTCATCAGAGTTGCTTCGTTCTCAATATTATTGACGTATGCCCGGGCACTCCAGATTCGATCCGGTGAAAGCCAGCTGATACTCACATCTGTCTTGGTAAAGGAATCCTGGTTCGCGAAAAAGAATAGTGCGTCGTCTGCCCTGTAATCACTCGAGTAATAGAGCGTTATTGCCGGACGCAGGAGGGCTCCGCCGGCAAGCTCGAAATCGTAGCTTCCGAGCAATGTGGCGGTAACGTCCGGGGACATTTGCACCTGGTTTCCGTCGAGATTGAACAGATTTCCTATGCCGTTAATTGTCTGGCCGCCCTCCTGGAAGACATTAGGCTGAATGAACTCCCCGTACTCCGCATTCTGGAGTGAAATACGCGCGCCCAGTCGCAACTCATCTGTCGGCAGCCAATCCGCCTCGATTTCGAGTCCGAGCGCCGTTATTTCACCCGCGTTGTCGGTGAAGGCCAGAGTCGTTCCGCCTGTATCGACGAAACGTGTCGACAATAGATCCTCAAACTCGTTGTAGTAAAGCGACGCATTAAGAACAATACGGCCGTCGGCCAGGACGTTTTTGCTGCCTACTTCATAGGCAGTCACAAGCTGTTCGTCGTATGTGCCCGCGCCATTGAATGCGCCCTGGGCGTTACCCGCAAGAAATCCGGTGGAGACATGCCCGTATACGAACGCGTCATCACTAACATCAAACTCGACACCAGCTTTCCAGGTCGTTCGGCTCCATTCGCCTCGAGCATCAGACAGCTGCAAGACTGTAAAATTTGGACGACTCAAATCGCTTGGATCTGGACTGAAGATGTCCCAACTGCGGTCGTCGTCAGTATATCGCAGCCCCGCGAGTACCCGAAGTCTGTCAGTAAGACTGTAAGTACCTTGCGCATAAATTGCAGCAGATTGTGTATCCAGACGAATTTGCCTCAACCACGGCGCCCACTGATTAATTTCCTGATCAGGCACATTGTTCACTAGTGTGGAAATATCTTGCCACAGGAATGCGTTGGTCAGATCTTCCTGGAAAAAATAAAACCCCGCGACCCACTCCAGTCTGCCATCGTTGGTCGACGTCAGCTGAATTTCCTGCGACGTGGTTTCGGAAGAGATGTCGTTCCCCGCAAGCAGTGAATTGAACGCCGACAAGTCGGCATCAGCAAGCCTCAGTTCGCTGTAGTCCATGTAAGCCAGCGATATCTTCACATCAGCAAAACCCAGACCCCAGTTGAGTTCACCTCCCAGGGTGGTCTCTTCCACCTCACGTACGGGCCGTGCGTCTCTCGCGATCGTATATGGATCGGCTATGGTCGGAGCTGCAGTATTCCCACCGCCCACTGACGACTGATCGAGTCCCGCGCCGGCGCGCCCACAGGTTGCCGCACACGCCGTAGACTGGCCGATACGCGGTTGCAGGACGCCTGTGGTGCCGTTCGTGAGGCCGGTCGCTGGATTTACCGGTACGCCCAGCACCTTGTAGCCGAAGTCGCCGTTACCGTTTGAATCGTCTTTCCAGTACTCGGCTCTCAAGGTTAACTCAACGGTATCGCTTGCCAAAATCGCGAACTGACCCCGCAGATAGGACATGTCCGCATCTTTCAGACCACCGGCATCACCGAGGATTGTGTTCTTGACATAGGGGTCACGTGTTTCGCGGACCCCAGCGAACCGTATTGCAGCCGCATCACTGAACGGCGCATTGAAAAATCCCTCCGCGCGAATTAGCGAAAAGTCACCGCCGGTCAATGACAGGCCGAAATCAGTCTCGTCAAAATCCGGCTTGTTGCTGATGACGTGAATGAGGCCACCCAGCGAATTTCGTCCAAACAATGTCCCCTGCGGTCCACGAAGTACCTCCACGCGATTTACATCCACAAATCCTGCCAGAGCCTGACCATGACGAGGTCGATACAGGCCGTCGGTGTAGAAGGCAACAGCTACGTCATTCGCTTCGACCTGTTGGGTACGCGCGCCGCGCATTGCAGGCCGCGGATCGTTGCCGGACAGACCCAGCTGCAGCCCCGGCGCCAGCACCTCCAGCCGAGAGATATCAAAGATGCCACTTGCAGAAAGATCGCTGCCACTAATCGCTGTGACAGCGACCGAAGTATCTTGCAGGCTCTGCTCTCTTTTTTGAGCCGTTACGACGACTTCTTCTATCGCACCTTGCGCGAATGCCGTGCCCGGTAAAATCGCTGTCGCGGCGAACAGCATCAAAGAGCCGCAAAAAGCCTGTCTAAACATCGATAATCCCCCGCGATCAGTAATCGAAATTCGTAGCCACCGGTCTCGCAGCAGATTCCGGTGGCGGAGGCGAGCTCGAAATCTATCGTAAATGTACTTCGAATTCAAGTTGCAGTCGAGATAATCCTGCTATACTTTGACAGATATTTTTAATTTATTAATTTTGATAGACTTTTTATAAAAAATTTCAATACTTCGAATGCACCTCAGACTCGAAAAAGGCGAAATCACGCTGCCGGAAGAACTGCCAGTGATTGGTTTCGACGGCGAGTGGTTGCATCGCGGAACGCTACGGCATGATGACTGTTGGCCAGCCCCGACGTGCCGAGGTGGCTGCCGCTCGGCCTGCCAGTAGAAAGAATCAAAGATCCCGATCAGTCGCCGGAGTTACGCGTATTCACCGTCGTTCCTGGCCAAGACAAGACCAGCGGCCCCGTTTGCACGAGCAGTTAACCTGCCGCCTGGTAAGGTGCCAACACCCCAGTCATGATTAATGCGCCATTACTGCGCCGTCCAGCCACCGTCTACTTTCAGGCTGTGGCCGGTAATCATCCCGGCGCCGGGCGACACAAGGA
>CAZHLE010000102.1:765-8293 GCA_964533065.1 uncultured Woeseiaceae bacterium | reverse complement strand
CGGGGGCAGGATTTGAACCTGCGACCTTCGGGTTATGAGCCCGACGAGCTGCCAGGCTGCTCCACCCCGCATCGGCAGGAGCGGGACTATACTCAGGTGAACCGGAAGTCGCAAGTCTTGCTAAGAAGTAAAAGGGGTCAGAGCCCTTTCTGCGAAAGGGCTCTGACCCCGTAGCAACCAAAGGGCCTGACCCCTAGCTGAGTACCCGCGTGCAGAGCGTCCAGAGCCATCCGGGCACAAGGCCGAGCCCCAGTACGGCGATGGCGTTCAGGCTCAGTACGAGGCGCGTATCGCCGCTCATCTGCAACACGGCCAGGTCCTCGGCCGCGTCGAAATACATGTACCAGATCACTCGCAGGTAGTAATAGGCCCCCACCACGGATGCAAGGACCATGAGAATGGCCAGGCCCGTGTACCCCGAACTCAACACCGCATCGATGACGTTGAGCTTGCCGAAAAAGCCCACCAACGGCGGAATGCCGGCGAGGCTCAGCATGATGAACATCATCATCAGAGCCGACCAGGGGCTGCGCGCATTGAGTCCCTTGAAGTCGCTGAGCAACTCCGCCTCGTAGCCACGGCGGCTCAGCAGGATGACAATACCGAAAGCGCCGGCCGTCGCCACGACATAGGTCAGTGTGTAGAACAGTGCCGCCGCATTGCCCTTCGCCGTGCCACAAAACACCGCCAGCAGGATGAAGCCCACATGCGCGATGGTCGAATACCCCAGCATGCGCTTGATGTTGGTTTGCGCGATCGCCACCACGTTGCCGACAAGCAGGGAAAGTACCGCAAGCACCATGATCATGTCGGCCCAGACCGCGTGTAAATCACCGAGTCCGTCAACCAGGATGCGCAGCAACAGCGCCAATGCCGCAATCTTGGGCGCCGACGCGATATACAAAGTCACCGGCGAACGAGCACCTTCATAAACATCGGGCAACCACATATGAAACGGCACGGCACCGAACTTGAACGCGATGCCGACAATCAGGAATGCCAGGCCGAACCACAGTGACAAGCCATTCATGCCAGGGTTCGCAGCGATAGTGTCAGCCATCGTCGAAAACTCCAGCGTGCCTGTCACACCGTAGACCCACGATATGCCGTACAGCAGCGCACCCGAGGCAATGGCGCCGAGCACAAAGTACTTCATCGCCGCTTCCGATGCATTGGCATTGTTGCGATCGAAGGCGACCAGCGCGTACTGCGACAGCGCGAGTGTCTCGAGGCCAAGATACATCGATAACATGCTGTTCGCCGAGATCATGATCATCATGCCGAGCAAACCGAACATGCCGAGCACG
Organism: uncultured Woeseiaceae bacterium; assembly: GCA_964533065.1. Taxonomy (GTDB): domain Bacteria; phylum Pseudomonadota; class Gammaproteobacteria; order Steroidobacterales; family Woeseiaceae; genus UBA1847. The sequence continues at coordinate 6,986 of CAZHLE010000102.1, read as the reverse complement.
TAGTACTCGCCCTTGTGCAAATCGTTGGCACGCAAGTAGTCGCGCGCATACACGAACGCGATTGCTACGAAACCCACCACAGCGATCTTCATCGCCTGCGACAATGCGTCGCTGACGTAAGCGCCGCTGAACAGAACGGTTCTTTCCATCGGCGCTGTCGAGAACAGCACCCACATCGTTATCGCGAGGCTCGCCATGCTCAGCCAGTAGGTCACGTTGCGATGCTCGTCATCCACAAACAGGTCGGCCACCAGCACGACGCACAACAGACCCAGCAGGGTCATTTCCGGCGCGGCTGATATGTAATTCGCAAGATTCATCGTATCGCCCGTCAGAGTTTCGACTGCGCAATTTGCGCCAACAAGGTTTCAATACTCGTGTTCATCATGTCGACCAGAGGTGCCGGCCATAGTCCAAGCAGCAGCACGGAAATCGCCAGCACACCGAGCACGACAAATTCGCGCGTGTTCAGGTCTTCCAGTTTGGCCACGTTTTCGTTGGCCACCTCGCCGTACAGCACGCGCTTCACCATCCACAGAGTGTAGGCCGCCCCGAGAATCAAGGTGCTGGCAGCGAGGAACGCAAACCAGAAATTCGCCTTGAAACTCGCGATGATGACCATGAATTCGCCGACGAAGCCGGACGTGCCGGGCAGGCCCGCATTCGCCATCGAGAACAGCACCATGAAGGACGCAAACGTCGGCATTGTGTTCGCAACCCCGCCGTAGTCAGCAATCCAGCGGCTGTGTACGCGGTCATACAATACGCCAACGCAAAGAAACATCGCGGCCGATATCAGGCCGTGCGACACCATCTGCACCATGCCACCCGATATGCCTAATGCTGCGCCGCTACCGGGACCGATCGACCAGAACAGGAAAAAACCAAGCGTAACGAACCCCATGTGCGCAATCGATGAATACGCGATGAGTTTTTTCATGTCTTTCTGCATCAACGCGACGAACCCGATATAGACGACCGCGATCAGCGACAGCGCAATAACGAAGTTGGCAAAGTAGGCGCTGCCATCCGGAACGATGGGCAACGAAAGTCGCACAAATCCGTAGCCGCCCATTTTCAACATGATCGCTGCCAGGATGACCGAACCGCCCGTCGGTGCTTCCACGTGCGCGTCCGGCAGCCAGGTGTGCACTGGCCACATCGGCACCTTGACGGCGAACGCGGCGAGGAACGCGAGGAAGATCAGTTTTTGCGCCGTCATCGACAATGGCGCATTCATGAATCCCAGCAGATCGAAACTGCCGGTCTTGCCGAACAGGTAGATGAAGGCAACCAGCATCAGGACCGAGCCAAGGAACGTGTACAGGAAGAACTTGATGGTCGCGTACACACGCCGCTCACCGCCCCAGACGCCGATGATCAGGAACATCGGCACCAGCATGGCTTCCCAGAAGACGTAAAACAGCAGGCCATCCAGCGCCGAGAACACGCCGATCATCAATCCTTCGAGAATCAGGAACGCGGCGAAGTACTGTGCCGGGCGCGACTTGATCGAGTCCCAGCCGGCGACAACTACCAGCGGCGTGATAAACGTCGTCAGCAGGATCAGCGGCGTGGAGAAGCCATCGACGCCGAGGTAGTAATACGCGTTGATCGCCTCGATCCAGATCTGCCTTTCGATGAACTGCATGCCGGGCTCAGCATTGTCGAAGCCGGCAAACAGCGCTGTGCTGAACACAAAGGTGAGCACCGTAATCAGCAAGGCGCTCATGCGCATCATGCCGGCGCGGGCCGAGCGAGCATTGCCGTCATCACCGATGACCAGCAACATCAGGCCGCCCAGAATCGGCAGCCAGATAAGCAGGCTCAGAAGGTGCTGTGAGAATAGACTCATCGATGCACCCTAGCGGAACCAGATCAGCCAGCTGAGCAACGCGGTCAGGCCAATAATCATGGCGAACGCATAGGTATACAGGTAGCCGGTTTGCAGATGCCGCATGACGCCGGCCAGCTTGCCGACGGTCCTGGCAGTGCCGTTGACCAACAGACCATCGATCAGTAACTCGTCGCCCTTCTGCCACAGAAACTTGCCAAAGGACCGGCCCCAGACCGCGAATCCCTTGATGTAGAGATCGTCGAAGTAATACTTGTTCACGAGCAGCTGGTGCAGACCCGATACTTTCGCCTCGATCATTGCCGGAATATCGGGCCGGCGCAGGTACAGGAGCCAGGCGACAAAAGTACCGCTTGCCGCCAGCCAGAAAGCCGGCGATACGTAGATATGTTTCACCAGGGCCCAGCTGCCATGCCACAGGTGCGCACCGAGATGCTGCAAGACGTCATGCGCCGGAGCGACCATGATGGCATCGCCAAAATAACCCTCAAATAGCACCGGCCCGGTTGTGAACCAGCCGATCAACGCCGACGGAATGGCCAGCAGGATCAGCGGGACTGTTACCACCCACGGGGTCTCGTGCAGGTGTGACTTAGTCTCAGCATCCATGCGTTCCGCGCCATGGAATACGAGGAAAAACATGCGGAACGAGTACAGAGCTGTCACGAAAACACCGAGCAACACACTCAGGTAGGCGATCCAGTACACGGCGCCCTGCCCCTGCCAATGCGAGTACTTGACCGCCTCGATCAGCAGGTCCTTCGAGAAAAAGCCGCTGCTGCCCGGAAAGCCGATCAGCGCCAGCGAACCGACCAGCGCTGTCCAGTAGGTGATCGGCATGTACTTTCTGAGCCCACCCATCTTGCGGATGTCCTGCTCGTGATGCATCGCGATGATGACCGAACCGGCCGCGAGGAACAGCAACGCCTTGAAGAAGGCATGCGTCATCAGATGGAAGATGGCGGCGCTATAGGCCGAAGCGCCCAGCGCGACCGTCATGTAACCAAGCTGGGACAAGGTCGAGTACGCAACAACGCGCTTGATATCATTCTGCACAATGCCAAGCAGTCCCATGAAAAACGCCGTGATCGCGCCGATCGTAATGACCACTGCGAGCGCCGTTTCGGACAACTCGAACAAAGGCGACATGCGTGCCACCATGAAGATGCCGGCCGTGACCATGGTCGCCGCATGGATCAATGCCGAAATCGGCGTCGGGCCCTCCATCGAATCCGGCAGCCAGACATGCAATGGCGCCTGCGCCGACTTACCCATCGCGCCAATAAACAGCAGGATGCAGATGACCGTCATCGCGTTCCAGGCCGAACCCGGCAGAACCTCGATGGTCTGCCCGGCTACGTGGTCCGCGGACGAAAACACGGTCGCGTAATCGAGCGAGCCCGTGAACATCACCACTGCGGCAATGCCCAGCAGGAAACCGAAATCGCCGACCCGATTCACAAGGAAGGCCTTGAGGTTCGCGAAAATCGCTGATTCGCGCTTAAACCAGAAACCGATCAGCAGATAGGAAACGAGGCCGACCGCTTCCCAGCCGAAAAACAGCTGCAGGAAATTGTTCGACATGACCAGCATGAGCATCGCGAATGTGAACAACGAGATGTAACTGAAGAAACGCTGGTAACCCGGATCGTCGTGCATGTAGCCGATCGTGTAGACATGCACCATCAGCGAAACGAAGGTGACCACGACCATCATCAGTGCCGTCAGGCGATCGACGAGGAAGCCGACTTCCATGTGCAGCCCATCCGTGACTGCCCAGGTGTACAGGCTGATATTCTCGCTCGCCGCTCCGTCCCAGAACATGGCCTTGAGTACGAGCACCGACAAGGCACACGACGTGCCGACGGCGAGGATGGTCAGCCAGTGCGAAGCCGCGCGCCCGATTTGCCGGCCAAACAATCCGGCGATCACGGCCGCCGCCAGCGGGGCAAGGACTATGGTCAGGTAATAATTCAGCAACGTCGCCTAACCCTTCATCTCGTTCATTTCCTGCACATTGATCGTGTGCCGGTTGCGGAACAGCGTGACGAGTATTGCGAGACCGATGGCAGCTTCAGCCGCCGCCACGGTCAGGATGAAAAATACGAATACCTGCCCGGTGTCATCACCGAGATGGCGTGAAAATGCGACGAAGTTGAAATTGACCGCCAGCAGCATGAGCTCGATGCACATGAGCATCAGGATCAGGTTGCGACGATTGAGCATGATGCCGGCGATACTCAATACGAACAGCATCGCGGACACGACCAGATAATGATGCAGGCCGATCATTGCTTCTTCTCCGCATCCATCTTGACGATACGCAGCCGATCCTTCGCACGCACTGCAACCTGCCGGGCGATATCCTGCACTTTCAGCCCCGGGCGCTTGCGCATGGTCAGCGTGATGGCGGCAACGATCGCCAGCAGCAGGATAACGGCAGCGATCTCAAACGCGTACACATGTTCGGTGTAAAGAACGCTGCCGAGCGCCTTGGTATTGTTGTAATCCTCCGGGTATGGCACGAACCCGCCAGATCCGAATTCGGCACTACCGCGCAGCCAGATCAGCTGAACCAGTTCGAAAGCCATCAGCAGCGCGACACCAATAGCCAGCGCCGCATAACGATCGAGCCCCTTGCGCACAGCCTCAACGTTGATATCAAGCATCATCACGACGAACAGGAACAGCACCATGACCGCGCCGACGTAGACCAGCACGAGAATGATCGCGAGGAATTCCGCTTCGGCCAGCATCCAGAGCATCGCGCTCTGGAAGAAAGCGAGGACCAGGAACATGATCGCGTGCACCGGGTTGCGCGAGAACACCACACCGAGCGCCGCACCCATCAGGATGGTCGCGAAGGCATAAAACAGGACCGTGTGCAGCAGCATTCCCATCAGCAGTACTTCGCATCCTGAGCCTTATCGGCTGAAATCATCGCATCGTACTTGTCACCGATCGCGAGCAATTTGTCCTTGGTCATGATGTTCTCGCCGGGCGACTCCATGTGGTACTCATGAATCCGGGTTTCGACGATCGCATCGACCGGGCAGGCTTCCTCGCAGAAGCCGCAATAAATGCACTTGAAGAGGTCGATGTCATAGCGTGTCGTACGGCGCGTTCCATCGTTACCCACGTCGGACTCAATCGTGATCGCGAGCGCAGGACAAACGGCCTCGCATAACTTGCAGGCGATGCAACGCTCCTCACCGTTCGGATAACGGCGCAACGCATGTAAGCCGCGAAAGCGTGGGGATTGCGGCGTTTTTTCCTCCGGGTACTCCAGCGTCACTGGCTTACGGAAGAAATTACGTTGCGTAACTGAGAGACCCTTGAGGAGCTCCCACAAAGCGAACGTCTTGATATAACTGATGACTCGACTCATATCGTCAGCCCCGACCATGGACCGATATGCAGCCAGGCCATGATGCCCTCGACGGTAATCCAGACGAGAGTGACAGGAATGAAAACTTTCCACCCGAGGCGCATGATCTGGTCGTAGCGATAACGCGGAAACGTCGCCCGCAACCAGAAGAATGTGTACATGAAAAACGCGATCTTGATGAACAGCCAGGGGAAACCACCACCGAAAATCCAGCCGTATACGGCGTTGTCATGCAGGCTCTCGAACAAGGCAATACCTTCAAGCGGTGACGCCCAGCCGCCAAGAAAGAAAATCGCGGTCAGGCCTGAGATCAGCACCATGTTCGCGTACTCGGCGAGGAAAAACAGCGCGAACGCGACGCCCGAATACTCGACATGGAATCCGGCGACGATCTCGGACTCGCCTTCCGCCACGTCGAACGGCGCCCGATTGGTCTCCGCGACTCCTGAAATCCAGTAGACGAGGAACAAGGGAAATAAAGGCAACAGGAACCAGTTTGTAAAGCCGCCAGCCTGGGAACGGACAATGTCGCCAAGATTGAGGCTACCCGCGGCCATCAGCACGCCGACCAGGGCAAAACCCATCGCTATCTCGTAGGCAACAATTTGCGCCGCGGAGCGCATAGCACCGAGAAACGCATACTTGGAATTCGTCGCCCAGCCGGCGAGGATCACGCCGTAGACGCCCATCGACGTCAAGGCAAGCACGTATAACAGGCCGGCATTGATATCGGCGATCACAAACCAGTCATTCATCGGAATGACCGCCCAGGCCGCCAGCGCCGGCACAAGCGTCAAAAGCGGTGCGATCACGAACAGGAAGCGGTTCGATTTTGCCGGAACCACGACTTCCTTGATCAGCAGCTTGATCACATCGGCGAACGGCTGCCCGAGGCCGAGCGGCCCGACCCGGTTCGGCCCGACACGTGCCTGCATGCGGCCGATATCCGCCATGGCCCTGGCAAAGCCCTCGGCGCCA
>CAZHLE010000102.1:0-755 GCA_964533065.1 uncultured Woeseiaceae bacterium | reverse complement strand
TGCGTTCAAAATAGGTCGAAAAGGCAACCGCGAGAATTACAACGATCGCGACCAGCAGGATTTTTGCCAGTACCGTCACCAGGTACTGCAGCAATGGCGGCACCGCGTCCCAACTGGCGACAAAGAAATCCAGCACCGCGTTCATGCGCCCTCACCCGCGGCACGCTTCGCGGCCGGCGTCAGCTGCAGCGCCGTGGCGCGCCGCACCAGCCCATCCACCGAATACAAAGCGATGTCAATGTCCACCGCTGCATCGGCACCGTTCGGCTTCGAATGCACACGGTCATCGGCGACAGAATTGTTCGGCGTAACCTCGCCGATTTGCGCCGCAAGCTCATTGCGAACTTCTTCGCTCGTTACAAAGTCAAAGCCGGCCGCATCCAGCAGGTTGCCAATCACGCGCAGGACTTTCCATGCCGGGCGCGCTTCACCAACCGGCGAGGCAACGCCGGCGAAACTCTGCCAGGTACCGGCTACATTGACGTAGGTACCCGATGTCTCGGCGAACGTACCGATCGGCAGCAGTAAATCCACAGAGTTGCGCAAGGCCTCGGAATCAAATGCCGACAGCGCGACGACAAACTTCTGCTTGCCGATCTTTTTGACACTGTCCGCCGTGGCGGGAAAATCGGCGCCTGGCTCAAGATTCAACAGCAGTAATGCGTCCAGTTCCGCGTCCAGCATAGCGCCCGCACTGAGCCCGGCGACCTTGCGTGGCTGACCCGCCTGGCCGCGGTGCGGCAGCACGCCGGCCA
>CAZHLE010000101.1:5470-8384 GCA_964533065.1 uncultured Woeseiaceae bacterium | reverse complement strand
TTCATCGAAAGGGTCACCGCTGTCCGAGCGCAGCACGCCAAAGATAGCTCCGGCAGGATCGCGAAACAATGCGTGGCGCCCGCGGCCGGCCACAGTTGCCGCCGCGACTTCGACGCTGCCGCCGTTCGCCGTGACGATACTCGCGGCATGGTCCGGATCCAGCACAGACATCAATGCGATCCATGTAGCACCATCTTTCTCGCCATCGGGCGGTTCGTAGCCGAACATACCGGCGATCGCACGCCCCTGGTTCTTAACGAGTACGTAGCCATCTTCGGTTCGAACCGGTGCGTCAAAACTCCAGCCGAACACTGTTCCATAAAAGCTTTGCTGATCGGCTATCGCGGGTGTCGCCATATCGAACCAGACGAACTTGCCGGGTAGCTGCTCGCCGGTGGCCGGCGTATTGAGGGGCGGAAGCTGCAGGCCCTGAGCAGTGGCTGCCGACACCGGTGCGACCGCAAAGGTCGCGACGGCTAATGTTGCAGCGAAGAACCTCATATCGTTTACGGCTCGAGTCCGGCCGACAGTACAGGCACCTATCATGCCATGCACGGACGCGCCGAAACACCCCGAGGCGTCGCTGTGAATTCTTCAAATCGAATCCGGGACAAGCTCTGACAAGCCGGACGGTTTGCATTATGATCAGCGCACAAAAAAAGGACGAGTGTAAATCGTGTCCAAAGATTGCAAATATCGCGCCTTCATCAGTTACAGCCATAAAGACGAAAAATGGGCGGCGTGGCTGCACAAGTCACTTGAAACGTTTCGCATCCCGAAGTATCTCATTGGCCAGACAACGCACATGGGCAAAGTCCCGGAGCGTATGGGCAAGGTATTTCGCGACCGCGAAGAGTTGTCGTCGTCTCATAGCCTCGGGTCTGAACTGACACAGGCGCTCGAAGACTCCGCCTGCCAGATCGTCATATGTTCGCCAAATGCGGCGCGGTCGCATTGGACCAATGAGGAGATTCTCACTTATAAGCGCCTTGGCCGCGAAAGCCGAATTTTCTGCCTGATCGTCGATGGCGAGCCGGGTACGGATGCAGAGTGCTTTCCGCCCGCCGTACGTTTCCAGATGGGTGCCAATGGCCAACTGTCGGATCGGCCGGCGGAGCCGATCGCGGCCGATGCGAGAGCGCATGGTGATGGCAGGCAGAATGCCAGGCTGAAATTGATCTCCGGCATGCTGGGTGTCGGTTTCGATGCCCTGAAGCAGCGCGAGAGTCAGCGCCGCCACAGGCAAATGTTAATCGTGACTGCGGCAGCCACTGCCGGCATGGTCATTACCAGTGGACTCGCCACTATGGCCATGCTGGCGCGCAACGAGGCTGATGTGCAGCGGCAACGCGCGGAGATCGACGCGGAAACAGCCCGGCAGACGACCCAGTTCATGGTTCGGTTGTTCGAGGTCTCCGATCCTAGCGAGTCGCTGGGCAACTCCATTACTGCCCGGGAAATTCTCGACAAAGGCGCGGCGCGCATCGAAAGCGAACTGAACGATCAGCCCGCGATCCAGGCGACCCTGATGGACACGATGGGCACCGTGTACACGAGCCTGGGCTTGTATGCGCCCGCGGCGTCGCTCGTTAACCAGTCGCTGCAAAAACGCAGCGCGCTGCATGGCATGGAACACGTCGAGGTTGCGAGCAGCCTGAATCATCTCGGTAAAGTGCAGACACTGCAGGCGGATTACGAGCAGGCCGAGGCAAATCTTCGCAGCGCGCTGACCGTGCGCCGCAAGTTGCTCGGCGATGCGTCGCCCGACGTCGCCGAAACGCTCGTGGAACTCGCCTATGTACTGACACGGCGCGGCGAGTACGCCGAGGCCGAGCCGTTGATCCGCGAGTCGCTCGCCATTCGCCGTGCCGCGCTGGATGACCGGCATCCCGATGTCGTGGCCAGCCTCGAGGTGCTCGCACTGAATCTCTTCGATCAGGGTGATTTCGAAAGCCCGGTGCCACTCCTGCAGGAGGCCGTTGCGATGCAACGTGAGCTGCATGCCGGCCCGCATCCGGACCTGGCCGGGGTACTCAACAATCTCGGTTACGTGCACCTCGAAAGTGGTGAGTTCGATCAGGCCGAGGCCCTGTTTGTCGAGTCGTTGGCGATGAAACGAACGCTGCTGGGCGAAGAGCACCCTGAGATTGCCGTCGGTATCAGCAACATCGCCTACGTGTTGCATGTCAAAGGCGACTACGCGGCCGCCGAACCGATGTACATGCAGCTCATCGCGATGCAGAAGAAGTTGCTCGGCGACTATCATCCTGACGTCGCCGCCTCGATGAATAATCTCGCTTTCCTCTACCATGACCAGGGAAATCAAAAGGCCGCCTTGGCAATGGCCTCGGACGCGCTCGCAATCAAGCGCCGTACCCTGGGTGATGAACACCCCGAGGTCGCACACGGGCTGAATGCGGTTGCGGTCTGGACCATGGAAAGCGGCGATTACAAAGCCGCAGAGTCCATGTTGCGCGAATCGCTGGCGATGAACAGCTCGATGCTGGGGGCTACTCACCCGGACACGGCGGGCAGCATGTCTCTGCTCGCGAGCTGCCTCGTTGCGCAAGGACAGTTCGACGAGGCGCGCGGTCTCGCCGCCACGGCGCGCGGAATCTACACCGAGGCGCTGACGGAAAGTCACTGGCGAACAGCAGTCGCTGCCAGTACTGAAGGCGCCGCGCTGGCGGGACAACGGCACTATGCAGAGGCGGAGACGCTACTCGTAAGTAGCCAGAAACTGCTCCGCGAGGACCCGGCCGCGATGAGTATGTACGTTACAGAGGCGACGCGAAGGGTCGTCAACTTGTACATGGATTGGGGCAGGCAGGACCAGGCGGCCATCTACCTGCAACAGATTGATAACTAGAAGAATAGCCGACTTGACATAAGCTGCGACTGTTGCAATTCAAAA
>CAZHLE010000101.1:0-5460 GCA_964533065.1 uncultured Woeseiaceae bacterium | reverse complement strand
AATGCTGGCGTCGGCTATGCAGACAGCGTAGGGTTCTGCATCTGGCAGCGCACGAAAAAGAATAATTCGCTGCGGGCTCGCGGCTTGGGCCTACCGGCAACCACGCAGCCCGAAATCCGGCACCGGGTCTTGATCAGACCCCGGTAATCGGCAAACTGTTTTTTCAGGAGAATAATGTATGCATAAGGGATTCAAGGTTTTTACCGCTGAGTGTCGCGATTCTGCCCATGGTCGTCCATGCGACTGACCCGGTTCCGCAATTAGGTCCCGATGGCCACTACTACGTGGTGATCCCAGCTGCCAGCGGCACGACTTGGCACCAGGCCAAGGCTGCGGCAGAGAATGCCGAACTGTTGCCGGATTGGGGCATTGCGGGGCACCTTGCAACCATTACGTCCGAAGAGGAACGGGACTTTGTGGAAACTCTGCGGCTTGCTTCAGGCCTGGGCCAGGTCTGGATCGGTGGCTTTCAGACGGAGAACTCCGGGTCACCCGGCACCGGCTGGAACTGGGTGAACGACGAGGGCCCGATCACAACTTTCTACTGGGCCCCGGGTGAACCGAATGACGGTGGCGGCGGGGAAAACAACGCGGAAAATCATCTCACGACCGGCCGGTACGGCAATGCGTTGTGGAACGATGAAGGCGTTGCATTGAATCTGATCCAGGGTTTCGTTGTTGAATTCAGTGGCACGGTTGATGCGAGCAACTGCGTCGCGGGAAGCGGGACTGTGTGCAACCCATCCGGCGTGCAGTCGGTCGAGCTGCCAGCTGATATCAATTTGCCCGATGGTGCGACGATTACGCAACTCCTGGTCAGGCCGAAGCTGACCGACGGTGCTGCCGTCTGTCCCGGCAGCCAGTTTGCATTTCTGGATCCGCGCGTGCACCCGCTCACCGGACGGGTCATCGCCGCCATCCCGCTCGATGTATTCAACGACCAAGAGCTGATCCTGCCGGCCCATCAGTTCGGTTCGCCCTGCTTTGCCGTTGTGCAAGGAGGCGCGAATTTTGACCTGACCCCGGCACTCAGTAATGGCGGCGTCGTCAATGCCACGCAGATCCCCGGCGATGTACCCGGCATCGGCCAGACCTTCGCTTGCCTCAGCTCGACGAACCCGGATCTGCAGACCACGACGCAGTTCGGCTACCAGACCGATAATCGTTTCGACATGGTGGAAGAGGCAGCGGTGGCAGTGACCAATGGATGCAACAGCCCTTCGCGTGCCGGGACGTTCAAGTTTTCGTACTTCGTGCTGAATACGCATGAGGACTGCGGCATCGATTACGCGGCGCCAGGCGGGCGCGCAGCGGTGCAGCAGTGTTTCACGAACCGGGCGGTCGATTACTTTAATGCGCTGGAGGTAGTCTTGAATGCTTCGGCACCCAACCTGATCAAGCCGAAATTCAGCACGCTGTCGTCGAAGTTCAATCAGGCTCGCAGCATGACCAAGACCGGTAAATACGCGAAGTCCAATCAGCGATTGCAGGATTTGCTCAGCCTCGTTGAGAGCGGGCAATGGGACGTGAGCAATGGCAAGAATGAGCCGGGCAATCTCATCATGCGGATCAACAATCTCATTTTCCGCAATGAACAGCTTTTGGAGGCTGCCTCGTACTAGGGTCAGTTCGAGCAGTACGTTTTTATTTTGCAGAGCGGTGGCTTTCGGGCCACCGCTCTTTTTTTGCGCCCGACAGCCACAAGGATTTCGGGTAATCTTCCTAGCGCATGGATTTCAACCAGACACATTCGCAAGCCATTGTTGGCGGCCAGACAGGCTTCGCCGTACCGCTGGTTGTTGCGGTTACCGGGCATCGTGACCTGGTCGCAGCCGAAGTTCCGGCGATACGCGAGCGCGTCCGGGCATTTTTTAAAAGCCTGATCAGCGAGTACCCGGATCGAGGTGTCGCCGTCATGTCCTCACTTGCCGAAGGCGCCGATCAACTGGTAGCAGAGGAAGCCTATGAGCTCGACATCCCATTGATCGTTCCCCTGCCGATGCCGAGAGATCTGTATGTCAGGGATTTCACGAGCGCGCAGGTCAGGAAAAACTTCGAGGTGCTCTGCAGCCGCGCTGCCGAAGTCTATGAATTGCCGATTTTGCCGGAAAATACCCGGGACTCCATTAGCGCGCACGGCGACAGTCGCGATTTGCAATATGCCCAACTCGGCGTTTTCCTTTGTGCGCACTGCCACATTCTGCTCGCACTCTGGGATGGCAAGGAGAATGGCAGGTTGGGCGGCACCGGCCAGGTAGTTCGGTTTCACCATGATGATGTCATGTCTGGCTTTACCTCTGCGGTCACCAGCACCAGTCTGGGAAACGCTGATGATGAGGGCGATCTTGTTTACCACATCGTATGCTCGAGGAATCGCGACGACGGGCAGCCTGCGGATCCGCTGCAGGCCGGCGACTGCTGGTGGTTTTCGCTCGACGAGGCCGAACCGCGGTCAAAAAACCTTCCCGAGAGCCACCGTCGGGTGTTTCGCTACACCAGCGAGTTCAGCCGCGATGCGACGTTGTTTGCGAAAGAAATCCAGGAACAGTCGTGGCCATTGCTGGACAAAAAGCTATTAGCAGACCTGCCATCCGGACTGCGCGACATCGATCATGTGTTTCGCGCGGCGGATTGGCTCGCGATTCATTATCAGAAGCTGACGCTGCGCGCACTCCGGGTCACGCATGTGCTGGCACTGCTGATGGGACTGACCTATATCGGCTATTCCGACGTGCTGCCGCTGCGGATTTTCCTGTATGCCTTTCTCGGATTTTTCATTCTGGGGGCGGTGTTGCACGAGTTTGGCAAACGGCGTGCATGGCACAGAAAATACCTGGACTATCGGACCCTTGCCGAGGGCTTGCGCGTACAGTTTTACTGGGCCGCAGCGGGCGTAAATGCGGGCGGCAAGTCGAAGTACACGCACGATAGCTTTCTGCAAACTCAGGATCCGGATCTGGGCTGGATACGCAATGTCATGCGTGTCGCGGGCACAGAATGCGATGCTGACAACTATCGCAACAAGGAGGGCCTGGAGTTCACGCTGCGGGAATGGCTTGGTGACAAGGACTCCGGACAGCTGGGTTATTTTCGTCGCAAGGGCGACGAAAAAGTGCACCGCTTTCGGCGCACGGAACGAATGGCGGGGATCGCTTTCTGGGCCGGTTTTGCTGCAATCGCATCTTTCATCCTCATGAGTGCGGATCTGGAAAGTGTTTTTCGCGATCCGTTGATCATTCTGATGGGCGTGATGCTGCTTTCCGTCGGCATTCGACAATCCTACGGTGACAGGGTCGCGGACGCGGAACTCATCAAGCAATACGAGTTCATGTTCAGGATTTTTAAAAACGCCAGGCGCCGGATCGACGCCAGCGGTAGCGACGAGGAGAAACGCAATATTTTGCGCACTCTGGGTGAAGCCGCCCTGGGCGAGCATGCGCAATGGATACTCATGCACCGTGATCGTTCCCTGGAGCAGGGTGAAATTTTCCACATGAGCGGCGGTTAGGATAAGCGGCTACTTCACCACGGGCAACACGATGTAGGATTCCCGCTCGGGCGACCAGTGCACCGAGTTCTCGGCACTCACATAATCGGACTCGTCGAAATTATCGCCGCCCGTGTTGAGGTTCCGCTCCCAGCGCGGGAAATTCGAACTCGAAACTTCGAGCCGGATGCGGTGGCCCGGGCCGAAGAAATTGCTCGTAACATGCAGGTCGAGTCGGATGCGATATAGCTCGCCGGGCTCGAGGCGCAGGTTCTTGTCGAATCCTTCGCGATAGCGCAGGCGTAACGCGCCTTCCTCAACATTGAATGCGCGGCCGTCCGGGTAGACGTCAACGAGTTTGGCCGTGAAGTCGGTGTCGGGCGCCGAGGATGAGACCTGCAGGATCACTTCGAGTGGACCGGCCACTTCAATGCCCTCATCGAGCGCAGACGATGTGTACACGAGCACATCGTCACGTTGTTCGATCGCGGACTGGTCGTAGCCACCGGCTTCAGTGTCGAGCCCCGTACAACAAGTGTGCCCGCCGAGCGTCGGCACGGGCGAGCCCGGGTCGAAGATAAAGGTGTCGCTGCCAGCGAGCGCGGGCGGCTCGAACGCCAACACGCCATCCGCCTGCAGATACAGCTTCTCGTAGCGCGTTCCCGGCAGCGGCCACGACTCGGCGCTTTGCCAAACGTTTTTGCCCATCACGTAGTACTGCACTTTTGGCATGTCGGTGATGTTGTTGTCGATGCCCTTGAGCCAGTGGTCGTACCAGCGGAGCCGCATGTCCACGATATCGAGTCGCGCATCGCCGAGCTCACGTTTGCCGACGATAGTATTCTCGCTCAGAGTTCCGTAGCCACAGTGCGTGACCGGCGCAATAACCACGAATTGATTTTCGCGCGCCAGCGCGCTCGGTGCAGTTTCGCGCACTCGATTGAAAAGCTCGAGTGTCTCGGCAGGACCATAGTCGTACCAGGAATCGAAAAACAACATCGGAATATCCAGAATTTCGTCGCGCTGCAGCCACTCGAGGGTCCTGAAATAGTCTCCCTCCGGGTTGCTCGCGACAAAGCGTTCGTAATCACGCGGCGGCAAGCCGGCTTTCCGCAGTACATCGATCACGGGTAGTGTCGAGTAATCGATCTTTGCGGGGTCACCCGAGAACCAGCCGGCGGTCTGTGCCAGTTCGAAGACACCGCCGTCGAAGGAAGCCCAGGGTCGGCCACGAACGTTGTAGCCCGATGCCGCCGACTGCGGAATGGCAGTGACATGATTCGGATGTCGTGTCGCGGCCAATAGCAGTTGCGCCTCTCCGGGCGATGAGCAGCCGGCCGAGCCGACTTTCTGGTTTGACCAGGGCTGCGCGGCGAGCCAGCTGACCGTGTCGTAAGCATCATTGCGATCGCCGATCGTCAGGCTGACCGGGCTGGGCCTCGGCGGAGCACGTCCACGCGTATCCTGAATGGCGACAACATAACCGCGCCGCACGAGCTCGGCGAAGATCGGGTCGTTATCGAATTCATACTCTTTCGAGTAGATCGTACGCATCAGGATGGCCGGAAGTTTTTCGCTTGCGCCCTCGGGAAAATAAAGATCGGTGGCGAGCTTGGTGCCATCGCGCATTTCAATGAGTACGCCGGGTTCGGCGCGTACCGTGTAGGCAGGCTGCTCGTGTTGACCGCAGGCACACAGCAACGCGATACCGAACAGGCCTATTAACATTCGAGTCTTCAAAGTTGCTTTCCCTCCTTGCGCATTAGCCCAAAGCGCAATAGTGCGGCAACGCTGATCGCATCAGTAATCTCGCCCTTCGTTACCATCTCGATGGCGGCATCGATGTGCACACGGCGTGTCGATATGTCCTCGCTGTCTTCGTGCGCAGAATCACCGACCACGAGACCGGTGGCGATGAATACGATTGCCTGCTCGTTCGTAATCGAGTTGCTGGTGTGCAGGCGCATGAGCTC
>CAZHLE010000100.1:0-8412 GCA_964533065.1 uncultured Woeseiaceae bacterium | reverse complement strand
AGGTTGATGCGCACGCCCTCTACCGCGAACTGCACCGTGCCGGAATCCGGATCGAGCCGTACCAGCCGATAGTCGATCAGGGCCCGCTCGGCCTCGATCGTCGCGGCATCAGGCCGCTGCTGTGCACGAAAATCGTAGTACTGTCCGACGCTCTCGTAGGTGATATCGAAGGCACCCGCGGTCAGGACAGAGACCTCGAGCGAACGACGAATCAGTTGCAATAACTCCTCGCCAGCGACCACGGGCCTGGTTGCCGCAAACCGGTTGATCTCGGATATGCGACTGTCCTCCTTATAGGTACTCATGAGCTGGTCGATGCGGTTCGCTTCCGCAAAGATGGCCTCGACCAGGCTCCTGCCCTTGTCCGCATCGTCATGCCAGAGCCGCACACTGATCTCGGTGCCCATCATCGGCCTGGCATCCGCATACCAGTCCGCCCGTACCGGCATTGCAAACAGCAGAACCGCCATAATTACTAGAGTTAGCTGTGGCCGGGCGGTATGCTTGCCCGTTCTGTGCTTCGACAAGGAGTGTGACAGTGACTTCATTCGTTGTTTTCCTCGCGATCATCGCCGTCGTCGTATTTTGGGCGATCGGCATCTATAACCGGCTGGTCAACGAACGCAATCGTGTCAAGAACGCGTTCGCTCAAATCGATGTACAGCTTACGCGACGCTACGACCTGATTCCCAATCTCGTTGAAATGGTCAAAGGTTATATGAAGCATGAGCGGGAAACGCTGGAAGCAGTCATCAGCGCTCGCAACTCCGCTGCATCCAGCCTTGAGGCCGCCAAAGCGGACCCGGCGAACGCCCAGGCCATGCAGCAACTGGGCGCCTCCGAAGGAGCTTTGACCAGTATACTGGGCCGTTTGTTCGCCCTCTCGGAAGCTTATCCTGATCTCAAAGCCAATCAAAATATGATGCAACTGCAGGAAGAGCTTGCCAGTACCGAGAACAAGGTCGCATTCGCGCGCCAGGCATTTAACGACACGGTACTGCAGTACAACAATTCCGCGCAGAATTTCCCGAACAACGTCGTTGCGCGATTCTTCAGCTTCGACCTTGCCAGCTTTCTCGAAATCGAGGCAAAAGAAATGCGTGCGGCGCCCGAGGTCAAATTCACCTAGTCCGCCCAGACAGCAATTCACGGCAGGCAGACGGTGAATTTCTTCGCAGTACAGGACCAGGCCCGCCGCTCCAGCCGGCGGCTCATCATCCTGTACCTGTTGGCAACCGCGCTGATTGTCGCCGGTGTGTCGCTGGTCGCCGCTGGCCTGATGTACAACCCTTACCTATCCGGACAGCCGTTTTCGCTCACCGAATTCGTCGGCGTGCAGGCGCAGACGCTGATCACCACGGCAGTCATCACGACACTGTTCATTGCCGGCGCGACACTCTACAAGACCACACAATTATCGAGCGGCGGCAGCCAGGTGGCGCAACAGGTAGGCGGCACACTGGTATCGCCGGCGACGACCGATCCGCTGCGCAGCCGGCTCCGAAATGTTGTGGAGGAAATGGCGATCGCCTCGGGCGTGCCGGTACCGGAAATTTACGTACTCGAGCGCGAGAACGGCATCAATGCGTTTGCCGCGGGCTTTGCTCCGGGCGATGCCGCGATTGCGGTCACGCGCGGCGCGCTGGAACTACTCGATCGTGATGAATTGCAGGGCGTCATTGGACACGAGTTCAGCCATATTCTGAACGGTGACATGCGGCTCAATATTCGCCTGATGGGTGTGTTGTTTGGCATCATGTCGATCGGTCTTATGGGGCGCATGCTGTTGCGTGGCCTGCGATTTTCGGGATCCGGCAGCCGGCGCGGCAAAGGTGTACCCATCGTGCTGCTGCTTGGCCTTGGTCTTACCATTCTCGGTGCGATCGGCGTTTTTTTCGCGCGTGTCATCAAGGCTGGCGTGTCGCGGCAGCGCGAATACCTGGCCGATGCCAGCTCTGTTCAGTTTACGCGCCAGAGTAGCGGGCTGGCCAACGCATTGAAAAAGATAGGCGGTTTTGAAGCGGGTTCACTGATTCGCTCGACCGACCCCGAGGAGGTCAGCCACATGTTGTTCGGCACCGGCTCCAGGCTCAGCGGTCTGTTCGCGACGCACCCGCCCCTGACTCAGCGTATTCGAGCACTGGATCCGGGTTTCAGGGAAACCGACTACCCGCGGGTCAGCCTGCGCGATCGCGACAATGTCACGATTACTACGGACGACGCCCGGCGCGCCGGCTTCGCCCCGACACCGTCCGGTTTCACCCTATCGCCGGAGTCGATCAGCGATTCAGTGGGCCGACCGACGGAGCAGCATGTCGCATTCGCCGCGCACGTACGCAAGAACCTGCCCGACGTTTTGTACGACGCGGCGCATTCTTCGGAGTTGTCCTACCTGTTGGTCATTGCACTGCTACTGGACCGCGATGGCAGGGTCTTGCAGCGGCAGCTGGCGCTAAGCGGCGAACGCCTCGGAGAGCAGCGCGCGCGCCTGGTGGGACAATACTTCGACGCCTTGCAGAAAATGGCGCCCGAGTATCGATTACCGCTGCTGGAAATCGCATTTCCGGCACTGCGGCAACGGCCGGCACCGCAACTCGCCTATCTTATCGAGCTGGCAGAAAGATTGATCGAGATGGATGGAGTCATCGACCTGCGCGAGTACTGTATCTACCGCGTACTGACGGGCAATTTGCGTCACAGCATCGATCCGTCCCATCGGCCGCGAATCGCACGCACCGGGCGCAAAGTCGTACGGGATGCCGCGGTCAATCTGTTACGCCTCGTCGCGCATCATGGTCACAGCACGAGCAGCGAAGGTGAAGCGGCATTCCGAGCCGGACTCCATGTGTTCGGCAGGTGGGGAGAGGCCTACGAGTACAACGGCGATCACGAACTCTCAACCGTGGAGCTGGATCAGAGTCTCGATCAATTGATCGCGTTGAATGGCGCCGGATGCCAGATGCTTCTTGATGCGGTGACGAAAGTTGTTCTGCACGACGGGCAGCTCGGCATTACCGAAGCCGAGTTGGTGCGCGCAGTTTGCGCCAGCCTGGAAATTCCGTTGCCTCCGCAAATTGGCGTATCATGGAACTCCAGCCCCAAATCCGGTTCCAAGCAACATGCATGATTTAAGACTCAAATTCGTTCTGGCGCTATTGACACTAGTCCTCGCAATGCCCGCTGGCGCGGCGACGCGCGAAGAGAAACGAGTTGCGGACGCAGCCGACGTTCTGGACCAGTTTTTGCGAATCCCGGAAAAATCCGTTCCACCGTCGCTGCTGGCCCGCGCTTACGCCGTCGCTGTGGTTCCGGACGTGATCAAGGCAGGCTTCGTTCTGGGTGCACGTCGTGGCAAAGGCATCATCGTCGTGCGACAGGATGACAATTCGTGGAGTAATCCGGCATTCATCGCACTGACTGCTGGCAGCGTCGGCTGGCAGGTCGGCGTGGAATCGGCCGACGTTATCCTGGTGTTCAAGACCCGTAAAGGCGTTGCCGATATTGAAAATGGCAAACTCACGCTCGGCGGCGGAGCCTCGGTTGCAGCAGGCCCCGTCGGTCGCTCTGCCGCGGCCGCTACCGACCTGGCCTTCGAAGCAGAGGTCATATCGTATTCGCGCAGCCGGGGTCTGTTCGCCGGCGTTTCACTGGAAGGCTCGGGCGTGACCATGGATCGCGACGCCAACGTCCGCTTTTACGGTTCGACCAGCATGTCACCGGAAAGAATATTCGCAAGTTCGCCCAATATCGCCCCGGACATTGCCAATACATTCGTACAGATCCTCACTGCGCAGACACGACGCCTGCCGACCACGCCGGGCATGCAAAGTGGCACCTCCGTCGCGCCCGCTGCCACAACGGAAGATGAGGCGGAAGTGCGTACGTTTGGAATGCCGGACCCCGAAGAATAGGCCCGTCAGCCGATCTTACTCAGTGCCGTCTTGCTGGCGGCGGCGCAATTCTTCACGCACTGCATCCAGGTTGGGCTGTGCGCCATCGGTCGCGGTATCGTTCTGCATGACCGGTGCATTGCCGCCGTCGGACGCGGGAACGGATTCGACCTCAGCACGTACCGGTTCCTCGAACACTACAGGCGGTGTGTCGTCCAGCGGCTGTGATGCAGTGGATGGGCCGGGCGAATTCGCAGCAGGAATCATCGCACCAGGCATATTTGCCTTAAGCGGTTCATCACTCTGGGTTGCCGGGGGCGGTGTTACGCCGAACTGAGCCAGGTATTCGGCCTCCTTTTGCAATTGTTCGGCCTCGGCCACACGACGGCGGGCCTCGGCGGCAGCGGCCTGTGTGCGCCGCAGTGCATCCCGTTTTGATTCGGACTCCGCCTCAAGTTGATCACGACGCGCACGCTCCTCACGCGCCTCGATGATCGATACCGCCTGGCGGGCGTTGACACATTCTGTGTCATAACGCGATTCGGTCCGATTTTGCGAACAGCGTACAACAGCCGCTTCGAGGAATATTGGACTATCGAGAAATTCCTGTACCGAACGCGCCGCACCCTGGTCCGAGCTACAGCCCTTGACGATGAGTACGCTGCATAGCAGCAACGGCGGGTAGTTTCTAATCATTACGAACGTGGGCTCAATTTGATCGGCAGATAAAAGTTCGTCTCGTCGGTACGCCGGATCGTAACACCGCCAGTGGGCGGGAAAATGGCTCAAGTTCGCAGTTTTCGCCGCAGAGGCAAGCGCTTTCGGGCTATAGTAACGCCGAAATTCGCTGGGGATCATAAGAGACGTGTCAGAGTCCAACCAGTTTTCGCTCCTCGGACAACGCCGTTTTGCGCCGTATTTTGCGACCCAGTTCCTCGGCGCTCTGAACGACAACGTATTTCGCAATGGCCTGATCAACCTGATCACATTCCAGGGCATCCTGGTGGCCGGTATGAACCACGTTCAGCTCGCCAATATTGCCGGCGCGCTTTTCATCCTGCCATTTTTCCTGTTATCTGCTACTGCCGGGCAGTTGGCAGACAAATTCGAAAAATCGGTGCTGATGCGCCGTATCAAGTTGCTCGAAATCGTGCTCATGCTGATCGCCGCCTATGCGTTCGTGAGTGAGAGTTACGTGCTGCTGCTGCTGGTCCTGTTTCTCATGGGCTGCCAGTCGACCTTGTTTGGCCCAGTCAAGTACGCTTACCTGCCGCAGCAACTCAACAATGACGAGCTGGTCGGTGGCAATGCCGTGGTCGAGGCAGGCACCTACATCGCGATCATCCTCGGCCTGATTATCGGCGGTATCACCGTCGCTATTAATCCTTCGAACCAGTGGGTGATCGCTGCCTGCCTGGTCGGCCTCGCGCTGCTCGGTTACCTGGCAAGCAGAGAGATCCCGGCAACCCGCGCTGCGGATCCCAGTCTGCGAATAAATCTGAATGCCTGGGCTGAAACCTGGCGCATCGTCGGCTTTGCCCGGGCCGACCGAAGTGTTTTTCTGTCAATACTTGGAATTTCGTGGTTCTGGTTTTTTGCGTCAGCTGTGACCCTGCAATTACCGGCCTACACGCTGGACATTCTGCATGGCAACGAGGCGGTCACAACTACGTTGCTGGTTTCATTCGCGATCGGTGTCGGCATGGGCTCACTGCTGTGCGAGCGAATGTCGGGACACCGTATCGAACTCGGGCTGGTCCCTTTCGGGTCCATTGGTCTGAGTCTGTTTGCCATCGATCTGTACTTTGCACAGCCACTCGCGCAATTGACTGCGGTCACGTCTGCCGCAGAGTTTTTGTCGCGTGCCGGGACCTGGCGCATCTTGCTCGACATGACGATGCTTGGGGCGTTCGGCGGTTTCTACAGCGTACCGCTTTACGCACTGGTTCAGAAACGTTCGCAGCCACAACAGCTATCGCGAATTATTGCCGCCAACAATATTATCAATTCCATCTTCATGGTGGCTGCCTCGCTGGTTTCCATTGTGGTACTGCAGGCTGGCTTCTCGATTCCCGAGCTGTTTATAATCCTCGCAATCCTGAACATAGTTGTCGCCGCATACATCTATACGCTGTTACCTGAATTTCTCTTGCGCTTCATTGCCTGGCTACTAATCAACATTCTGTACCGGGTTCGCGCGACCGGCCTGCAAAACATTCCCCGCCATGGGCCCGCGGTCGTGGTCTGCAATCACGTCAGCTACATGGACCCGATCCTGCTCAGCGGCTGTATCCGGCGACCGATGCGATTCGTCATGTATTACAAGATTTTCGATATACCGCTGCTGCGATACTTCTTTCGCAACATGAAGGCCATTCCGATCGCCGGCGCCAGGGAGAACGAGCAGCTTATGAACGAAGCATTCGACCAGGTGGAGCAGGAATTGTCGGCAGGGAATATCGTGTGCATATTTCCGGAAGGCGGCATTACCCACGACGGCCACATACAGCGATTTCGCCCTGGCATAGAAAAAATCATCGCGCGACAACCCGTACCGGTTATTCCGGTATCACTTGGCAAGCTATGGGGCAGCTGGTTCAGCCGCCGCAAGGATGGCGCTTTGCACAGAATTCCGGGCCGACTTTTCGCCCAGGTGCCGGTTACCGTTGGCAAGCCTGTTGCAGCAGCCGACGTATCCGCGAAGAGCCTCGAACTACTCGTTCGAACACAGCGCGGCGACGATCGCTAGTCGTCCCCGGGGCCAGTTGTCCCCCGTCCCGTGCCGAAGCGATGCTGCCATTCCGAACGCAGCTCCTCGATGTTACCGAACAAACCGATGCCCTGGCTGTTGTCCAGGTAAAGTTCGACTAATTGCACATAGCCTTCATTGGCTACCGGCAAGAACACGCGGCTGCCAGCGGCCGCCGGTGCCGCATTGCTGTCACCAAACACCATACGTGCTGCGCTCATAGAGCGCGGCGTGAACACCGCGTCGATCCAGCGCAGGCCGGATGGCGCCGCGTTCGCGCGGTGTATCCAGCGTGAAGTTCGAAACAATACGCGTGACCCGTTGGGCGCAAATCGGACTTCATGCACTGGCGCAGGAAGCTGCAGCGTCGACGCGGCCAACCGTCCTTCGGCGAGAACAAATTGCTGTGCGAGATTATTCTGGTCGACGACGATGAGAAAACGCGCCTTCGGCGACACTTCCAGCCAACGAATTCCAGCCCCGCCCTGCCACAATGGCTGCAACACCCAGTCACCGCCCGAGCTCTGCTGTAATACGGTAAGCGCGCCACTATCGCTGCCAAGGTAGAGCTCGGAATTATCGGCAAACGCCAGCGCCTGGTGCGGCTCGCCAAGCGCCAACTCCGCGAGAACTGTTCCATCCGCGGCGTCGATAACATGCACCTGGTTGCTGCTCAATACGCCGAGGCGCGTCGCATCCGGCGAAAACACCATTCGTTCGATCGGGTTGCCGGTAACATGCCCGAAAAATGGCCGTGGCAGGCCATCTGCCGTATTCCATACACGTATCGTGTTGTCGTTTGCGGCACTAGCCACGCTAGCGCCGTCCGGGCTCATTGCCAGAACACGCACTTTGCGATTGTGCCCGAGGAAACTGACGTCTTCACTTTCGGCCAGCAGCGCTTCACGCACGCCGGTCGTGGACAGGATGTGCACATCGCCTTGCCGATCGCCGATCACGAGTGATTCAGCATCGGGTGTCGCGAGCACGACCGCATCACCCGACGGCGGCCAGATTCGGTCCTTGTCCGTACTATGCACCTGGCTTATGCCGGTCGTGGCGGGCGCTTTCCAGTAGCGAATGTCCTGACCGGGTCCGCCGGTAATGATTATCTGCTCGTCAGAACTGAAACCGAGCAGTGTCTCGGTGCCGGCGCCGCTGCCGATTGCGGGGCCAACGAGTTGCCCGTCGCTGCTTCTGTAAACCTGGAATCCATATCCCGATCTGCCGATCAACGCCTGCGTACCCGACAGCGCAAATACGACACGCCAGTCGCCGCGACCGAATTCTTCTAACAGGGCCCGTTCGGGCTGATCGATGCGCCATAACGCGGCGCCATCGCTGCCAAATACAACACCCAGCGCCTGTCCGCCGGCCGCTAATTCGATCCGGCTCGGCTGTTTCGCCAGGTCAATTTGCGCCAGCAATTCGCCGCTATGGAAGTCCCATACGCGAACGGCCCGATCATGGTCAGCGATCGCGATACGGGCGCCTGTTGCGTCGAGCGAAACCAATGCGGGCGAGCCGGCGACATCGAGTGTCGCCGCGATCGTTGCGTCATTCAGTGACCAGAGGTCAAATCTCGTATCCGCGGCGTTTCGCCGTTCAGTGAGCAGGTGCGTTCCATACTTTGTCAACGTCGAACCACCGCTTGCCGCACCCACATCGAGGGTTGCTGCTCGCGCTCGAGCTGGTGGAGGACAAGGAGACGAAGGCGACGATCGCGACCCCGTCGCCCACCGACGTGGTGCGCGAGCGCGGCCTCGAGCAGGG
>CAZHLE010000099.1:0-8434 GCA_964533065.1 uncultured Woeseiaceae bacterium | reverse complement strand
CGGTGCCCGGCCTGCCGATGTTCCCAGAGGTACACCCCCTGCCAGGTACCGAGATCGATCTTGCCGTCGCGAATCGGCAGGGTCAGGTCGTTGTGGGTCAACACGCTGCGGACGTGCGCCGACATGTCATCGGGTCCTTCCGCCCGGTGTGTAAATATCGGGTCGCCATCGGGGACGAGCCGGGACATGAATCTTTCCAGGTCCTGCAGCACGGCAGGATCGGCGTTTTCGCAGAGCATGAGTGAGGCGCTCGTGTGCCGCAGGAAAACGTGGCAAAGGCCGCTGCCGATTCCGGATTCACGCACGGACTCACCGATCCGGTCGGTCAGGTCGTAGCTGCCTCGGCCCCGGGTCTCGACACTGAACTCAAGCTGCCGCATCGGGACTGTACGGCTCCCCGTAGCGCAGACGAATGGTTTTCGTCTTGCCAAACCAGGGGATGGTAATAATGTAGATATTGTCGAACTCTTGCTGCGCAATCGGCGGGACCTTCTTGCTGGCGCCGAGATTGGCGATCATTACGGGCACCGTATTGCTGTGCCCAACGACCAGCACAATTTTTCCTTTGTGTGCCTTGAGGATGGTCGCGAGCACGGCTTCCGTGTCGGCCGCGTCATAGCTATGGATTGTCAGATTGAGCCGGTCCGCCATGGGCTGCGCGGTTTCAAGCGATCGTTTCAGCGGTGTCGAATAGATCGCATCGATGCCGGCGACCACATCCGCATCGACCAGTTGCCGGGTCAACTCCGCCACCCGCCGACGCCCGGCCTCGCTCAGCGAGGGATCGTCGGCTTCGTGATCGGTCTGCTCGGCATGTCGCACAAAAATCAACGTGGTGGTTGCCTGTGACTCAAAGAACCATGCGAGGCCGATCGCGATCGCGGTATAGATGATCACGACCTGTATGCGGCGCGCTATGCGCACCCGGCGACGATCCTGTTCTTTCTTGCTTCGCATGGCCAGCGACTTTACGAGTTTTTGGGCCTCTTGACCACGTGAAACTCGCCTTCGATAACGTCGTTCCCGCGTGCATCCCTACTGACCGATGCCTTTGTATCTGCGTGCCTGCTAGCCCACCAGCGCCTGATACCGACCACAACCACGGCCGCCATCGCGAGCGCGCTGAGCGCCAGGAATGCAAAAAAGCCCAGCACGACGGAGACGCCAAAGACAATCACCATGACGATGAGTAACAACACGGTGACCAGCGGATTGCCGCCCGGGGCACCGTGGTAAATCCTGAAATTGGCCAAGCGAATGTCCTTCGGTGATGAAATTTAAAAATTATATGCTTTTAAATCATAACTTTATAAGCTTTTTCTAGAAATGTAATTACCATCATCCCGGTACTCTCTAAGGTATCTGACCTTGCATCCGGTCGCCGGTTCGATGCGCTATTGAAACCCTGTGCCCCAGCAAGCACAATGCGCGCGCCAAATCGAGGCACCGGAGAGGTGGCAGAGCGGTTGAATGCACCGGTCTTGAAAACCGGCAAGGGTTTATAGCCCTTCGAGGGTTCGAATCCCTCCCTCTCCGCCAGCCCTGTCTCCCGACATTGAGCCCTGGCAACGGTTCTTCAAGGTCTGACAGGCTTGAAACGTCCCTGCCACACCCCAGATACTTAAACCATCCGGCCGGTTATAACGCGCCGGAGCAACCACCCGACGTGGTAGAATCCACGCCGCCGAACAACCTGAGGAGTTAGCGAGATGCAGGACAACATCAATTACCTGGCCCCGGTCGCCGAGGCAACCGTTGCCGAGCGTTCCGAATTCATCTGGAAGTGCTATGCACACGTTGTCGGCGCAATCCTGGCCTTCGCCGCAATCGAAGTTTACTTATTCCAGTCCGGTATCGCCGCAGCGATTGCCGAGCCTTTGTTGAATAACTGGCTCCTGGTCATCGGCGGATTCATGCTGGTCGGCTGGGGCGCCACGCATGTCGCACACAAGCTCGAATCGACGATGGCACAATATGCCGCTTTCGCACTGTTCGTCGTCGCCCAGGCCCTGATTTTCGCGCCGCTGTTGTTTGTTGCCAACTACTACGCGCCGGGTGCTATCGAAAGCGCGGCCGGCGTGACGCTGCTGGGCTCTGTCGCGCTGATCGCGACCGCCATGATCACGCGCAAGGACTTCTCGTTCCTGCGCGGCATGCTCGTCTGGATCGGCATGCTGGCCTTGGTTGCCATCGTCGCCGCAATATTGTTCAAGTTCGAGCTTGGCACCTGGTTTTCGGTCGCGATGATCGGGTTCGCCGGTGCTGCGGTGCTGTATGACACCTCCAACATCATGCACCACTACCCCAGCGACCGGTACGTCGCAGCTGCCATGGCCTTGTTCGCGTCCATCGCGTTGATGTTCTGGTACGTGCTGCGCCTGTTAATGAACCGCGACTAACGCCGCCTGCAATAGCAAAAAAGGCCCGCTCTGCGGGCCTTTTTTTGTGGCTTTCCCTTATGCCGCCGGCCGCAAAGGTATGCTTAACTGCAGACATCCAGCCATAGCGGCTGCGCAGGAGGTGAACGATGAACACAGCCAGATTGCTGCTAATTCTCGGCATCGCAGTCGCCCTGATCAGCGGCTGCGACGAAGAGAAAATCATGTCCGAACGCGGTTTCCGCCTGCCCGATGGCAATGCAGAAGCCGGCCGGGAAACGTTTCTATACATGCAGTGCAATCAGTGCCACACGATCCGGAACGAGGAATTGCCGCCGATCGCCGGCTACGAACCCTACGTCGAACTGGGCGGCCCCGTCACCCGGGTGAAAACATACGGCGAACTGGTCACAGCGATCATCAACCCGTCGCACAAGCTCGCCACAGGCTATGCCCAAGACGTGGTGTCCGAAGACGGCGTGTCAAACATGTACGTGTACAACGGCTACATGACCGTGCAGGAATTGACCGATCTCGTGATGTTCCTGCAGCCGCATTACAACGTTGTCGTGCCAGAGTTTCATTACCGCGTTTACCCTTGAGGTCCGGCTAGGCCTGCAGCGTCTTCGCCCCACCCATGTACGGCTGTAACACGGGGGGAATGCGGACGCTGCCGTCGGCCTGCTGGTAGTTCTCGAGAACAGCGATCAGTGCACGCCCGGCAGCAACGCCGGAGCCGTTCAGAGTGTGGATGAGTTCCGGTTTGCCGCTTTCCGGGTTGCGGCGTCGCGCCTGCATGCGCCGCGCCTGGAAGTCCGTGCAATTACTGCACGATGAAATCTCACGGTACTTCTTTTGCCCGGGCAGCCAGACCTCGAGATCGTAAGTCCTGGCGGCACCGAAGCCGATGTCGCCCGCACACAGCGCGACCACGCGGTAGGGCAACTCCAGTAACTGCAGAATCCTTTCCGCATGAGCGGTCAGCTCTTCAAGCGCCGCCGCCGAGTCCTCAGCCGCAACCAGCTGCACGAGCTCGACCTTCTCGAACTGGTGCTGACGAATCATGCCGCGCGTGTCCTGGCCATAGGATCCGGCCTCGGAACGAAAACACGGCGTGTGGGCGGTGTAGCGCAACGGCAACTGATCTGCCTCGAATATGACATCGCGTGCAAAATTCGTCAGCGGCACCTCGGCGGTCGGGATCAGGTAAAAAGGTGTGTCCGTGCCGGTGCTGAACAAATCGGCCACAAACTTCGGCAGCTGGCCGGTACCTTCCAGCGCGTGTGCATGCACGAGGTATGGCACGTAGGCTTCCTCGTAGCCGTGCTCGCCGGTGTGGGTATCGAGCATGAAGGCAATCAGTGCGCGCTGCAGTCTCGCCAGTGCGCCATGCAGTACTACAAATCGAGCGCCCGAGATCTTGCTTGCGGCGTCGAAATCCAAGAGACCCAGCGCCTCGCCGAGTGCGATATGATCGCGCGCCTCGAACGTGAACGACGGTGGCTCGCCCCAACGACGAACTTCGACGTTAGCCAAATCATCACGGCCGTCGGGCACATCGTCCGAAAGCAGGTTCGGCAGGTGCAGTTCAATGTCTCGCAGCTCCGCCAGCAACAGTTGTAGCTCTACCTGACAAGCTCCCAGCCGGTCACCCAGATCGGCGACCGCGGCCAGCAGTGGCGTAGTGTCTTCGCCCTTCGCCTTAACCTGGCCGATCGCTTTGGAGCGGGAATTACGCTCGCTCTGCAGCTTCTCCGTCTCTACCTGTAGCAACTTGCGCCGTTCCTCGAGCGCGAGATAGGCGGCGGCGTCAAAAATATGGCCGCGACGCGCTAGGTTGTGCGCGACATCCGCGGTTGACTGACGCAGTAATTTTGGATCGATCATCGCTTTCTGATTTCTTCGAGTTTTTCGCGGATTCTGATCTCCAGTCCGCGCGGCACCGGATGATAATACGTGCGCTTGCTCATGTCGTCCGGAAAATAGTTTTCGCCCAGAGCGATCGCATCCTCTTCATCGTGTGCGTAACGGTAATTCTCGCCGTAGCCCAGTTCCTTCATCAGCCGGGTTGGCGCATTGCGTAAATGCATCGGCACTTCCAGTGAACCGAATTCCTGCGCGTCCGCCTGCGCGGCCTTGGCGGCAAGATACACGGCATTGCTCTTGGCGGCGCAGGCGAGATAAACCACGGCCTGGGCAAGTGCGAGCTCGCCTTCGGGGCTGCCGAGCCTTTCGAGTACGTCCCAGGCATTCATGCAAAGCTGTAACGCACGCGGATCCGCGTTGCCGATATCCTCTGAAGCCACTCGGATCATGCGCCGCGCGATATACAGCGGCTCACAGCCACCGTCGAGCATACGCATCAGCCAATACAGCGAGGCGTCAGGATCCGAACCGCGCACCGACTTGTGCAGTGCCGAAATCTGGTCGTAAAAGTACTCGCCCTGCTTGTCAAAGCGGCGCCTGCCACCGGCGACGACATCGGCCACGATGCGCGCACTGATCACGCCGTCATCCGCGAGATCGGCTGCCAGCTCCAGCAGGTTAAGCGCGCGACGCGCGTCACCATCGGCGGCCCTGGCCAGCTGCTGCAGCAATTCATCATCGATCGTGCAGTGCTTGTCGAGACCGCGAATTGGCTCCGCAAGCGCTCGCCGCAGGATTTGTTCGAGCGCGGCATCATCCAGCATCTTCAGGACGTAGACGCGCGCACGCGATAACAGCGCATTGTTCAATTCGAACGAGGGATTTTCAGTGGTCGCACCAATAAGGATCAGCGTGCCGTTTTCCACGTACGGCAGGAAGGCATCCTGCTGCGCCTTGTTGAAGCGATGCACCTCGTCGAGAAACAGCACCGTGCTCCGCTGCGACATTTGCCGAACCTGTTCCGCCTGGTCAACGGCCGCACGTATATCCTTGACCCCGGCCATGACCGCTGACAGGCCGATAAAGTGCGCGTCAGTACTCGCGGCGATCAGCCGTGCCAGCGTGGTCTTGCCGGTACCCGGCGGCCCCCAGAAAACCATCGAATGCGCACGGCCCTGCTCGATCGCACGCCGTAAGGGTTTGTCCGCATCAAGCAAATGCGCCTGGCCGGAAAACTCATCGAGATTCGTCGGTCGCATGCGATCCGCGAGCGGGCTCGTCCTGGCCGCCGCGGCCTCGCTCGCGAAAAGGTCAGTCGACACCATCGCCTGCACTGCCCCGGCCTAACCAGGATTCGACTTTCAGGCTCCAGCCGCCGAGCCCGGCGAGTCCGATGATCAGTCCGAGCAGAATGCCGGCGGCATCCGCGGCGAGGTCAAACCACTCGGCCGAGCGGTAGGTGACCATGCGTTGGCAGACTTCAATCAGGGCACCAAACAGCAGCAGCCCGATGCCAATGCGCCAGTAAGATGCCGTGCCATACTGGCCACAGAACCAGACCGCGAGAATGACAAACGTGGCGCCGTGCAGCCACTTGTCAACATACAAGAACCAGGTCAGGAACCCGGCACGATCCTCCCAGAACCAGACCGCAGGCATCAACGCCGCGGCCAGTACGGCAAGCAGCAAAAAAATACTGGCCGTGCGCCAATGCCCGGCATACCGCAACGGCAGCATCAGGGAGTCGTCGCCGCCGCGATCGCCGGTGTACCTACAACGTCGACCTCGTCAGGAACCGTGAAGCGGAATTGATCGACCGCAATCGGCTCATCCACTACAACGTCGTGGAGTGCGACCAGCGTGGTCTGCTCAAGATTGTCGTGAAAAACCATGCGGTGGAGAGTATCGTTTTTGAAACCCAGTTCGACACGCAGGAATCCGCTGTCGGTATTCTTCGGAGTCAACTGCACCCAGGTCGTGCCCGCTTCAACGAAGCTGCCGTCATTATTGAATTGCTGCAGGGCGTCCCGCGCGCCACTAAGCAGCATGGCGGGTGTATCCGCCAACGCTTCCTGCTGCGGCTTCACGGTAACCTGCGCGAGATCGACGTCATAACTCCAGATGTTGAGGCCGTCAGCGACCAGCACCTGCTCATAGGGCGTGACGTAACTCCAGCGGAACTGGCCCGGCCTTTGAATCTGCAGCGTGCCGCTGGTCCGTTCGACAACCTCGCCGTCCGCATCCAGCATTGACTGTTCGAACCGGCCCTGCAAGGTGGACATCCCGTTCACAAACTCTGCAACGAGCCGCTCGCCATCGTCAGCACTCGACTCCGCGAGCGCTACGACAGGCGCCATCAACATTCCAGCCAGCATGATCCGTACTATCAAGTCCTGCTCCTAGTCATCGCGCTGCGACGACGGCACCAGTATTTCCCGCGATCCGTTGGACTGTAATGGTCCGACCAGGCCCGCCACCTCCATCGTTTCCACCATGCGTGCCGCCCGGTTATAGCCGATTTTCAGGCGCCGCTGCACGCCGGAAATCGAGGCTTTGCGCGTCTCCATCACGATCTGCACGGCCTGGTCATACAATGGATCCTGCTCCGCATCGACACCGTCGACCGGCGCCTGGTCGAGCCCCGTCAAACCCGGGGTTGGGCCTGCCGGACCATCAAGAACGTCCTCGACATAGCGCGGCGCTCCGCTTTTCTTCAGATTGCGCACCACCGCATGTACTTCATGGTCGGCCACGAACGCACCGTGCACACGCACAGGCAACGACGTTCCCGGTGGCAGGTACAGCATGTCGCCATGCCCGAGCAGATTTTCCGCACCCATCTGGTCGAGAATCGTGCGCGAATCCACCTTGGCCGAAACCTGGAACGCGATGCGGGTCGGTACGTTGGCCTTGATCAGGCCGGTGATAACGTCGACCGATGGGCGTTGCGTCGCGAGCAACATGTGGATACCGGATGCCCGCGCTTTCTGCGCGAGCCTCGCGATTACCTCCTCCACTTTCTTGCCGACAATCATCATCAGGTCGGCCAACTCGTCGATGATCACAACGATAAACGGCAACGGTGTCAGCGTGGGCCGCTCCACAGGCTTGTCTTCGTCGAACAGCAGCGGCGCGACGAACGTCGGATCCGGAATCGGTTCGCCCGCCTCGATCGCGTCTTTGACCTTGCGGTTATAGCCGCCGATGTTGCGCACGCCCAGTGCCGACATCAACCGGTAGCGCCGATCCATTTCCGCCACACACCAGCGCAAGGCATTCGCCGCGTCTTTCATGTCGGTCACGACCGGCGTCAACAGGTGTGGAATGCCCTCATAGACCGACAACTCGAGCATTTTCGGATCGATCATGATCAGCCGCACCTGCTCAGGCTGCGACTTGTACAAAAGACTCAAAACCATCGCGTTGATGGCGACTGACTTGCCGGAGCCCGTCGTGCCGGCAATCAGCAGGTGAGGCATGCGTGCCAGGTCTGCGACCACCGAGTGACCGCCGATATCCTTGCCCAGCGCCAGCGTCAGTGGCGACGCCATATTCTCGTAAGCCTGCGATTTCAGGATCTCGCCCAATGTGACCAGTTCGCGATTCTCGTTCGGTATCTCGAGTCCGACAAATGACTTGCCCGGTATCACTTCCACGACGCGCACGCTGACCACGGACAACGAGCGTGCGATGTCTTTCGACAGGTTCGAGATCTGGCTGACCTTAACGCCAGGCGCAGGATCCAGTTCAAATCGAGTGATCACCGGGCCTGGCGAAACCGACTTGACCTCGACGTCAACGCCAAAATCCTTCAATTTCAGCTCAACCAGCCGCGACATGGCCTCGAGCGATTCAGCCGAATACCCGGGACGATGTGTGGGCGGGTCATCCAGCAGTGACAGCGGCGGCAACTCACCCGTAGCCGAGGGCTCAAATAGCGGCACCTGGCGTTCGCGCTCGGCCCGCTCGCTGGGCGCCAGCGACGGCAGCACCGGTTCGATTCGCGGCCGGCTGCGATTAGCCGTACGTTTTTTCTCGATGGCAAGCACATCCTGCCGCGCCGCCTGCTGTTTGCGTGCCTCCGCCCTGTCCTCAAGTTCACCAATCTTGTCGCGCACCGCTTCGTAGCCCGACAAGCACCAGTGCCCGATCCGGTCCATGACCGAGAACCACGAGATACCGAGAAACAG
>CAZHLE010000098.1:0-8642 GCA_964533065.1 uncultured Woeseiaceae bacterium | reverse complement strand
TGGATCACCAACGGATCGGTGGCTGATGCCGCGGTCGTCTGGGCGAAAACCGATGAGGGCGTACGCGGATTCATCGTCGAAAAGGGCACACCGGGCTTTACGGCACAGGAAATCGAGAACAAGTTTTCGCTGCGCGCGTCAGTAACCGCAGCGCTGTTCTTTGACAACGTGCGTTTACCTGAGTCCAGTGTTTTGCCTGGAGCCACCGGGCTCAAGGGGCCGCTCAGCTGCCTGACCCAGGCGCGTTACGGCATCACCTGGGGCGTCATTGGCGCCGCACAGAGCTGCCTCAACGAAGTTATCCGTTACACCGCCGATCGCGTGCTGTTTGGCCGGCCACTATCGCACACGCAGGCGATCCAGATTCGTCTCGCGGATATGGCGCGGCGCATCACGTCCGCACAATTGCTGTCCCTGCAGCTCGGACGTCTCAAGGATCGCGGCCAGATGCAGCCGACCCAGGTATCACTGGCGAAGTGGAACAACTGCCGCGCCGCACTCGACATAGCCCGCGACGCGCGCGACATCCTGGGCGGCGCCGGCATCAGCGCCGAGTTCGTGCCGATCCGCCACATGTTGAACCTCGAAAGCGTGATTACCTACGAAGGCACCGAAACCGTACATCAACTCGTCGTTGGCAAGGAGCTCACCGGCGTAAATGCTTTCGGCTGATCCGGCCTTGAGCGATCCGGGCCTGCCCAGGGACCGCGACGTTTGGCGCATCGCCGCGGCGCTTATGAACGAGCAGCACGTAGGCGGCTAATGTGAGACCAGTCACATTTTGGCTATTTTTTGCGAGTTCGCCAGTGCCAGCTGCGAACTGGTTCGCTGACTTCGCAGCGCGCTTTGGGGAATTTATAGCCTGCGAAAACCTGCGACGAGACGACCTATGTGGATACCAAAGACTGTTTATGAACGCGTACCTCATTTCTGGATGCTTATTGGGATCCTCTTCGTTATCTCCGCAGTGTTCTTTGGCTTCGATTTTCCGCTGTCCCTGGCCTACCTTGGCATCGGCCTGCTCTGTGTCGTGTGGAGCGGCTGCGTGATCGTGCTGCGTACGCGTCGCAATAAGCGTACCGCCGAGCAGGCGCAGTCCGCCGAGCAGGTGCATTAAGTCGGCCGGCCGCGCTCGCGCCGGATCGAGTGTCAGGGCACTAATACGCCGAAGATCCCGTAGATCATCCGCGCCGGCACTTGCCTCATCGCAACTATCAGCATAATTGCTGCACCGTCCTCCGCGCCCAGTTGTAGGCAACGAATCCTGTTAACACATTTGCCGTCGCATAGGCCGCAAAAATTCCTGCGACGCCGAAGAAATGCCGTCCCAGCAAAGCCAGCGGTACATACAACAGGATAGTGCGCATCAGGCTGATGACAACGCCGGGCATTGGTTTGCCGAGACCGTTGAATGATGCATTGATCGTCATGACCATGCCATAGCCGGCGTAGCCAAGCGGTGCAATCAGCAAAAATATCCTTGCTACACCGACAACTGTATCGCTGTCACTAAACAAGGTTGGCAAATAGCCCGCGGCCAGGGCAAGCAAGGCCGCAATCGTCAGGCCCGAGACAACACAAAACCACATGCACAGCCGCAGCGCTTCGAGAATGCGTTCGGGCTTTCCTGCCGCGAGATTCTGCCCAACAAACGGGCCGATCACCGCGGACAGCGCGTAGTACATGACCAGCACCAGTGACTCGATGCGACTCGCAACGCCAAAACCGGCGACCGCGTGTGGCCCGAAATTGGCAATCAGTGCCGTAATAATCGCCGTAGCGATGGGTACGATGGCATTGGTGCCGGCGGCCGGAATGCCGACGTGCAGGATGTCGCGCCACGACTTCTGCAATTCCACCGGGTCCGGTCGATTGAAACTGATCATGTCGAGTCGGCCACGCATCAGGTACAGGGCACCGACAAAAATGACACCGCGTGCGACCAATGCGGCGGTTGCGGCGCCGTTCAGTCCCATAGCCGGAATCGGCCCGAGGCCAAAGATAAAGATCGGATCCAGAACAACGTTGAGCACAGCACCGAGGATCATTAATATGCTGGGCAGTCGCGTATCACCGGTCGCACGCATGCTCGCCATGCCGACCATGCCGACAACCACGAACGGCACGCCCGAGTAAAGAATCAGCATGAAACCACGGATCAGCGGAATCATCTCCTCGGGCGCCCCGAGCAGCCGGAACAACGGCCTGATCGTCAACACGCCGACGATGCAGAAACCGACGGTAATCAGGAACGACAGCAGCAGGCTGTCGGTCGCAAGACGCCGCGCCCGGCGCATGTCGTGTGCGCCAATTGCACGCGCGACCACGGAGGAGGTGCCCGCACCCATGCCGATCGCTACGCTGGTGACAATCATCAGGATCGGAAAACTGAATGCATACGCGGCCAGTTCCCGGTCGCCGACACGGCCAAGAAACCAGGCGTCGATCAGGCCTTGCGCCATCATCGCGAAGATGCCGACCAGCACGGGTAGTGCCATCGCCAGCAGGTGTTGGCCTACCGGGCCATCCGTAAGTTTGGCCTTGGTCAGTTCCATTGTTTCCCGGTAAGTACAGCACACTGGGCGTGCGGCCGGCGGCCACTATGACGCAGCCAATGGGCTTGCGCAATCTACCGGGAATATGACTAAAACAACATCTTGGCGGTGACCACGTAACGCATCGGGCCACCCGGGTCACGCGCCTCGAACGGATAACATGTGACGAGACTCAGGTAGGGTTCCTCCGTGTCGAGCAGCAGGCTGCCGCGCCGTGAGTCGACAACGTCGATGCCAATGACCCTGTACAGGTGCTTTTGGCCGCCGACTGTTTCGAGGACCAGCGATTCACCGATCGCGAGATCGCGCAGGAATTTGAAATGCGTGTCGCGATGCCCGGCAATAACCGTGTTGCCGGGCTCGCCGGGCAGCGCGCTCGCGCTCAGGTGCCCGGGGCCGAACGCAAGCGTCCGGCCTGAGTCTCCTGCCAGCACGATCAACTCGACCTCACCGCCGCGCGCGATCAGGCGTGCCACCGGCCAGGTGTCTGCCCAGGGCCAGGGTGCGGGCTTCGCCGTGCCGCTTGCACCACGCAGCCAGGCGCGCTGCATCAGTTCCTGCGCCATCCAGGCCTTGGCCGGGATGTAGGCGCCCTGGCCAAATTGCCAGAAACCGAAACAGAGCAGACAGGCCACGAGCCAGCGCCTCTGCGATCTAAGCCAGCGAGCCATGCTGTTTTCCGCTTCGAAGCATGGGGCCGAGCAACAGGATCGATGCCAGCAACAGGCAGGCTATACCGCTCAGTTGCAGCTGCATTGCATTTGTCGCGGTTGCCGCAAAAGCGGCCATGGCGCTGCCTTGGGGTGCCAGGTTTCCAACCGCCTTGCTCGCGAGTGGCTCGCCGGCGGTCCGCGCGGGTGTCTTGTCCACCGCGACGAGGCTCGTGTATTTGCTCACGAGATGATGAGCAAGCGCGGTGGCGACAACCGCCGCGCGCGTCTCATCCGCATCGGCGCCGCGACGCTGCTGATCGAACAATTCAGCAATGCGTGCGCGCGCCCAGAGCGCGCCGATACCGGCGCTCTCTGACTTGACTGTCAAAGGCAATTCGCTGCTCCAGGCACCGCTGATCGAGTTGCCCATGATGCGCACAACCTCGCCGCGCCGCGCCGGACCGGAAGCGCGTGCCCGAATGCTGATCGGTTCACCGAGGTACAGGTCTGGTGCAATGCCCGGGTAACTCTCCACCAGCACGCTGCCCGGCCACTGCACCTCGATATCGGTGACCTGCGGGTTCTCGAGCTTCCGGAACAGCCTGTCCATTTTCTCGCCGACCTCGTGCAGGGCGCTGATGGTCGTGAACGTGCCGCGCCCGGCTTCAGCGGCCTTGCGCATAAACCAGCTGTTGGGCGCCGAACCGATGCCGACCGTGAACAGCCGCGCGCCATTGAGCTCGGCATCGATCAGGCTGAACAGGCCTTCTTCATTGTCCACAGCACCATCGGTAATGAAGATGATCTGGCGCAGGTAGGAATCGAAGCCTGACGTGCGCAGCGCGAAATCGAGCGCCGGGTACATCTCCGTGCCACCGTCGGCATTCAATGCGCGTACGAAGCGGCTTGCCGCATCAATGTTGCCGGCGCTGGCCATGACGCTGGCTGGAAACAGCGGCCTCGTGATTGAGTTGAATTCGATGACGTTGAACTTGTCGTCCGGACCGAGTTCATCGAGCACGGACAGCAGCGCCTCTTTTGCCTGCTGTATGGAAACGCCGTGCATCGAGCCCGAGGTGTCGATGATGAATATCATCTCGCGCGGCAGCATCGCGCCACTGGCAAGGCCAGATTGCGGCGGCACGACCATGAGCAGGTAATGCGGTTCGCCGTTAATGGTTTCCGCAAACGCCATCGCGCGCGGCACCGCCGCCGGTACCGGCCGCCAGAGCAACTCGAAATCATGATCCATCGGCGCTTGCCCGCCGGCCAGCGAGACCAGGTAGCTGCCGTTCGCTTCGGCCACGTTAACGGCGTGATAGCGGCTGGCGATGATTTCGAGCGGCATGCCGGCGTTGAGGTTTGCGAGCAGGGATATGCGCTGGCCGTCCGTCGGCGTCACCATGGGGGGCGTGACTGGAAAAGAGTCCGGCAGCGCCTCCTCCGAAGACGCATGGCCGGGTGAGTAGCGCGGTGTCACGGTCATCGGGTAGCGCAGGCTGAACACACCGCTGTCGTAGTGCAGCTCTTCGAGGTATTCGATCTCGATGATGACTTTCTCGCCCGGGGCAATGTTCGCGACCGCAGTCGTGAAAAGGTTGGCGCGTTGCTGCTCGATGAGGCTGGTCTTTTTGCCGCTGGCCTTCGCCGCTTCGTATTCCTTGCGGGCTTCTTCCTTTTCGCGAATTTCACCTTCAATAAACCGGTCGCCGATGTACATGCGCAGATGATCCACGGCCGCCGTGTCGGGCAGCGGGAAAACGTAGGTACCCTCAACCCAGTCAGCGCTGTTGTTCTCGAATTCCTGCATGACCGAGACGCGCGCCACAAGCCCGTTGACCTGGATGTTGACATCGGTGTTCAGCAGCGGCGCAGTCGTATAGCCATCGGCTGCCGGCACGAGCAAGCCGGTTTGCGCGTCGGCCATGCCCGGCTTTGCCAGTAATAGCGCCATAATGACGATGGTCGTGATGCACAGAGCGGGATTGGTGCCGATGAATCGCTGCATTTCTGGTCTCCTTCTGATGTAGCGAGTATTGCAACAAGTCAATGCGCCGGGCTGCGGCCGGCGGCATGGCAATGCACCGATGGAATGTGGCAAATTGTGGCGAGGAAACCGGGGAACCAACGTGGCCAAACGCATTGCCATCGTCGAGGACGAAGCTGCCATCCGCGACAATTACGTCGCTGCCTTTAAACGCGAGGGCTATGCAGTCGATGCCTACGATGCTCGCAAGCCGGCAATGCAGGCGTTTGCCGCCCGCCTGCCCGATCTCGTGGTCATCGATATCAACCTGCGCGATGACGTCGAAGGCGGTTTTGAGCTCTGTCGTGAGTTGCGGGCACAGGCCGCCGAGTTGCCGATTATTTTTCTCACCGCGCGCGACAGTGAGTTTGATGCCGTGTCGGGCCTGCGGCTCGGTGCCGATGACTACCTGACCAAGGACATCAGCCTGCCGCATCTGATGGCACGGATTGCAGCACTGTTTCGTCGTCTCGAGGCGATGCAGCAACCGCAGGCGGCGGACAGCCGCCTGACCCGCGGCGATCTCGCGATCGACACCGCGCGCATGACTGTGCTCTGGAAGGATCTGCCCGTCGGCCTGACGCTGACCGAGTTCTGGCTCGTGCATGCGATGGCACGGTACCCGGGGCACGTCAAGAATCGCCAGCAGTTGATGGACGCGGCACAGGCCGTGCTCGATGACAATACAATCACCTCGCACGTGAAACGCATCCGGCGAAAATTCTTAGCCATCGATGCGAACTTCAATGCGATCGAGACCGTCTATGGCATGGGCTATCGCTGGTTGCAATGAACCTTCGACGCCAGTTGCTCCTGGTCAGCCTGTTGACGCTGGTGTTGCCGTGGGCTGGATGCCAGTTTATTCGCGAAACGGAATCGGCATTGCGTGCCGGGCAACAGCAGATGCTGGCAGGCATGGCGCGCGCCATTGCCAATTCCCTGGCGCAATACGAAGACGACTTTCCGCTTCAGGCGAGCAAAGACTATGCGGTCGGTGAGCAATTGTATGGTCACCGCCTCGATGCGCTGCCATCAGTCGATGGCTACTTTGACGACTGGAATCTCAGCCGTGAGTCGCTGCGCACGCTGCGCGGCACCGACGGCCCGATCCGTTTTGCCATCGGCCTGCACGGCCAAGCCGTCTATTTGTACGTCGAGGTTGCCGACA
The DNA here is from genome assembly GCA_964533065.1 of uncultured Woeseiaceae bacterium. Taxonomy (GTDB): domain Bacteria; phylum Pseudomonadota; class Gammaproteobacteria; order Steroidobacterales; family Woeseiaceae; genus UBA1847. Next base: position 2,240 of record CAZHLE010000098.1, on the reverse strand, counting down.
ACAATGTTGTCTATGCAGCGCCAGGTATGATCGCAGTCGATAGCGGCTCGCTGGTCGCTGACCGCGTCAGCCTGGTCAGTGCGAGCCCCCCGTATCTCGACGAAACGTTTGTGTTTGGCGCAGAAGCACCGGGGGCTATCCTCAGCTACCTGCGTAACGATTACGGGTTTGCGCCGGACGCGACAGTCGCGGCGCACTGGCAGGACGTCCCCGCACGCGGCTACCAGGTGGAGGCGCGAATCCCGGCCGGCAAGCTCGGCACCCACCTCGGGCTTGTCATCAGCAACACGGGCGACGCGCGAAAACCGGCTGTCCACAGCGCGAGTTTCAGTGCGCGCTCGCCGGGACCCTTTGTAACATCGTCCGAGGCGCTCACCGCATTCGCCGTCGAACACGCGCAGCCCGGCATGCGCCTGACGCTGACCGATACTGCGGGCTGGCGCCTCGCGTCCGCCGGTGACGTTGCGCTGCCGGCGCGCGAACGCGGCGGCATCGGCATGAAACTCGTGCGACTTGCCTATCTCTCGCTGGTCGAACCAGGGCAGGAAGCCTTCCTCGCAAAACCCGATGCGAGCGGCCAGGAACGCCAGCCCTTCATCGAAGAAGCTCTACAGGGAACGGCGTCCGTCGACTGGTTTCGCAGCACGGACAGCGGCGATGCCATCGTTGCGGCGGCCGAACCGGTCATGGCGGGCAACAAAGTTATCGGCGCGCTGGTACTGCAACAAGGCACCGACGCAATTCTTAGCCTGCGCAACCAGGGCCTCGCTCGTCTCGTCTACGTCACGGTGATCGCGACGCTGGTAGCCGCGATTGCCTTGCTCGGTTATGCGACCTGGTTGTCGCGCCGTATCCGGCGCCTGAGCATTGCTGCCGAAGACGCACTCGAGAATGATGAGCTGCGCAAGACGCTACCCAGTGCGCTCGACAGTGACGAAGTCGGGGACCTGTCGCGCAGTTTCTCCTACGTGCTGCGGCAACTCGGAGATTACAACGAATACCTGCGATCGCTCGCCGCGAAACTCTCGCATGAGCTGCGTACGCCGCTCGCGATCGTCACATCGTCGCTCGAGAATCTTGAACACGAACCACTCAACGCCGCATCCACCGATTACGCGGCCCGCGCGAAAGACGGTGCGGACCGGTTGCGACGCATTCTCACGGCGATGAGTGAAGCCAGCCGCGTCGAGGAACTGATGCAGCATGCCGAGCCCGAGGACTTCGACCTCGTGGCGGTATTGCGTTCGACGGTCGCGGCTTATCGCGATGTTTACCCGATGCGGCAGTTTGATCTGTCAACGGAGCTGGCGGCTGCCCCAATGCGCGGCTCACCCGAGTTGCTGATCCAGATGCTCGACAAGCTGGTCGACAACGCCACGGGTTTCAGCAGTGACGGTGACACGGTCGGGATCAAACTTGACCGTGAGTCCGGGCGTCTGCAGATCGCCGTCAGCAACCCGGGCCCGCCTCTGCCCGAGCGCATGCGTACGCAGCTGTTCGATTCCATGGTCTCGGTGCGTCAGAGAGATGGCGGCCGGCACCTGGGTCTCGGATTGTACGTAGCGAGACTCATCGCTGAGGGCCATGGTGGTAGTATTTCGGCAGACAATATCGACGGCGGCGTTCGGTTTACTGTCCTGTTGCCGAAACCCGACTAAAGGAGCGAAACATGTCGAACGAGGGATACCACGAGCCTGTCGAGGAGCTCAGCGACGAAACACGTGACATGCACCGTGCCATTACGTCATTGATGGAGGAACTCGAGGCTGTCGACTGGTACAACCAGCGCGTGGACGCGTGCAAGGACAAAGAACTCGCAGCGATCCTGGCGCACAATCGTGACGAGGAAAAGGAACACGCCGCGATGGTGCTCGAATGGATACGGCGCAAGGACCCGGCGTTCGACAAGGAACTGAAGGATTTCCTGTTTACCGACAAGGTGATCGCGCATCCGTGATGGCGGTTTCAGCGATATTACATGGCAAGGCCGGGGAGATGCGGCAAGGCACTGTTTTCATGGCAGTTTTAGAGTGTTGGCCGATGGTACGAGTTCGTAGTTATCACGCACGCCCGTTGATTCAATATCGCAGAATGCGATCCATTAACTGTTAGGCAAGCAAGGAGAAACAGAATGGTGCTGCATCCACAGGGGATAAAGGGACCTTGGCAAGCAGGGATCGCCGCGGGTCCGAAGCCAGTCCGGGTTCGCGGCGGGAACTGGTGGTCTGGCTGGCGGCGCT
>CAZHLE010000097.1:0-8697 GCA_964533065.1 uncultured Woeseiaceae bacterium | reverse complement strand
TTGCCAAGCAGGTTCTGCCGGAAGCGGCCCTGCTTGCCCTTGATCATGTCAGCGAGTGATTTCAGCGGGCGCTTGTTGGTGCCGGTGATAGCTCGACCACGACGACCATTGTCGAGCAGTGCGTCAACCGACTCCTGCAACATGCGCTTTTCGTTGCGCACAATTATGTCCGGAGCATTCAGCTCCAGAAGACGGCGCAGGCGATTGTTGCGATTGATTACGCGTCGATACAGATCGTTCAAATCCGATGTCGCGAACCGACCACCGTCCAGGGGAACGAGCGGCCGCAGGTCCGGCGGGAGCACCGGCAGTACGGTTAACACCATCCACTCGGGTTTGTTGCCGGACTGGATAAATGACTCCATGAGCTTGAGTCGTTTGGACAGTCGTTTGATCTTGGTTTCCGAGCGCGTCGCGCTCATGTCCTCTCGGACCTGAATCATTTCGCGCTGCAGATCGATGGAGCTGAGCATCTCGCGTACTGCTTCGGCACCCATACGGGCGTCAAACTCGTCACCGTATTGCTCAAGCGCATCAAGATACATATCGTCGGTCAGCAACTGGCCGCGCTCAAGTTCCGTCATGCCAGGCTCAATCACCACGAACGCTTCGAAATACAGTACACGCTCGATCTCCCTGAGCGTCATGTCCAGCATCAGGCCAATACGCGACGGCAACGACTTCAGGAACCAGATATGGGCAACCGGGCTCGCCAGTTCAATGTGCGCCATGCGCTCACGACGCACCTTGGTCTGTGTGACTTCAACGCCACACTTTTCGCAGACTACGCCGCGATGCTTAAGGCGCTTGTACTTGCCACAAAGGCACTCATAGTCCTTGATCGGCCCGAAAATCTTGGCGCAGAACAAACCGTCGCGTTCAGGCTTGAACGTCCGATAGTTGATGGTTTCCGGCTTCTTTACTTCACCGAATGACCACGACCGCACCATATCCGGTGACGCGAGGCCGATGCGAATCGCATCGAAATCATCAACGGGATTCTGGTATTTGAACAGCTTCAGCAGATCTTTCATTAGTCTGTCTCCAGCTCAATGTTGATGCCCAAAGATCGAATCTCCTTGACCAGGACATTGAACGATTCCGGCATTCCGGCGTCCATCTGGTGTTCGCCATCGACGATGTTTTTGTACATCTTGGTACGTCCCTGCACGTCGTCCGATTTCACGGTCAACATTTCCTGCAAGGTATACGCAGCGCCATAAGCTTCCAGCGCCCAGACTTCCATCTCACCGAAGCGCTGGCCACCGAACTGCGCCTTACCACCGAGAGGCTGTTGTGTCACGAGGCTGTACGGACCGGTTGAACGCGCATGCATCTTGTCGTCAACCAGGTGGTTGAGCTTGAGCATGTACATGTAACCCACGGTAACATCACGATCGAACTGCTCGCCGGTACGACCATCGGTCAAGCGCGACTGACCCGACTCATCAAGTTCGGCCAGCACCAACAGGGCCTTGATTTCCGCCTCTTCAGCACCGTCGAATACAGGTGTCGCTATCGGCACACCGCTTGTCAGGTTCTGCGCCAGCTCGAGAATTTCGGCGTCCGAGAATGACTTCAGGTCTTCGACACCGCCACCGGTCTTGTTGTACAGCGTCTCCAGGAACTGGCGCAACTTCACGACCGATTCCTGCGCCTTCAACATCTTTTCAATTTTTTTACCCAGGCCCTTCGCCGCCCAGCCAAGGTGTGTTTCCAGCACCTGGCCGACGTTCATGCGTGACGGAACACCAAGCGGATTCAGTACGATGTCAACCGGATTGCCATCTTCGAGGTACGGCATGTCTTCCACCGGCACGATCGTCGAGATCACACCCTTGTTGCCGTGCCGTCCTGCCATCTTGTCACCAGGCTGGATGCGGCGCTTGACTGCGAGGTAAACCTTGGCCATTTTCAGAACACCGGGCGCCAGGTCGTCGCCCGCTGTGATCTTCATCTTCTTCGCCTCGAAACGACGATCAAATTCCTCACGTTGAGCATTCAGGCGCTCGAATGCGCTCTGCAACCCCTCATTCGCGTCGTCGTTCTTCAGCCGGATCTCAAACCACTTTTCTCTCGGCAGTTCTTCGAGGTAGACGCTCGTGACTTTTGATCCCGAGCTGAGCTTGTTCGGCCCACCCTGCGCGACCTTGTTGACCAGCATACGTTCGACGCGCTGGTAGATATCTTCCTCGAGAATTCGCAGCGTGTCATCCAGGTCCTTGCGCACACTTTCAAGCTCAGCCTTCTCTATGGAAAGCGCACGCAAATCCTTTTCAACACCGTCGCGTGTGAACACGCGTACGTCGATAACCGTGCCATCCATACCAGGCGGCACGCGTAGCGACGTGTCCTTAACGTCCGACGCCTTCTCGCCAAAAATTGCGCGCAACAGCTTCTCTTCCGGCGTCAGTTGTGTCTCGCCTTTGGGCGTGACCTTGCCGACCAGGATATCGCCGGCCTTGACTTCGGCACCAATGAAGGCGATGCCGGACTCATCGAGCTTGGCCAAAGCCGCATCGCCAACGTTTGGAATGTCGGAGGTGATGTCTTCAGGACCAAGTTTCGTGTCACGCGCAACGCACTGCAGTTCTTCAATATGAATTGTAGTGAAGCGATCTTCTTTGACCACGCGCTCCGAAATCAGGATCGAGTCCTCAAAGTTGTAACCATTCCAGGGCATGAATGCGACCAGCATGTTCTGACCGAGCGCAAGTTCGCCCATGTCGGTCGAGGGGCCGTCGGCCAGCACATCACGTGCGGAAATCCTGTCGCCGCCCTTAACAAGCGGGCGCTGGTTGATACAGGTGTTCTGGTTGGAACGCGTGTACTTGGTCAGATTGTAGATATCCACACCGGCCTCAGTAGCACTGGTTTCCTCGTCATTGACACGCACAACGATGCGCGACGCATCCACCGAATCAACAATTCCACCGCGTCGTGCGATGACGGTTACGCCGGAATCAACCGCAACTGCGCGCTCCATACCGGTGCCTACCAACGGTGCTTCGGCGCGCAGGGTCGGCACCGCCTGGCGCTGCATGTTGGATCCCATCAAGGCGCGGTTCGCGTCATCGTGCTCAAGGAACGGAATCAACGAAGCTGCCACGGACACAATCTGCCGCGGCGAAACGTCCATGTAGTTGATCGAATCAGGCGCCGATAGAGTGAACTCATTTTTGTGACGTACGGCAACCAGGTCATCAGTGAACTTGTTGTTCTTATCAAGCGCGGCGTTCGCCTGGGCAATGACGTACTGGCTTTCCTCAATCGCCGACAGGTATTCGATCTGCGTCGTCGCCTTGCCTGCCGTGACTTTGCGGTACGGTGTTTCAAGGAAGCCATATTCATTGGTGCGCGCATATACGGCAAGGGAATTGATCAGGCCGATATTCGGGCCTTCCGGCGTTTCGATCGGACATACGCGACCATAGTGTGTCGGATGTACGTCGCGCACTTCGAAACCAGCGCGCTCGCGGGTCAATCCACCTGGCCCGAGCGCCGATACACGGCGCTTGTGGGTTACTTCTGACAAGGGATTGTTCTGATCCATGAACTGCGATAACTGGCTCGAACCGAAGAATTCCTTGACGGCCGCAGCAACCGGTTTCGCGTTAATCATTTCCTGTGGCATCAATGCATCGGCTTCAGCCTGCGTCAGGCGTTCCTTAACGGCACGTTCAACCCGCACGAGTCCAACGCGGAACGCATTCTCTGCCATCTCGCCTACGCTACGAACGCGGCGGTTACCGAGGTGATCGATGTCATCGACCGTACCGAAACCGTTGCGAATATCAATGAGCGTTTTGAGTACGGCAAGAATATCGTCCCTGTCCAGCACACCCGCACCATCAGACGAATCACGTCCAACGCGGCGATTAAACTTCATGCGACCTACGGCAGAAAGATCATAGCGGTCACTATTGAAGAACAGGTTCTGAAACAGGTTCTCGGCCGCCTCTTTCGTTGGCGGCTCGCCCGGGCGCATCATTCGATAGATTTCGACCAGTGCCTCGAGTCGGGTTGTCGACGGGTCAATGTTCAGCGTGTTCGATATAAACGCACCGCGATCAAGATCATTTACATACAGCGTACGGATGTGCTCGACGCCTTTTGCAACCAACTCATTGACCAGATCCGTCGTAAGCGCGGCATTTGCCGCCGCCAGCAGTTCGCCAGTGTCCGTGTCAACAATGTCGTGAGCGAGAATTTCACCATCAAGGTATTCGGCAGGTACGACCAGGGTATCCACCTTCGACTGCGCAATCTCGCGTACGTGCTTCGCCGTAATTCGTCGGCCTTCCTCAACGATGATTTTGCGCCCGATCTTGATGTCGAACGTCGCCGTATCACCGCGCAGGCGCTCGGCAACCAGGCCCATCGTTATTTCGTCCTTGGACAGGTAAAAATCGTTCTTCTCAAAAAACAGGTCGAGCATCTCTTCGTTGCTCATGCCGAGCGCACGGAGGATGATCGTTACCGGCAGTTTCCGTCGCCGGTCGATGCGCGCAAACAACGAGTCTTTTGGATCGAATTCGAAGTCCAGCCATGAACCGCGGTACGGAATAATGCGGGCTGAGAATAGCAATTTGCCTGAGCTATGCGTCTTGCCCTTGTCGTGATCGAAAAACACACCCGGCGAACGATGCAGCTGGGAGACAATCACGCGCTCGGTACCATTGATAACGAAGGTGCCGTGATCGGTCATCAGCGGCATTTCGCCAAGGTAGACTTCCTGCTCGCGAATGTCTTTGACTGGTTTGGGCGTGCCGCTGGCATCCTTGTCATAGATGACAAGCCTTACCAGCACGCGAATCGGTGCTGCATAGGTCAGGCCACGCATCTGGCACTCTTTGACGTCGAATACGGGATCGCCGAGGCGATAGCTCACATATTCGAGAGCCGCGTTCCCCGAGTAGCTGACAATCGGGAAGACGGACCGGAATGCCGCGTGCAGACCGCGGTCATCACGTTCTTCGATAGACTTATCCGTTTGCAGGAACTTCTTGTAAGAATCGACCTGGATCGACAGTAAGTACGGCACGTCCAGAATCGTCGGGCGCTTGCCAAAGTTCTTGCGGATACGTTTTTTCTCAGTGAATGAGTAGGCCATTCGAGAATACCTTCGTTAATTACAGACGCGCGCAAGCGGCCAGTCGCAGTGCGATTGGCCGCTTGCCCGACTTGTGACCCGTCGGGTCGTTAGCAAAAAAACTTGCAGCGACATCTAGAGCTGATTACTTCAGCTCTACTGTGCCGCCAGCTTCTTCAAGCTGCTTCTTGATATTTTCCGCTTCGCCCTTGGCGACGGCTTCCTTGATCACGGCCGGTACGCCTTCGACAGCGTCTTTCGCCTCTTTCAGGCCCAATCCGGTAATCGTGCGGACAGCTTTGATCACGCCAACTTTTGCTTCGCCATAGCCGGTCAGAACGACATTGAACTCGTCCTTTTCCTCGGCGACCGCGGCATGGCCGCCGGCAGCCGGGCCGGCAGCTATAGCAACTGGAGCTGCTGCTGACACGCCCCACTCTTCTTCGAGCATCTTGACGAGTTCAACAACTTCCATGATTGGCTTAGAGCTCAGTTCTTTGAGCAGATCTTGGTTTGACATTGCCATTACAAATTTCCTTTAAAGTTTCTTTCCTGAGTCAGGTAATTGGATTGCTTGGTCCTAGGCTGCTTCCTGGCCAGCGCGCGCGTTCAAAGTACGCGCGAGCATTGCCGAAGGTTCCGCCAGGGTACGAACCAGTTTGGACATAGGTGCCAGAAACACGCCGAGCAACATTGAACGAGCCTGATCTAGTGTCGGCAATTCCGCCAACTTGGCCAAATCAGTGCCCGGCAACAGTTGTCCACCGGCCGCCAGCGATACCGCCTGCAGAGCTTCATGCTCTTTGGCGAAATCTTTGATGATCCTGGCAGCTGCACCTGGATCGTCTTTTGCGAATGCGAGCAGAATCGGGCCCTTGAGCGTGCCTTGCATACACTCAAAATCCGTACCCTCTATGGCACGGCGAGCAAGCGTATTTTTCACAACACGCATATACACGCCGGCGCTGCGCGCTTTGCTGCGCAACTCCGTCATTTCGGACACTGACAAACCTCTGTAAATAGCCGCAACGGCCGTTACAGAATCCGCCGCAACCGCATTCACCTCTTTGACAAGAGCCTTCTTGTCTTCGAGTCTTAGTGCCATGAATATCTCCTGGCCTAACGGTTACACCACAGGTGAAAACTTCTTCACCCACCTCTTTGGAGACATCTGTCTCCTGTCGAATGGCTACCGTCGCCAGATAATCTGACTAAGGATTCACCATCTGCGTAGGCGTTTATTAAGACCAGTCATCCGACTGGTCGCCTACGGTCTTCGACGATCGCCGCATCCCTGCGGCTAGCCTAAGTGACGTCAGTATTTCTGCCGACGCCACTGCGGAATTCTTGCTAGACGTCTATCGACGCCCGATCAACCGACACGCCCGGCCCCATGGTGCTGGATATGGTCAGTCTCTTTACGAACGAGCCTTTGGCGGCTGCCGGCTTCGCCTTGCGCAGGTCGTTCAGCAGCGCATCAAGGTTTTCTTTCAACGCCGTGACCGCAAAATCCGCGCGCCCGATCGGGCAGTGAATAATGCCTGCCTTGTCGGTGCGATACCGTACCTGGCCAGCCTTGGCGTTCTTGACCGCGCCTTCAACGTCAGCCGTTACCGTGCCGACCTTCGGGTTTGGCATCAGCCCGCGTGGACCCAGTACCTGTCCTAACTGACCAACAACGCGCATCGCATCCGGAGTTGCAATAACGACATCGAAGTTCAATTCTCCGCCCTTAATCTTTTCGGCCAGGTCTTCGAAACCGACGATGTCTGCGCCAGCAGCCTTGGCCTTCGCGGCATTTTCACCTTGTGCAAAAACCGCGACTCGTACGGTCTTGCCGGTGCCGTTTGGCAACACGGTTGAACCACGTACGACCTGTTCGGATTTGCGTGGATCCACACCGAGATTCACTGCCACGTCGACACTTTCCAGAAACTTGGCTGTTGCCAGTTCCTTGACCAGTTGCAACGCCTCCTCGACGAGGTAGGTCTTGCTTGCATCGAACTTGTCGCGGGCGGCCTTCTTGCGTTTGCTCTCAGCCATTATTTTACTCCCTCAACTTCGATGCCCATGCTCCGTGCGGTACCGGCGATTGTGCGCACTGCTGCGTCCAAATCGGCAGCAGTCAGGTCCGGCATTTTAGTCGTTGCAATCTGTTCCAGCTGCGCGCGACTTACAGAGCCGACCTTGGTCGTATTTGGTGTGCCGGATCCTTTCGGGACGCCTGCCGTTTTGCGCAGTAAAACCGCGGCCGGTGGCGTCTTCGTGATAAAGGTGAAACTGCGGTCGCTATATACCGTAATGATTACCGGCGTCGGCAATCCCGGCTCAAGACCCTGCGTTGCAGCATTGAACGCCTTGCAGAACTCCATGATGTTGACGCCATGCTGACCCAGCGCCGGACCAACAGGCGGCGATGGGTTCGCCTGACCCGCGGCTACCTGGAGCTTGATGTAGCCCGTGACTTTCTTTGCCATTCTCTTTCTCCCGAGTGCAAGCGCTATGGCTCACCCATAGCTCCTCGTATTAATTGTCCAGCCAAGCTCCGAAGTCGCGCGCATGGCGCCGTCCTCGAAGCTTGAGCTAACTCTTTTCGACCTGGCCGAAATCCAGCTCGACCGGCGTGGACCGTCCCAGGATCTGTACCGCAACCTGCAGACGGCTCTTGTCGTAATTCACGTTCTCGACGACACCGCTGAAATCATTAAATGGGCCATCAATAACCCGTACCACTTCGCCCGGCTCAAACAGGACTTTTGGTCGCGGCTTGTCGACGCCCTCTTTGACACGCTGCAGGATATGATCTGCTTCCTTATCCGTAATCGGCGCCGGCCGATCACTTGATCCACCGATGAAACCAAGTACTTTTGGTACTTCCTTGACCAAGTGCCAGGTTTCGTCATCCATCTCCATCTGGACCAGCACGTATCCCGGAAAAAACTTGCGCGCACTGCGGCGCTTCTGCCCTTCCTTCATCTCGACTACTTCCTCAGTTGGCACGAGGATTTCACCAAATTTCTCGTGCAGACCCATGCGCTCGATTCGCTCTTCAAGCGAGGACTTCACCTTGTGCTCAAAGTTCGAGTAGGCGTGCACGATGTACCAGCGTAGCGACACTGAAAAATCCTTTATATACGTCTAACTGCTTCGACTAACCGACCAGACGCCTGGTCAACCAAAGCAGCCCCGAATCCAGCACCCAGAAAAACAACATCATGACCAGCGTAAAAACGAACACGGCGATAGCCGTTTGCGTTGTTTCCTGTTTCGTAGGCCAGACAATCTTGCGCCATTCAACGCGGGCGCCTTGAATGAACTGCCACAGCATTTGGCCCTGGGTACTGGTCATTGCGATAGCGATACCAACTCCCGCGCCGCCCAGCACCATCAGAACCCGCAACGGCAACGAAATCTGAAATGCATAGAAATAGTACGCGTACAGGCCGCCAATGATCGCCGCAGCTGCCAACAGCAACTTGACGATATCGAGCGCGCCGCTCTGAGGTGCTTCTGTCTGTGAACTCATTTCAGTACTTCGGGCCCTGCGGCCCTTCAGCTAAACCCGTATTCAATTGGCAGGCCAGGAGGGAATCGAACCCCCAACC
>CAZHLE010000096.1:2495-9016 GCA_964533065.1 uncultured Woeseiaceae bacterium | reverse complement strand
GTACGTCCGAACCGCTGAACAGCAACCAGCCAAGTCCCAGAACGACGACGACTACAGCGGTGCCAAGGCCGAGAAGTTTGGGATTGCTGAATATCGTGGTGGGCGGCTCCGTTGCCTTGACCGGCACCGGTGCGACCACGGCGTCCGGAACCGGCGCGTTATTGCGATTCGTGACGGACGCGATTGTGGCACCGACCGTCCGCGCGATGTCGGTCATGGTTTCGGTAAAACTCTTGTCATCGCCACCAAACGCATCGCCTAGTGCATCGTGCATGAATGACCCGGAATCGCCAGGCTGCAGCCGCGGCTCGACTTTGATGATGGGGACCGATTGAGATTGCGATGTCCTCGGCGGCTCCGCCGTGATTTTCGGTTCTGGTTTTTGCGCCGGCTGCGCCGCTGGCTTTGGCGCTGGCTTGGCCTGTGGCTTTGTCGCTGCCGGTGCCGGAACTGCTTTGAGTGCGGCAGACTGGCTGACAGCTGACGCCGGTTTCGGGGCGGCCCTGGGCTCGGCCGCCGCGCCGACTGACCGAAAGGCCGCGTCCGGGGCCTCGAGATGGTGCTTGACCGAGGCTTCGATAGCGAGCCGGGCGCGACCCGGCGATACCGGCTTCAACAGGAAGCGATATACCTTGCCGCGATTGATGAGGTCCATGAGCATTTCGCCGTCGTCGCGGCGGCCCGCAACGATCGCGACGAGGCGTGGTTCTGTCGTACGCAGGTGCAGAGTCAGTTTTTCCACATTGTCTCCGACCATCGCAGCGTCAATTACGGCGACGCCAACCTTGTGATTGCGTACAGCATCGTCGGCCTGGGCCAGCGTATTCGCGTAGATAATGTTGTGCATGCCTCGCGTGGATTCCTTGACCGTGACCAGAAACTCTTCATCCTTGGTCAGGACCAGCACGTCGACCGCACGTGCGCCCACATGGGCTTCCGGAGACACTTTGTCCGGGTTCAGGACCGGCATTCTGCCGGTAACATCAGTGATGATCGGCGAGCCATTCTCTGCCGTTTCCATGATAATGTGCTCGCCGGTCGGCTGGTCCATCGACGCCGTCGTATCGTTGGCGGAATCGGCGAGAGCCATGAGGCGGCTCTGCCGTGTGGCGTTATCGATAATCGTACGCAGAGAATCTGCCGTGACGCCGCCGCGTACGACCTGGAAGACCTCGCGGTCGCCAACCAACGCCTCGACACCCTCGCCATCGTTGCCGGCGAGCAGGATACCGATCGTTTCGGGCGAACGCTTTTTTGCTTCGCGCAGCGCGTCGAGGCCGCTCATGCCGGGCAATACCTGCGCCGTGATAATGACGTCGATAGACGTCTGGCCGAGTGTGCTGAGAGCTTCACTGCCGCTGGTTGCACAGTGCACCGTATAGCCATCGCCAAAGCCCGTGATCAACTTGTCCAGCGTGCTTTGCTCGCTATGCAGTAGCAGGATCTGTGTTTTAAATCTTTCCAGCGACACCGCGACGCCTCCATGGTTTATGTCGAATTGAGCACGAGGTCCTTCGTGTCGGGGGAGTATAGCCTCGGGATCCGCGCAAAATGTCGCAGCAAGCCGACAGAGTTTTCAATCTGTGACGCGCCGCACAGTTGAAGTGCAGGCCTCGTCACAATTGGGTTTCAGCCGCAAAAAAGGGGTCAGAGCCCTTTTTGTTAAAAAGGGCTCTGACCCCTTTCAGGGTGTTTTTCTAACTGCGGTTCTGGGCTTCGGCCAGCAGCATGTCGAGGGCCTGTTGCAGCGGCAAAGTGGCCTGCTGTTTCGATCCGAGGCGCCGCACGGCGACGGTTTTTTCGTCTACTTCACGCTGGCCGACAGCCAGCAGCACCGGCACTTTCTCGACGCTGTGTTCGCGCACCTTGTAGGAAATTTTTTCGTTGCGGAGATCGCTTTCTGCGCGCAGGCCGATAGCGCGCAATTCCTGCACCACTGATTTGGCATAGTCGTCCGCGTCCGAGGTGATCGTCAGGACCTTGACCTGCACGGGGGCCAGCCAGAGCGGCAAGTTGCCGGCATGATGCTCGATCAGGATACCGATGAAGCGCTCGAGCGAGCCGAAAATGGCGCGGTGCAGCATTACCGGCAGGTGCTTGTTGCCATCCTCGCCGATGTAGGTCGCACCGAGACGCCCCGGCATGTTGAGGTCGACCTGCAGCGTGCCGCACTGCCAGTCGCGGCCGATCGCATCGCGTAGTACGAATTCGAGCTTCGGCCCGTAGAACGCACCTTCGCCCGGGTTGTGCGTGTAGTCGAGCCCGGCTGTTTCGAGTGCCTTCAACAGTGCCGACTCCGCCTGATCCCAGACAGCGTCTTCGCCGACACGAACCTTGGGCCGGTCGGCGAACTTGATGCGCACGTCCGTAAAGCCGAAAGCCTTGTAAATATCCAGCAACATGCGGCAGACCGCGGTGGACTCATCAGTGATCTGTTCCGGTGTCACGAATATATGTGCATCATCCTGGGTAAACGCACGTACGCGCATCATGCCGTGCAGTGCGCCCGATGGCTCGTAGCGATGGCACTTGCCGAATTCGGCAAGCCGGTAGGGCAGGTCACGGTAACTGGTAATGCCTTGCTTGAAGACCTGTACATGCCCGGGGCAGTTCATCGGCTTGATGGCATACTGGCGGCCATCGACCGTTTCGGTCGTATACATACTGCTGCCAAATGCCTCCCAGTGACCCGATGCCTGCCAGAGCGACCGGTCCATGAGTTCGGGCGTGTTGATCTCGCGATAACCGGCGGCATTCTGTGCCTGGCGCATGAAGCTGATCAGGGTTTGGAAAACGCTCCAGCCTTTCGGGTGCCAGAACACCGCGCCCGGGGCTTCTTCCTGGAAATGAAACAGGTCCATGACTTTGCCAAGGCGCCGATGATCGCGCTTCTCGGCTTCCTCGAGCAGGTGCAGGTAGTCACGCAACTGCTTGTCATTGGCCCAGGCCGTGCCATAGACGCGCTGCAGCATCTCGTTGTTCGAATCGCCGCGCCAGTACGCGCCGGATACGCGCGTCAGTTTGAAGGCTTTGCCAAGCTTGCCGGTCGAGGGCAGGTGCGGGCCGCGGCAAAGGTCGATGAACTCGCCCTGGCGGTAAAGCGTGATGGGCTGCTCGGGCGGAATGCCGGCGATGATCTCAGCTTTGTACTCTTCACCGATGCCGCGAAAAAATTTCACGGCTTCGTCACGATTCCACACCTCGCGCTCGATCTTTTCGTCGCGATCGACGATCTCCTGCATGCGCGCCTCGATCCGGCCGAGATCTTCCTCGGTAAATGCCTCGGCACGCGAAAAATCGTAGTAAAAGCCATTCTCGATGGCCGGGCCGATGGTTACCTGGGTCTCGGGCCAAAGCTCCTTGACCGCCTCGGCGAGTACGTGTGCAGCATCGTGGCGCAAAAGCTTGAGCCCTGCGGCCGTATCGCGAGTGACGATTTCTACAGCGACATCCGCATCGATGGCACGACCGAGGTCGATCAATTCGCCGTTAACGCGCAATGCCACGGCATCACGCGCCAGACCTTTGCCAATATTGGCAGCAATTTCACTGCCACTCGTGACATTGTCGAAGTGACGGACCGAACCGTCGGGTAAGGTAATGTTCGGCATGATAAGGTCTGGTTACAAATCCGGATGAGCCAGCGGGCGCGCGCTATTGTACAGAAAATTGACCATGAGCCACCCTGTAACGACAACAAGTACTCTGCCGCATGATCATGGCGATTGTGTGCAGTCCGCCCTGAAGACGGCGGATCAACTATGCCGTAATCGCGGCCTGCGGTTTACGCCTATCCGCCAGCGCGTCCTCGAACTCGTCTGGGCCAGCCACAAGCCGATCGGGGCTTACGACATCCTCGAGACGCTTGGCCGGGAATCAGCCTCGGCAGCGCCGCCGACCGTGTACCGGGCCCTCGATTTCCTCATTGAGGCAGGCCTCGTGCACCGGCTCGACTCGCTGAATGCCTTCGTCGGTTGCCCGGACCCGGCCAGCCGGCATGCCGGGCAGTTCCTGATCTGTACCTGTTGCCGCACCGTGACCGAGCTCAGCGACCCGGAGATCGAACAATTGATTGCAGGCAAAGCCGCCGCGGGCGGTTTCGTGGCCGTGCGCCAGGTGCTGGAAATTGAAGGCCTGTGCAACCAGTGTCGAACCGCGCCGCAAAGTGCGTAAAATGGCGCTCCTTTAAAAGCTACCCCAAGACATTTCATGAACGATGCAACACCGCGGGATTTTATCCGCCAGATTATTCACAACGACCTCGAGTCCGGCAAGCATGCGACGATCGTGACGCGCTTCCCGCCTGAGCCGAATGGCTACCTGCACATCGGCCATGTCATGTCCATCAGCCTGAATTTCGGCGTCGCCGAAGAAACCGGTGGCCGCACATTCCTGCGTTTTGACGATACCAATCCGGGCAAAGAGCGTTTGGAATATGTGCGCGCCATTGAACGCGATGTGCGCTGGCTCGGCTTTGACTGGAGCGACCGGTTGACGCATGCCTCGGATTATTTCGATGCCTTGTACGCGTACGCAGAACAACTGATTGAGCAGGGCGTCGCCTATGTCGACAGCCAGAGCGCGGACGAGATTCGCGCACTCCGCGGTACTCTCACTGAAGCGGGTACTGACAGTCCGTACCGGGATCGAACGGTCGCAGAAAACCTGGATTTGTTCCGCCGCATGCGTGCCGGCGAGTTTGAGGATGGCAAGCACGTGTTGCGCGCGAAAATCGACATGGCATCGCCAAATATCAATTTGCGCGACCCCGCACTGTACCGTATCCGCCATATCGCCCATCAGCGCACCGGTGACAAGTGGTGTATCTACCCGATGTACGATTTCGCGCACACGATGTCGGATGCGCTCGAGGCAATCACGCATTCGCTCTGCACGCTGGAATTCGAGGATCACCGGCCGCTCTACGACTGGCTGCTCGACCAGTTAAAGCCCGAACATCGACCGCGACAGATCGAATTCTCACGTTTGAATCTTGCCTATGCTATTACCAGCAAGCGCAAGCTGAATTCGCTGGTGGACGACGGTGTCGTATCGGGCTGGGATGATCCGCGCATGCCGACGATCGCAGGCCTGAGGCGGCGTGGTTACCCGGCCAGTGCGCTGCGCGAATTCGTCAGGCGTGGTGGTGTGACCAAGAAAGACAAGCTGATCGAGATGGCCGTACTCGAGAATTGCATACGCGAGGAGCTTGATCATTCCGCGCCGCGCCGCATGGCCGTGCTGCAGCCGCTGAAAGTCGTGCTCACCAATTACCCCGAGGGCCAGGTGGAAATGATGCCCTCGAGCAATCACCCGAACCGGCCCGAGCTCGGCACGCGCGAGGTGCCGTTCTCGCGCGAGTTGTACATCGAGCAGGACGATTTCATGGAAGATGCGCCGAAGAAGTTCTTCCGTCTGAAACCCGATGGCGAAGTTCGCCTTCGCAATGGCTACATCATTCGTTGCGAGAAAGTGATCAAGAACGAGGCGGGCGAGGTGATTGAGTTGCGTTGCTCGTATGACCCGGATACACGCAGTGGCACAGGCAGTAGTGATCGCAAGGTCAAGGGCACCATCCACTGGGTTTCGGCAGCACACGCGTTGCCGGCCGAGGTGCGCCTTTACGATCGACTTTTCACGGTACCCGATCCGAACGCGGTCGACGATTTCATGGCCGTTTTGAACCCGGAATCACTGGCGAGCGTAAGCGCATTGCTGGAACCTTCGCTGAGCGAACTCGGCGACGGCGAAGCGGTACAGTTTGAGCGCCTCGGTTATTTCTGCGTGGACTCCGTGGATCACAGCGCGAAAGCGCCGGTGTTCAATCGCATCGTTACACTGCGCGACTCGTGGGCGAAAATCGAACAACAGGCCATCGCACAGCACCGCTAGGCTGCAATACCCTGTTCAGCTCCCGTTCAAGAAAATGTCATCTGCGGTTAAGGATGCAGCTCGTATTCTGCCTTCGAACGACAAAGGAACGTTCTGCAGGAGGCCATCATGGAAATCATTTACGCAGCAGAGAAAAGCAGCATTGCCACGTTACTAAGTGAATTCACGGACCGCTTTGTTCAGCCCGATGATATCGAAGTGACTGAGGACCCGAACGAGACCGGGAGTTTCCGCATCGGATTTCTGTTCGAGCACTATGTCATGGCGCCCGATGGCAGAATCGAATGGACCAATTCGGTCTGCAGAAACCGGTAGTCGAGAAAGCTGGAAACTCAAGTCAGGGTGCCGCCCTGCCAGATTGTTTAGGTCCCAATCAGGAGGAACCCAACACCGGCGAGGCGCCGACGAACACCGCGATAAAATTACCGCGTGATTTGGAAGAAAACGGCAGCGTGGCGAGCTGCGTTTTGTCGCCAAGTTCCGCGAGAAATACGATGCCGAAGACCGTTGCGATTAGCTTCAAGTCCATGTTTCAGATTTCCTGGCTAAAGCAAGTCGGTAACTGTCACCGGGGCGCCGCGCTCGGCGCCGAGGCCCTCGGCGGCGCTGCCCTCGGCACGCGCAATTTC
>CAZHLE010000096.1:1708-2485 GCA_964533065.1 uncultured Woeseiaceae bacterium | reverse complement strand
CGACCACACCAAAGGAGTTAATCAGCGCGAGATAGTCGCCGGGTTTCGCCTGCCCATAGGTCCCAAGCACGGCGATCTCGTGTCCGGCGACGTGTACCAAAGGCTCTGCAAAGACCTGCAACAGTTGCGCATCGATATTGCTGATCAGGTTGCCGAAGTTATCGACCGTGATCACGACGCCTGTGATCTTGCGGCCAATCAACTCGGGTTCTTCGAGCCAGGCCGGTGTCCATTCGCTTGCAGCAATACCGATATTGGCTGCGGAAATCCGCCCGGCGGCAATCTCGGCCGCAATCGGCGCAAAGATATCGCGACCATGAAAGGTCATGCTCGGCTTGTCGATGCCGAGTCTGGCGAGACAATGCGGGTCCAGCTTGAACACCCTCGCATCGACGGCGCTATCGAGCATGCGTGCGAGCAGGCCGTTATCCGGCGCTATGAAGCAGTGACCGTCGTATTCAACCAGCAGGATGTCGCGCTCGGTGCCGACACCCGGGTCGACGATGGCGAGGTGCACGCTGCCGGCCGGGAAGTACTGATACGACCGGCTCACCCAGAAGCCGGCTTCGGGTGGCCACTGCGCCGGAATGTCGTGCGCGAGATCGATCACGGTCGCATTGGGAAAACGCGTATGGATCACGCCTTTCATGACCGCGGTAAACGGTCCCTTGTGACCGAAGTCCGTCGTGATCGTGATGACACCGGACGCGTGCATTGCTACTGCGCCAGCTTGTCGAGATGCCAGTCGGCATTGCCGAACAGCTGGCCGATCACTGT
>CAZHLE010000096.1:1106-1698 GCA_964533065.1 uncultured Woeseiaceae bacterium | reverse complement strand
CACTGTCAATCGCTTGAAATAATGTCCGACGTCGAACTCCCAGCTCATGCCCATGCCGCCATGCAATTGCACGGCTTCCTGGCCAACGCGCTTGCCGGTGGTGCCGACCTGGTACTTGATCGCGCTGACGGCGCGCCTTGCATCGTCTGCCTTGTCGGCGCTCGCCATCGTCGCCCAGAGCAGCAGCGAATAACATTGCTCGGTCGCCGTGAACATGTCGACCATGCGATGTTGCAAGGCCTGGAAGGAGCCGATGGGTACGCCGAATTGCACGCGATTCTTGCTGTACTCGACCGTCTTGTCGGTCAGCGCCTGCATGATACCGACCGCTTCAGCGCAGACGGCGAGCGTGGCCTCGTCCAGCACGGCCTCGAGCGTTGCGAGGCCGTCGCCCGCTTCGCCAAGCAGCGCATCGGCATCGACGCGCACATTGTCGAGCGTGATTTCCGCGGCCGTGGCTCCATCGACGGTTGCATAGTGTTTGCGGCTGACGCCTTTGGTATCGGCGGCCACCGCGAACAATGACGTGCCATCCAGTTCTGCCGGAATGATCAGGAGGTCTGCATTGCCGCCGTTCAGCACCACAGCCTTG
>CAZHLE010000096.1:0-1096 GCA_964533065.1 uncultured Woeseiaceae bacterium | reverse complement strand
TGCCATTAATGATCCAGCCGTCGCCGTCGGCTTTCGCCGTGGTCGCGATTCTCGCGAGGTGGTAGCGGCTTTGCGGTTCCGTGAAAGCGAGCGCCGCCTGTATCTCGCCGCCGATCATTGGCGCTAGCCAGCGCGATTTCTGCGCATCGGTAGCGACGCGCCGCAACACGCCACCGGCGAGCACGACATTGGCCAGATAGGGTTCGACCACGAGCCCGCGCCCAAATTGCTGCATCAGCAGCATGGTCTCGATGGGCCCGCCATCGAGGCCGCCGTCACTCTCGGCGAAAGGCAATGCCGTCCAGCCAAGCTCGCAAAAGTTTTGCCAGACATCGGCACTGAAACCGCGCGGATCGCCGGCCGAGGCCTGGCGTGTCGCAAAGTCATACTCGTTGCTGACGAACTTCGCGACGCTGTCGCTGAGCATGGATTGAAACTCGTTGAGTGAAAAATCCATGTTGCTCAGAGCCCCAGCACGTGCTTGGCGACGATGTTCTTCTGGATCTCGTTCGAGCCGCCATAGATCGATGCCTTTCGAAAATTGAAATAGCGCGGCGAGGCATCGGTCTCGACGCCTTCGCCGATGCGATCCTCGTCCGGGAATCCAGAGACGTACTGGTGGGGCACATAGGGCAGTGCATAATAGCCGGCGGCCTCCATGTAGAGCTCATCGACGGCCTGCTGCAACTCGGTACCCTTGAATTTGAGTATCGAGGATTCGGCGCCCGGCGCCTTGCCGGACGACACCGCGGCCAGGGTGCGAAGCTCGGTATATTCGAGCGCCTTAAGCTCGACTTCCACGGCCGCGATGCGGCGCATGAAATTCGCATCGTTGCACAACGGCTCGGCACCGCGGACCCGGCGTTTCGCCTGCGCGCGCAACTCACGCAGGCGAAAACTGGTGCGCGCAACGCCCGCCGTACCCGTGCGCTCGTGCTGCAACAGGACCTTGCCGTAGGTCCAGCCCTTGCCCTCTTCGCCGACCAGGTTGGCGAGCGGCACGCGTACGTTGTCGAAATGCACTTCGTTGATCTCGTGCGAGCCATCGATGGTGATGATCGGCTTGACGCTGACGCCGGGCGTCGTCATGTCGATC
>CAZHLE010000095.1:0-9056 GCA_964533065.1 uncultured Woeseiaceae bacterium | reverse complement strand
ACCGTACTTGCTTTACTCCTGTGCACCGCCCGTTTTCTTGCAGAGTCGCCATGTGACTTTAGGTCATCAAGGTGATTACGCCAAGCGTAGCGGATCTGCTCAGCCTGCGTGACAAAGTCGCGGTGGTCACGGGCGCCTCGCAAGGCATAGGCGCCGGAATCGCACTGCGTCTGGCCGAGGCCGGTGCGACGACAGTCGTCCACTATCGAAGCAATGAGGCTGGTGCAAACGCCGTTGTCGACGAAATTCGTGCTGCAAATGGTGAAGCCATAGCGCTGGGCGCCCGCCTGGAAGATGAGTCGGCTACCAAGGTGTTTATTGACCAAATCAACCACAAATACAAGTCGATCGATGTCCTGGTAAACAACGCGGGTGTTTTCCCGAGCAAGCCATTCCTGGAAATGTCGCTTAAGGATTGGAATGAGATGTTCTCGGCAAACGTCGATACAGCTTTCAACTGTTCGAAATTTACGGCGATTGCTATGAAAGCGGCAGACGGCGGGACAATCGTGAATGTCGCATCGATATCTGCGTTGTGCCCCGGCGATAACCATAGCCATTACAACAGCAGCAAAGCTGCGATGGTCATGATGACGCGTTCAATGGCGAAAGAACTTGCCCGGCACGGCATTCGCGTTAATGCAGTCTCACCGGGGCTGATTGATAGCGATCGACTACTGCAGGACTGGCCGGAAGGGGTTGCGCGTTGGAAAGAGAATGCACCGCTTGGGGTCTTGGGTCAGGCGAGTGATGTGGCGGACGCGTGCTTGTTTCTATGCACCGCAGCTTCCCGCTTCATCACAGGCCACAACCTGGTGGTCGATGGCGGCATAATGTCGACCGATTTGTACTGACGGTAAATACGACCGGCAGAGATTTAGGGTCAAACCGGTACGACTTTCGGTATGGCCACTATCCCCACAGTTATCACATGGTTACTGCCCACCCGTTGTTAACCGATTATTTTCCCGCAGTATGGGCGGGATTGCCCACGGGATACGTAGCTTCAGGTGCTGGTTATCGAAAGGTAGTGGAGGTTCAAGTCCTCTTCTGGGCACCATTTATACCCCTGGCGACGCTGTCAGCAGCTTGCGGCAGAACGACTACCGGATTTTGTGCTCTGGCCGATATAGTCCGTCCAGACCGTGCGCTACTCGCCAGCGCGGCGCCGCGCCCTCTTCCGGTGCCGGGACTGCGAATTTCAGGTATCCAAAATAAGTGAGGATGTAACGCAAGCTGGGACTAGGCAGCTTGTCTCGCGCATGCATGAAGCGCGTGTTGTCGAGCATGACCACGTCATTCTGTTGCCATGGAACTGGCTGCTGCAGCCGATCCCCAATCTGATCCAGCTCCTCCACCAGTTCGTCTGGAATTTCTGTGCCATCTTCAAACAGCGGGAATTGCCTGTTGTGCAGGTACTTGCGCGCGAACAGCAGAAAATTCGAAAAAGCCAACTCGTTTGAAAACATAGCCTTTTGCAGCGCAGGTCGAAGAAAGGATTGATAGGGTCTTTGCTCGATGATCTCGAACGAATAGGGGCAGTCATCTGGAGGGTTCCGCAAGTGTTCGACCGTCGGCTGATCGGATCGCAGCCAGAATCTGGTGGCGTCCAGATGTGCCAATTGCGTATACAGCAGCTGACGACCCTGCAATGCCGCGCGTAAGTTGCGCGACATTTGCCGAACCATCTCGATTCCGTCGCAAAGGTAGGTTTCGCCATCCCGCTCGGCGGGCGTCAGGCAGGCGAACCAGCACACATCCGGGCGCCACGGAACACGAGCCAACTCGGCGTGCAACGGAAACGCCTCGTCGCCAAGGTTGACAGTCTGAATGTTGCTCTCGCCATCAACGGTCTCGCGACCCGGGCTGTCGTTGAATGCCGCGTGTGTACAATAGGTCTTGGTCAGCTCGCCAAAAATCCGCACGTCGAGATCGAAGCCCCTGAACAACAACGCGCCATGAGTCTTGTACAATTGTTCGACCCATTGCGGGTCGATGTCGGTCAGGCCTTCCTGCTCATGGTCCGGCGTAAGGGTCACATAGTACCGATCACTACCCGTTTCAGTTATTTTCGCCACGTCCAACCTTGGTTTGCGGAGGGTGCTACCGGAACTCCCAGCGCAAATTATTATGCAGCCTGATCAATTTTTGTCGTTATATCAATAACTTATTCATAGATCTCACGTCAGCAAAATCATGCCAACAGAACCACATAATCCAAATCTTGATCGCGAGGGACTGCTGACCAGCCCGGATTACTTTTTCTGGGGCTACAAGGGTTCGATCGCCTATTTCGTGAACATGACCCGGGACCTATACTACAAGTCTGTTTTTTGCGATGGACGAATCTATCCGCGCAATAACGAAGTCATCACGATGCCGTTGGGCCAGCTGCTGGATCGGTTCGAGAAAGAGAATTTCACAGCGCCAAAGCTGAACTACATCTTTCATATGGCGCACGGTGGCTCGACGCTACTGTCGCGGGCACTCGATCTGCCTGGCATTAACATCGTCTATCGCGAACCAGCCGCGCTGCGACAATTAGGCGTAGCCGCCGCTGAAGAGCAATTTGGCGACCAGCCGACAGACATCTGGCAGCGGGTCTTCCGCATGTCCACCGTGCTGCTTGCCAAGACCTACGAGAAAAGTGAGCGTGTCGTCATCAAGGCCAACGTGCCGGTCAATTTCATGATTCCGCAGCTCATGGCGGTCTATACCCACACCCGCGGCCTGATTCTTTTCGAAAGGCTGGACGATTACCTGCTCTCGGTACTTAAATCAAAAGGCCATCGCGACTGGCTGCGCAACGTGGTCAGTGAGCTAGGTAACAGCATTGATTCTATACTTGGCTTGCCAGCGGGCAAGAGGGGCCAGCTTTCAGATGCCGAAGCAGCCGCTGCACTCTGGATGACGCAAATTCACCTCTTTTCGAAGGCGTTGCAAAAATATCCAAATTTGCGCAGCCTTGACAGCGAACTCTTCTACAGCAAACCGAAACTCGTGCTAAGCAAGGCCTGCGAATTTTTCCGTTTCCGCGTGCAAGAGCAAAAGCTGGATGCAATTGTTGCCAGTGAGCTGTTCAAACGCCACTCGAAGAATCCGGAGCAGGAATTCAGCAATACTCTGCGACTGCGGAAAAAAGAACAGTTGCGCGCCGAGATTGATGCTGAATTGAATGCGGCAAACGAATGGCTAAGAGATCGACTCGAACACTGCCCGCTGCCGCAATGCCTCGCAAAACCATTGACCCCGCAGCTGACCAAGCTACTGGCCTAAAATTGTGTCGCTGCGCTTGACGCTCGAAAAGAGGAAGCTCGATTGAACATTGGACTTGCAAGAATGCTGCTCGGAGCGATTTTCGTTTTCGGTTCCATCAGCGCTTTAGCGCAGACCAATCGAATTGATATCGTTCGCCACGATGCGCCTGAACTGGCACGCTTCGGTGAACACGCTATTGGCGTGCGTACCCTGGAGCTGGTCGACTCGAATCGCCCGGATATCCTGCGGTCCACCGAAATCGGTCAAACGGTTTATTACGACCGCAGTCTGATCGTCGAAGTCTGGTACCCGGCGATGCTCACCGATGGCCAGCAACCGGGCGAGGTGTATTCCTCCACGACGCGAAATCCCGCCATCACAGCCAGCCTCCAGGGTCGCGCCGTTCGCGATGCGATTCCCACGCGCAGCGCGGGTGCGGTGCCGCTCGTCATCATTTCGCACGGTTATCCGGGCAACCGTTATCTCATGAGCCACATGGGTGAGAACCTCGCGAGCAAGGGCTACGTGGTTGCCTCCATCGATCATCGCGACAGCACTTACGAAGACCAGCAATCGTTCTGGAGCACGCTTTATAACCGTCCGCTGGATCAGTTGTTTGTGCTCGAGCAGATTTCCGCGATGACGTCCGATAGCGGCAGCTTTCTGCACGGCATGGTTGATGCCGGCCGTACCGGCGTTGTCGGTTACTCCATGGGCGGCTACGGCCTGATCGTTAACCTCGGCGGTGGCTACAGTGACACCGTCGCCAATTACGAGGGCGCTCCACCCGACGGGCTGGCCGCGCGCTTTGCTGCAACGAATCCGGACTTCAGAACGCATCGCGATCCACGAATCAAAGCCGGTTTCGCGATTGCTCCCTGGGGTATGGCGCGGGGTGTCTGGGAACCCTTGGCCCTGCACGACATCCAGACACCTACGTTCTTTCTTTCCGGCAGTCTTGACACCACCTCCGGCTACGAAGATGGAACACGCGCCATTTTCGAGAATGCGATCAATAGCGATCGTTATCTTCTGACGTACATCAATGCCGGTCACAGTGCCATTGCGCCGATCCCCCTGCCCTTTGAAATCCAGATGAGCGCCGATCAGACCGGCGCGTCTCACTATACGGATCCGGTTTGGGATTCGGTGCGTTCGGCCAACATCATGAATCATTTTGCAACTGCGTTTTTTGACTATTACCTGAAAGGCGATGCGGACCGAATCGCCTATCTTGAGCTGGTTCCGAATTCACAGGACGGCGTCTACGATCTCGTCGATGCGCAAGCCACCGAGGCACATACCTACTGGAAAGGATTCGCGCAAGGCACGGCACTTGGGCTGAAGCTCGAACATCTGCCGGTGGCGCAGTAAGCGTATGGGCCGCTGGCGACCACCGGCGCCCAACGCCTCGCCGTACATTACGCCGGCGGGCTTCGAGGCACTGCAGGCGGAATTGAATGGACTCTGGTTGCGACGACGCGAGGTCGTGAAGGCGCTTGCTGCCGCTGCCGCCGAGGGTGATCGTTCGGAGAATGCCGAGTATATTTACCGCAAGAGAGAACTCTCCGGCCTGGATCGGCGCATACGCTATTTGCAAAAGCGCCTGCCCGCGCTCAACGTGGTACGCGACAGGCCAAAGGGCGATGCGATCTATTTTGGCGCGATCGTCGATGTCCAAGATGCCACGGGAGATACGCGCACTTACCGCATAGTCGGACCCGATGAAACCGACGCGAAAGCATCGGCCATCAGCATCGATTCGCCGTTGGCGACGGCGCTACGCGGCAAGCGCGTCGGCGAACAAGCAATACTTCGGACGGGCAGCAAAACCGAAACCCTTCAGGTCGCGGCTATTCGTTATGATTTGCCGGCATAAAAAAAGGCCCCCAATTTGGGGGCCTCTTTCTTTCTATCAACTAAACGGTCAGTTGAAGTCCTTGGTGAACCTCGCAGAAATCGTCGTCGGCCGGATTCGCAAACCATAGATCTGGCTGCCGCAAGTTTCCACAATGCACTGCATCTGGTAGGAAAGCGCCGTGTCCTCGCCCGTCGCGTTCGAGATGAAGAAATCCACCGCCCAGTCGTCTTTGCCAAATCCGGCACTCAGATCGAGTGTCGTATACGCATCGAGTGTGCCAATAATGGCATTCGCGAACTGGTCGAGGTCGGAGTCCCTCTCGCCCTCGTGGACCACCGCTCCCTGCACGTAAGCATCGAGACTGCCTGCAGGAAAGTGGTAACGCGCTACAACGTTGCCCTTGAAGTCAGCCGTTATGGGAAGCCGGGTCCCCGCGGGTGCCAGTGGGGTGTCATCCGGCGTTCCGGGGATCCCATCGAGGCCGTTATCGGCGCAACAGTAGTCATCCTCGAGCTGGGAATCGTAGAAGGCCGCCGAAGCCGAGAGTCTCAGATTGTCGGTTGCCAGCCAGAGCAGATCGACCTCCAGTCCGTCAACCGAGGCGGATGGCCCGTTGGCCACCAGCGTGATCGCATTCTCGCCGGTCAGGCCGATCTGGATATCGTCCCAGTCCTGGGTGAATAGCGCACCGTTGAACTGCAGCCGATTATCCATCCACTGAGTTTTCCAGCCCACCTCGACGTTGGTCAGGAAGTCCGACACGTAGGTACCCAGTGTCGGTCTGCGCTGGATACCGCCAGGCCGGTATCCTTCCGACCAGGTGAAATACAGCATATTGTCATCGGAGACACTCCAGGACAGGTTGACCCGGCCCACGCTGTCACTTTCTGACTGTTTCTTGTCAACGTTCAGGCAGGGCTTACCTCTCCAGTCCGTCTGGCCATTGAAGTTGGCCGTCGCCCCTACGTCCCATCGCTGTTCCTGGGGCGTGCCCACCCGGCTCGGGTCGGCATCGCACTGCGACTCACCGTCAGTACCCCACATTTGCTGGAACCCATTCGAGAAACCGAAGAAGCCCTGAACGGTCACTTCGGGTTCAAAGAATCTCGCACCGACGGTCAGCTCCAGGTCCTCGGTGAGGTCGAAACTGACGCTGCCGAAATACGCGGTATCCGTGTCCGTTCGAAACATGCTGTTCAAGTACACCGTGTTCGTGAAGCGCGGATCCCCACCCCCATTCATCTGCATTACCGTCGCAACCGCACCCGGAGCCGTCCAGTGCTGCTCGAAGTCGTGGAACTGTTCCTGCCAGAAAACGCCCAGCAGGCCCCGAATGCGCTTGCTTGGATCGGTGCTGATCCGAAACTCGTGGTTTTCCTTGGTGTACCCGTCGTCGTTCGTAAAAAACACGCCATTCATAGCACGCGCGCCAACATCTGCAGGGTCAAAAATGCAGTCGCCCGGGTCATTCGCGAAATCCGGGCAGTCTGCCGGATCGGCAAACTGGTTCGGTATCGTCCGAATACCGGTATCGGCAAAATGGATATCCGCATAGTAGCCACTGGTGTAAGCCACGTCGTACCAGTACGCATAGTCCGTGTAATCCTGTTGCCCCTGTACTTCGCGATCCAGGTAAGAGCCGGCGTAAACCACATCGAAATTACCGATCTTGCCTTCAACGGTCAGACCGATCATGGCCCACTTGTCCTCAAAAAACTGCTCCGTGAAGTTCGTAACGGCGAATTTGCTGCTTTCGTCGCCCAGATCGTCGCCCCAGGCACCTTGAGTCTCTGATTGTTGATACATCAGGGTCGGCGATACCGTCCAGTTGTCGTTCAGGTCGATTCTGAGCGCGCCGCGCGCGCCGGTTGTCACCAAGGTGTTGTAGTCACTTGCCACAAATTCATCGTTTGTCAGGGTGATGTCGTCGGAGGGATCATCAACATAGCCCGGATGCGTCCGGCTGCCGAGCACATTATCGATCCAGCCTGCATCGTCACGATGCCAGCCGACGAGACGAATGGCTGAATTATCCCCAATCGGCACGTTCACGTGCCCTTCCACCGTGTAGCCGGTGCCACCCTGGTCGATGCTGCTCGCACCTGCGCTGACGCTGGAGGAGAACGCGCTGGCATCCGGCTTGTTCGTGATAACACGGATCGTTCCGGCCTGTGAACTCGCACCGTACAAGGTGCCCTGCGGTCCCGCGATCGCCTCGACGCGGGCGACGTCGTACATGTGGACATCAATGTTGCCCTGGATGGTCGTCATCGACAGCTCGTCCAGGTACATGCCAACACTGGGCTGCGACGTCGTCGCTTGACCGTCGCCTCCAGTCGCAATACCGCGCATGTAAACGAGATTAAAACTCGAGCCCGCAGCCAACGATGGAGTGCTCGCCACACTGGGCAGCATTTGCACATACTCTCTGAAATTATTCAGATTCAGCTCTTCAATCGCCTGGTTGCCCAGCGCCAGGATACTGATCGGAACATCCTGGAGGTTTTCACTGCGCTTTTGCGCCGTGACGATGACCTCCTCGATTCGCAGTTCGTCCTGCGCGAGCAGTGCCGGACTGGCCAGCGCCAGTACGATACCTGCTGACACCGGATTGCGTGAGAAATAGCGTGAGCTTTTTGATTGAGAAACTTGCATTTGCCGTTCTCCAGTTATTATCTAAATTACAACAAGGCCAAACCCCTGACCTCCGTAAGACTACAACGGAAATTGAGATTGCGTCTAGCCCCGTCGTGACAGCATGTGGTTTTTCCACGACAGAGCTTCCTATGAGGAATCTAGTCAGTTTTCAGACTCTTAATCTCAGGCACCGCAGGATAAGCATCCAGAACGTCGCCCAGGGCTTCTTTGAGCGGGCCCAGCCACTGCTCAAAATGCCGCCATTGTTCAGTACCTTGGCTAAAAATGGGCTGACGAACCTGTTCCGAACTGGCCGTGCGCACAGGACGATCACTTTCAAAAAATCTCAGGCAGCCTGTTTCAAATTCGAGGCCGCAGTAGTCGAGCATATTGCGGACCACGGTTTCCGTATCCGCCACCGTATCCTCGTGGAAAACACGATGAACCCGCCCCGGCAGAACCTCGTCGATATGCGCCATCAATCCCACGTAGTCGCGGTAGTAACGGCCAACGTCCTCAAGGCCGTAGCTGAAATTCTGCCCACGGGCGTAGAACTGCTTGAAGTTGGAAAAACAGCAAGCCAGCGGGTGGCGACGGGCATCGATAATCTTCGCATTGGGTAACACGGCCTGGATGATGCCGAAATTGAGAAAGTTATTGGGCAACTTGTCGATGAAGAATGGCCGATCCGTCTTGCGATGTATGCGTGTTTTTTCCAGGTACTGCTCACCAATCACCTGCAGTTCTGCGGCGGTTTTGCTTGCCAACGCGGCGGCATAGACCGGGCCCTCGCCCGAATCCTCGGCGGCCTCCGTGGCCTCCGTGGCCTCCGCACGCAGCTTGTTAGCCAGCTTGATCATTTCCGGCAGCTCGGACGTTCCCTCGATCTTCGAATGACAGGCAAGGATCTGTTCGAGCAGTGTTGATCCGGCACGCGGCATACCGACAATGAATATCGGATCCGGTGCCTTGCAACCCATACCTCTGCGTTGCTCAAAAAACTCACGGCTGAAACCCTGTTTCAGACGATTGACCCGCGTCGTGAATGTATCTGCATCGTAAGGATGACTGGCGCGGTACAAGCCATTGCCACCAGCATAGTGCTTAAAGGACTGCTCGTAATCGCTGGCATCTTCATAGGCCTTGCCCAATGCGAAATGGAAGTGCCAGCGATTCTTGTCACTAAGTCTCGGATCTGCGATCTGCCGCTGCATTGCCGCGAGATCCTCCGCCTCGAAACGGAAGGTCTTGAGATTCGCAATGCTCCAATAGGCTTCGCCCAGTTGCGGATTGAGTTCGA
>CAZHLE010000094.1:0-9432 GCA_964533065.1 uncultured Woeseiaceae bacterium | reverse complement strand
ACCCTGCGAATTGATCCGGACGAGATACGACAGACATTCGAGGGATATACAGGAGGCAATGCATGGCTTTTTCAACCCGCCGTGTCGGTTTTGGTGGAGAAAATCCACGATGCAGCGCTGCAGAATAGCCAGAGCTTCGTTCTTGATGGCACCCTTTCTAACTTGGAAAAGTCGACGCAGAATGTAACGAGATCCTTGAAAAAGGGGCGATACGTCCAAATCCTGTATGTTTATCAAGAGCCAGCATTGGCTTGGGAATTTGTTGTTGAGCGGGAAAAGCTTGAGGGCCGTCGCATTTCTCCGGAGACGTTTGTGTCACAGTATTTTGGGGCGCGGAACGTCGTAAATAGACTTAAAGACGATTTTGGCAAGAAGATTGTTGTCGACCTCCTTTTGAAAAACCGGGATAATTCGCCGAAAGTGTACAAGGCAAACATCACTCGGATCGACCATCACGTTCCGGAGCGCTATACGGAAGCTCAAGTAAAAGAGATTATTGCCGATATCGGAATATCATAAATGTCGCTATTCAGTACAGGAAAATCCAAACCCGTTGCTCGCGATTCCAAATCGGGGGAGTTCTCCGTATTTATTCGAGAGGCCGATAGCCGCGAGAAGAAGCGGGTCTACAATCGAGTTTTGAAAGACTCGATCGCAGTCCAGGATCGCCTAATTAAGAGCGCGCGAGCGGCCCAAGTTCAGTCCAAGCGCAAGTAATCAGTAGTTGGAATCGATGTGTCTGAACGCCGCTCCTGTCAAATGGAGCGGTGGACCAAGTTACGGGCATGTGAGTCCTCAGATTAGTGACGCCGTGACGCAAAATCCCCGGCTACCTAATGCGAAAAGTAATCCCGCGTTCCCTGCGCTTCCACCGCCTCACTGATTCGCCGCACCGCAGTTGCATACGCGGCGCTTCGAAGACTGAGATTGTTTTCGGCAGCGAAATCCCAGATGGTGCTGAACGCCTTCGACATGACAAGGTCCAGGCGTTTGTGAATTTCCTCAAGTTCCCATGACCAGCCCTGCAGGTTCTGCGCCCATTCGAAGTAGCTCACCGTCACGCCGCCCGCGTTGGCCAGCACATCCGGCACGATGGTCGTGCCGCGCTTGTCGAGGATCTCGTCCGCGGCGCTGGTGAGCGGCCCGTTGGCGACTTCGACGATGTATCTGGCTCTGACATCGGCCGCGTTCTTCTCGGTAATCTGCCCTTCGAGTGCGGCCGGTATCAGTATGTCGACATCGAGCGTGAGCAGCTCTTCGTTCGTGATGTTCTCGTGCTCGACCAGCTCGCAAACGGATCCGTGACAATAGACTGCACGAACCTGCCGCGACTGCTGCTTCACTTTGTAGATGCTGTCGACATCGAATCCCCGGCTCGAGTAGATGCCGCCCTTCGAATCGCTGATCGCAACGATGCGGTAGCCGGCCTCCTGTAACAGTCGTGCCACGTGATAGCCGCCATTGCCGAAGCCCTGTACCGCGACGGTCGTTTCTCCGGGTTCAAGCTTTTCGCGTCGCGCCAGTTCGCGTACGCAGATTGAGGCGCCGCGACCCGTCGCATCGTCGCGGCCGAGGCTGCCACCGAGGCTCACGGGCTTGCCCGTAATCACCGCCGGCGCCTTGGTACGCTTGATGGCCTCGTACTCGTCCATCATCCAGCCCATGATGCGGGCGTTGGTGTAGACATCGGGGGCGGGGATGTCGGTCTGCGGTCCGATGACATCCGCCATGGCACGGACGTAGGCGCGCGACAGGCGTTCCAGTTCCATCGGCGAGAGCAGCTTCGGATCGACGATGACGCCACCTTTGCCGCCGCCGTAAGGCAAGCCGACGACCGCGCACTTGATGGTCATCCAGAGCGCCAGCGCCTGGATCTCGTCGCGGTTGACCCCGGGATGAAAGCGGATGCCGCCCTTGGTCGGGCCGAGCGTGCTGTTGTAGCGGCATCGATAGCCGGTGAAATAGCGCATCGAACCATCGTCCATCCGCACCGGGAGACTCGCGCGCAGCAAGGCCATGGGATGCATCAGCGACTCGATGACTTCATCCGAGACGCCGGCGGTGTTGGCGCTTGCACGAATGCGGGTCAGGGCATCTTCAAATACGTTGGCGGTCAAGGGAGTCTCCATACAGATCTCACATCAGATGCCCAGAAGAACACACGGTTGCCGAGCAGGGACATGGCGCGAACTGTGCCACGGGCGTGCGGCTTAAGCCAAGGCAATTTGTCGTTGTCGAGGATCGACGTGCTTTAGCAGGGTCAGGGCGGACCAACGACTTGAGGTGGTTTCCATATTCGCTTCCATGCGATGTTGATCGAGCCGCGATTTACAGTCCGGCACAAGAAAACTCGGCAGGCCCGCAGAAGTGCTCACTCGATTCAGTGCATGCGCACTGATGCGCGCGACGCTCAATATGGCCAGTGCCAGTGGCTCATTTCGGGCGAATCAATGCCGTGCGTGTGCGCGTAATGACGGCATTCAATCTGCATGCCTCGCAGCTTTTCCTTGACGTGCGCGCCAGCCACCTTCAGCTTCGGTACCCGATCGATTACGTCTATGGCCAGGCTGAATCGGTCGATCTCGTTGTTGATCGCCAGCTCCAGCGGCGTATTGATATTGCCTTTCTCTTTGTATCCTCGTACGTGCAGGTTGGGGTGATTGGTGCGTCGGTAGGCCAGTCGGTGTATCAACCACGGGTAGCCGTGGAAACAGAAGATGATGGGCTTGTCGAGCGTAAACATGCTGTCAAAGTCCCGGTCCGACATACCGTGCGGATGCTCGCCGGTGGGTTGCAGGCGAAACAGGTCTACGACATTGACAAAACGAATCTTGAGATCCAGGCAGTTTTCGCGCAGCAAGGCCGTGGCGGCGAGCGCCTCCTTCGTCGGGATATCTCCACATCCGGCCATTACCACATCCGGCTCGCTACCCTGGTCGTTGCTCGCCCAGTCCCAAATACCGATGCCCTTTGTGCAATGCTCCACCGCGGCGTCCATATCCATAAACTGCAAATGCTGCTGCTTGTCACACACAATGACATTGATGTTGTCCATGCTGCGCAGGCAGTGATCCGCAACTGACAACAGGGAATTTGCATCCGGCGGCAGGTAGATGCGCGTCACTTCCGGATTCTTGTTGACGACGACGTCGAGGAACCCAGGATCCTGGTGCGTGAATCCGTTGTGATCCTGGCGCCAGACGGTAGAAGTGATCAATAGATTGATCGAGGATACCGGCGCTCGCCATGGTATCTCGTTGCAGATGGCCAGCCACTTGGCATGCTGGTTGTACATAGAATCGATGACGTGGACAAAGGCCTCGTAAGTGGCGAAAAAGCCGTGGCGCCCGGAAAGGACATAGCCTTCGTACCAGCCTTCCAGCGTATGCTCGGAGAGCATCTCCAGAACCCGGCCATCGGGTGACAGTTCACCGCAGTCGTCGTCCACTGGCAGATAGTCTGCGAGCCAGAGTTTCTTGCTGACCTCGTAAACGGCCTGCAGCTTGTTGGAGGTGTTCTCGTCCGGCCCGAAAATGCGGAAATTATTTTCGTTGCGACGCATGATGTCGCGAAGGAACTCACCGAGCGGCATCGTATTCATGGCCTCGGTGGAAGCCGGTTTGGGTGCCGGTACCGCGTATTCACGAAAATCCGGCATCCGCAACGACTTGCGGATCAGACCACCATTGGCAACCGGGTTCGCGCTCATCCGCCGCCAGTTCTCGGGCGCCAGCGCCTTGAGTTCAGGGATCAGCGCGCCCGACTCGTCAAACAGCTCATCGGGCCTGTAGCTCTTCATCCAGGACTCGAGAGCGGCGAGATGCTCGGGGCTGGCGCGCATTCCGGTCATGGGCACCTGGTGCGAGCGCCAGTAACCTTCAACGGCGCGCCCATCGACTTCCTTGGGTCCCGTCCAGCCTTTCGGGCTGCGCAGCACGATCATGGGCCATCGCCCGCGGGTAACGCTCCCGCCGGATCGCGCCTCGGTCTGTATCGCCCCGATTTCGGCCATGCATTGATCCAACGTCGCGGCCATCAACTGGTGCATGACCTGAGGGTCATCACCCTCGACAAAATGCGGTACCCAGCCGTAGCCTCGAAACAGTTGATCGAGCTCTTCGTGCGATATCCGCGACAGGATGGTCGGGTTGTTGATCTTGTACCCGTTGAGATGAAGTATCGGCAGCACCGCGCCGTCGCGCTGCGGGTTCAGGAACTTGTTCGAATGCCAGGAGGTAGCAAGCGGGCCTGTCTCTGCCTCACCGTCGCCTACTGCCACCGCCACCAGCAGGTCCGGGTTGTCGAACGCCGCCCCAAAAGCATGGGAGATGCTGTAACCGAGTTCGCCCCCTTCATGTATCGAGCCCGGAGTCTCCGGTGTGCAGTGACTGCCGATCCCGCCCGGGAATGAGAACTGTTTGAAGAACCGGCGCATGCCTTCGGCATCTTCGCTCTTTTCAGGATAGATTTCGGAGTACGTACCCTCCAGATACACTGGTGCAAGGACACCCGGGGCGCCGTGGCCCGGACCGGCAAGAAAAATCGCGCTTTGATCGTGCGCCTTGATGATGCGATTGAGGTGAACATACATGAACGACAGCCCCGGGCTGGCGCCCCAGTGGCCGAGCAACCGCTTCTTTATATGCTCCGGTTTCAGCGGTTCCCGCAACAGCGGATTGTCCTGCAGATAGATCATGCCTGTCGCCAGGTAGTTGCAGGCCCGCCAGTAAGCGTGGATCTTGGCAAGCTGATCAGTGGAAAGTGGTCCTGTTGTTTTGTCCACAGTGGTTTCGACCATGGTTAGTTCCTCATCTCTGTCTAATATGATCGGTAAAAACCTATCCTACGCATGTAACAGCCTGGTGACGCATTTGCCTATATGAGTCGCACGATGTGTTCGGCGATTACGCTTTCTTCGTCGGTCGGGATGATCCAGGCCTGTACCCGGCTGCCAGGCCGACTGATGCATTCATTGCCCAGGCTGTTGGCTTCCTCGTCCAGATCGAGTCCGAGCCACTCGCAACGCCGACCAATTGCGGCGCGAATCGGCGCGGCATGTTCGCCGATACCAGCGGTGAATACCACCGCATCGAGCCCTTCGAGCGCTGCAGCCAGCGAGCCGATGGCGCGCACAGTGTAATGAACGAATTGCTCGATCGCTTTTCGGGGTCCCGAGTCGTTTCGATCCAGCAACGTGGCCATGTCACCGCTCACGCCGGAGATGCCCAGCAAGCCCGACTCAAAATACAGCAATCTCGTTAGTTCGTCGGGCTGCATTCCCTGTCTCAGCAGGTACAAAATAACGCCAGGATCGAGGGATCCACAGCGTGTACCCATGGGAACCCCGTCGAGCGGCGTGAATGTCATGGTTGTGGCGACGCTGCGGCGTTCTTGAATTGCACACAAGCTGGCGCCGTAGCCCAGGTGCATGACGACAATCCTGCCATCTGCCTTTTCGCCCAGGTATGCGGGCAGAACCGACACGATGTATTCGTAAGACAAGCCGTGAAACCCATACCGTTGTATGGCCCGCAGCTCCGGCCGTTCAGGCAGGGCGAAACGTTGCTCCACGGCCAGCCGGGTGCGATGAAAAGCGGTGTCGAAACAGGCAACCTGACGCAGATCTGGCCGCAGGCTGCGCAACGCGACGACCCCCTGCAAGCAGTTGGGCTGATGATTTGGCGCTAACGATACCAGCGTTTCGAGATAGGCAATCACCTCGTCTGTAATCAGCACGGAATCATGAAAGCGTTCGCCGCCATGCACGATGCGATGGCCGGCGGCGATCAGCTCGAATGTTTCTGCTTGCCGGTTCAGCCACTCCAGCAGAACACTAAAAGCCTGTTCATGATCGCCGACCAAGATCGCCTGGTCCTCTACCGTGTCGCCATTGGGAATGCGGACTTCAAACCGGCCATTCGATCCGATTGCCGTGATGCCTCCACGGTACAGTGGTTGCACTGGTTGGGTCAGCCTGTAGATCGCAAACTTCAGGCTTGACGAACCACAATTGAGCGTCAGGACAGCCGGCTCTGACACGTTGGACCTGGCCGTCAGATTGCCGAAATCAGGGTGGTCGCGGAGGTTCATTCAGAGACTGCGAAGCCACTCGGGATACGAAAGTGATTGTGCTGCATCGAGATCGATTGACGTCAGGCTCGCGAGGAATGTCTGGACTGTTGATGCGAATGTGGCAAGCATACCGGAATCGTCCGGAAACGCTTCGAAACCGAACGAAAAGGCGGCCATGCCATCAATCTCGATTTCGGTAAGCTCGATGCCCATGCCGCGCTCCAGAATTGTTGCACTGGGTACTTCATGCGCTTCGCCCGTGAATGTGTTCAAACGAAGTTTGCGCACAGCCCGTCTCTTTCGCACGGGTATCCTTGCGAGTTCTGCATACCGGTCGCCTGTAAACATCTCTTTGCAGGTAACCGGCAAGCCAGCGTACGACCATTTTGTCCATCGTCCTGCACGTTCCTGGTGGCGCCCGCAGTAAATCTGAACTCCAATGTCTGCGACCCGCCCTTTGATCTGCAAAAGTCCCTCGCGCCATTTGATGCCCATATCAGCATGTCCGGGTAACACGAGGTATATGTCCGGTTCGCCGTCCAGCCTGCCTTGCCAGAGTGGTGCCACCATGTTCGCGTCGCAGGGCACTGGCTGCGCGGCTTCGAACCTGCGTCTTACCGCGGTCTCCTCGCGGGAATTGGCCGAGAAGAACCACCGGACTTCGTAACTGGTGAGCGGCATTGTCATGACCATCACCCTCCGCCGTGGACAATATGGCACACGCCTCGCACAGGCACTGGGAGTAATACGGATACCTCGACAGGATCGCCGCAATTAAACTCGAAGCGAGGCTGGGTGACCAATGACATTCCATATTAAGAAGAGCGAATCGCCGGTCGAAGGCATACGGCGTATAGCCCGTGAGCAAATCAGTATCGTTTTGCAAGACTTTTTGGATGAACAGCTTACCGATGAAGATCGTGTTCATTCCCTGCGTGCCCGTTGCAAGAAAATGCGGGCCTTGTTGAGACTGCCAGGCCCGTTGATGTGTGAGCGGTTCCAGGTCGAGGATCAACGCTTCAGGGCCGCCCCGGCCAACAACTCGCAGCGATTCGTGACGCACAGGTGCAGGCACGCACCATCGCGACACTGGATGAAGCCGCGGACGATCCGGAAACGCCTTTAACGCCGCTTTGTCCGGAAACAATCAAGCGTGCCATCGACGACATGCGCGAAGCGCTCGCCGGGGTGCGTTACCTTAACCGGACTAATCGGGCAAATTGGCGACTTTAACAGCGAGCAAAATGGGGCATAGTGATCGAATGAGCAATAACACACAGTCTGAGCGGGCGGCCTGATGGCCGTAGGAGCGCCGGGCGGGGAGGTGATTGTCTACCAGGCCCCGGACGGCGAGGTCCGGGTAGACGTGCGGCTAGAGCGGGAGACTGTCTGGCTCTCGTTGGGCCAGATGACTGAGCTGTTCGGGCGCGATAAGTCCGTGATTTCGCGACACTTGCGCAGGATCTTTCAGTCCGGCGAGCTCGAGCGGGAGGCAACTGTTGCAAAAAATGCAACAGCTCAACGTGAGGGCGGGCGAGAGGTCGTTCGGGAGATCGAGTACTTCAACCTCGACGCCATTCTCTCGGTCGGCTACCGGGTAAACTCAAAGCGCGGCACCCAGTTCCGGATCTGGGCCACCCGCACGAAAGCGGGCTGGCGGCCTTACTAGGCAATCTCGGCCAGAGCGTCTTCGGCGAGCCGGCCTACCCGACCATCGAGGCAAAGGCGGCGCACCTGCTCTATTTCGTCATCAAGAACCATCCCTTTTCCGACGGCAACAAGCGCATCGGCGCCTGCGGAGAAGGACGTCATGATCCGCCTGGTGATGACCATGCTTGCCGACCCGCAGCCGTGACCGCGTGCGCAAGCACGAACCCGGGTCAGTGCATCTTCAAATACATTGGCGGTCACGAGAAGCTCCTCATGCGTCCCGCATCACATGCCCAAACGGCAGCAGCGCGAGCGGCACGAGTTTCATGTGTTGTGCAGCGATCGGCAAGCCGATGATGGTCAGCGCAAAGACCAATGCGAGCAACAGGTGCATGATGGCCAGTTCCAGCCCGGGCAGGATGATCCAGAGGATGTTCATGATCACGGCGACCGCCCCGCCCGGCGGTTCCGTTTGCTGCACCTCGCGGCCAAACGGTGCGAGCACGCCTCCGGCGAGCCGGAAGCACATGAATCCGAAAGGAATCCCGATGATCGTCAGGCAGAGCAAAATGCCGCCGAGAACGTAACCGAGGAAGATCACGAATCCGCCGAAAACGAAGAACACCAGGTTGCCGAGCAGGGACATGCGGGTGACTGTTGCACGGCACTGTCGTGCACGCAAACCGCCATCCACAGCTGAGTCGCCATGCGTTGTGGGAGGCGGCCATGCGGGCGATCCTGTTGTGGAAAACTAAAGATGGGAATGTCGCCGGCATGGCCGCCTCCCACAATGCGCCCTCCCACAGCATGGCCACCGAATCAAACCAAAGCCTGCCAGCGTGAACTCATGGCGGATCGTATTCGCACCGGGTAGGGGAGTTTCTTCAGCAGGCGCAGAAATTCGCGACGACGGAAGTTGTTGTCCAGCTCGAGTTCCGGCAGGCTCGCGAACCGCCTGTTCCTGCGTGTCGCTATATAAAGAGTGTCGAGCAGCGCTTTCTCGGCCGATGCCAGCAAATAGGGTTGAAAGGTGTCGCTCCAGCCGACGCCATCGCTCATCAGCTCGGGTTTGATTCTCAAGAACTCGAACTTGCCGATCGGCGAATCGAGTACCCGCGGCCGGCCCGTCGAGGCGACCTGGTAAGTGCGGGGAATCTGCAGCAGGACGCCATGCAGGTGTAAGGCCGTGAGGAAGGACACATAGCCCTGTTCCTTGCCGAGCAGGTAGGGCACGCAGGCGAGTGGGTGAAAATGCGGATGCGCCGGATTGGCCCAGACACCCTTGGTCACGCGCGTAAGCACTGCGCGATGCGACAGCCGTACCAGCCGCCGTGACGCCGATGACATGGAAACGTTGCTCGCGGTCGCATAGTCGCGCGTGCTGAATACGACAAACTCCGGGCTGCTGCTCAGTTCAAGCATGATTCTGCAAGGATTCGTAAACAAGGTTCTGTAATGCGACCCAGCCATCGCGATTGCCGTATTCCGCGCGGCTGTCAGCATCGAGATACTCCACGACCTGGCCGTCGTAGTCGTTCCACCGAAGTTCCATCAGGCAGGCGATGGCTTGCCGAATCGGCGCGCCCTTGAGCACGACCTCTGCATCGGCTGCGTCGAGATGCCCACCACGAATCAGGATGCCGAGGTCGAACACGTCGCGGGCCTGGGTTACGGCACGGCCGGGGAGCGCATGAATCTTTTGCACGACCG
>CAZHLE010000093.1:0-9844 GCA_964533065.1 uncultured Woeseiaceae bacterium | reverse complement strand
AAGCGGGCCCCGGCGACCAGTTGCCACTGGTCCGACAGATCCCATTCGACCTGGCCAAACGCGGCCACGACGTCTGTGTCCTGGGTGATCGTGTCGTTGAAGATCGCCGAGAAAAACTCGTGTTCGGACAAAGTCTGCACGTTCGAGTTGTAAAGGTCCTCGTTCGAGTAGAACAGACCGGCAACCCAGTACACATCCTCCCACGAGCTGTCCGAACTGATGCGCAGTTCCTGAGTGAACACTTCCATCTCGTTGTTTAGCTGGCCACCGATCACAATGAACGGGCCGCCCTGCTGGCCGTAGCCTGACTGGCGTTCGAAGGAGCGGAAGCCAGTCACCGATGTCACATCAAACCGTCCCGGGTTCCAGACCAGTGTATTGCTCAGACCATACGCCTTTGCGTCCACTTGGCTGCCCAGGCTGAAGTTTTTGATCGTGGTGCGTGGGTCCGGATTTGGATCGGACACGAACACGAAGTCACCCGGATCGTTGGGGTCCATCACGAACAGGTCCACGCCGGCGATGCTGACCGGGATGCGGGTGCCCGTGCGCGAGTCGCGCGCGATCGAAATGCATTCATCGTCATTGCGTATGCCGGTGGTTACGAACGAGCAGAACTGCGTGGGATCGGTGCGGCTCATATTGCCCGCGTGCTTGAAGCCGAGCACCTGCGAATCGTCATAGCCTTGGTCAAACACGAAGTAGTTCTCCACTGTATCGGATATCTGCCACAGTGCCGAAATGCGGAACGCTTTCGTGTCGATGTCACCGTTGCGCCGCACCGGCGGGTCAGAAAAACTTGGATCGGTGTCGCTGGTGAAATCTTGTAGGTCAATCGTCTGCCAGCCCTCCTCCAGTGCCAGGCGGCCGGCGAAACGCATCGAGAAGGTGTCGCTGAACGGCAGTGTCACAGCGGCCTCGAGATCGGTACGATCGCGCGCGCCATACGACACGTTGAAATAACCTTCGCGCTCCTGGCCGGGCCGCTTGGATATAAAGTTCGCGGCGCCGGCAGTCGAATTACGGCCGTATAGAGTGCCCTGAGGTCCTTTCAGGACTTCGACGCGTTCCATGTCGAACAGGACATGGCCGACCATTGCATTGAAAGGTACCGATACGCCGTCGATGTACAACGGCACGGCCGGATTCTGGTTGGGCGATGCATTATGGGTCCCGATGCCGCGCAGCGTGAACTCCGGATCGGACTGGTTGATCGAGCTGCGGTTCATGAACAGCCCAGGCGTGATCCGTGCCAGATCTGCCGGAGTGCTGACGCGCAAGTCCCGCAGATCTTCGCCGCTGAATGCGCTGATCGAAATGGGAACGTCCTGCAGCCGCTGTTCACGGTACTGGGCAGTCACGATGACTTCCTCGATCAGCGACTGGGTTTCCTGCGCTGCGGCGGGCGAGGCATGCAGCAGCGGACTTGCGGCCACGACGAGTGCGCCCATGGCTTGGGCGAGCGATGTACCGATTTGTGCGGGTTTCATGCGAAACCTTGAAGTTTTCTGTCCTTCGGGCTTGTGCTGTCGACCGATTTCGAAGCCGATGCGCTGTTGCATATCGATATCCTCTTTTGTCAATTCCCTGGTGCGCTGTGATCTGCCGTGTTGGAGGCTATATGCGTAAAATTGCGTGAATTTAGTTATTTCAGGGTGTATACGTGATCGGAAGCTGCTTTGCAAGTGGTGCCGGATGCTCGTTTACACAAGTTGAACGGTGCGCAGTTCGAGAGGCGTCGCTGCGGGTTGAACCATTCACGCAACTCATCTGCACCGAGAATGCCCTGAGGCGCGAAATCTCGTTGACGGCGGCTTGAGGCCTGACCTACCCTAAAAACCTAAATCGCGTGAACGTGGGCTCATCCAGCCCTTGACGGCCCGCGAGAGCCGTACACCTGACTTTGGAATTTTTCAATGAAGCTCGCCAAACAATGCGTCGCAGAGTTCGCACGCCGACTCATCGCGGTTCTTATATCGTGCCTGATGGCGTCGTCGGCATTCGGTGCCGGGAATGCTCAGCCCGCGGACCCGCCGCGCGGGCACACCTATCAGGGCCTGTTGACACTGTTCGATGAATGGCGAGCGTTCGAAAAACCCGCGGCCCGCAGCGGCACCCCCGATTACACTGCTGAAGCGATGGTGGAAAAGCAGCGTGGGCTGAAGGCGCTGCATGACCGCTTGCAGGCGATCGACCCGTCCGGGTGGTCGATCGGTCAGCAGGTCGATTACCACCTGGTGCGCGCGGAACTCAACGGATTGGACTTCTACCTTCGTGTGTTGCGGCCATGGGCCCGTGACCCGGCGTTCTACGCCTCCGTAAGACCATCACAGAGCGATACACCTGCAGAGGAGGGGCCGGTGATTCACGGGGCGATCCGGCTTTG
The DNA here is from genome assembly GCA_964533065.1 of uncultured Woeseiaceae bacterium. GTDB lineage: Bacteria > Pseudomonadota > Gammaproteobacteria > Steroidobacterales > Woeseiaceae > UBA1847. The sequence continues at coordinate 7,458 of CAZHLE010000093.1, read as the reverse complement.
GCAGTACTCGATCTGGCCGCAACACAGCCTGTCCGAAACAGCGCCCTTGAGCGATGCGGACGAACGCCGGTTGGCGCAGGAACTGCGAACCGTACGGCCGCTGCTGGAACAGGCTCGAGTGAACCTGGCTGGAAGCCGAGCCCGGGACCTGTGGGTGGCCGGCGTCCGGAGCTTCCAGACTCAGGCGGCAACGTTGGACCGGCTGGCGGAGCGCACGGCCGGCTCGGGTGAGAGCCTGCGGCAGGCGATTGGCGAAGCGCGGCAGGCTTCCGCCAGCTTCGCGGTCTGGCTCACGTCGGAAGCGGAGGGTCGCACCGGGCCTTCGGGAGTGGGTAAGGCGAATTACACCTGGCACCTGCAGAACGTGTTGCTGGTTCCCCGCACCTGGGAGGAAGAGGTCGCGATGATGCGGCAGGAACTCGCCCGAGCGCACGCGGCGTTGCGATTGGAGGAGAATCGAAATCGACATCTGCCGACGTTGAACCCGGTGGCCGGTCAGGAAGAATTCCAGCAGCTCCAGGCCGAATCGATCGTCAACTACATCGATTTTCTAGATCGCAATGAAATCCTCGAGATCAAGGACTACTACGAGCGCGCACTGCACGAGCGCGTGTTCGATTTCCATCCGGAGGAAACGCGGCATTTCTTCCACCAGGCGACCCATCGGGATCCGCGCACCTTGTGGACGCATTTCTATCATTACTGGGACCTGGCCGGGATGAAGCTCGAACCGCACCCCAGTCGGATGCGCCGTGACGCCCTGCTGTACAACATCTGGATGAGCCGCGCGGAAGGCATGGCCACCGGAATGGAAGAGTGGATGATGCGGTCCGGCCTGTACGCCGACAATCCGCGCGCCCGGGAAATCGTCTGGATCATGCTCGCGACGCGGGCGGCGCGCGGACTGGCTTCGTTGCTGGCACATGCCAATGAAATAGACATGGAGCAGGCCGGAGACTTCCATGTGACCTGGACGCCAAGGGGCTGGATGCGGCCGGACCAGGATCTACTGGGCTTCGAACAACATCTATACCTGCGTCAGCCTGGCTACGGAACGAGTTATCTGACCGGCGCGCGGATGATCGAGGAACTGATGGCAGAGCGTGCCAGGCAACTCGGGGAGGCTTTTACGATCCGGCAATTTTTTGCGGAGCTGAACGCCGCCGGGCTGATTCCGGTGTCCTTGCTGCACTGGCAACTGACCGGCGACAAAAGCATCATGTCCACCTTGCTGGATGCCGAGCCGTAAGCGTCAGCCGGCCGAACGGTTGGCAAAACCATTTAGATATGATCTGGGGCTGGTTGCGCTAGCGTGCCAAATGGTCTAGGCTCGTTCCGCATTGTAACCATAATCACATGAAAGTAGCATTTCAGGGCGGGAATATCAGGGCCGGTCAACTGGCCGATATCCTGGCGGAGCTCTGTTCTAGGCGCCCGGAGGACATTTGTTGATTCAGTTCGGCCCGATCAGGGCGAATGTCCACGACCGGGTCGTGCCGCAAGATTTCGAGGCATTCCAAGCTGGCATCAAGACCATCTGGCGCAACGCCGCCTGGCTTCTCGGAATCGGATGATATGAAATCTAGCTCAAAGTTCGTGCTGTTTGCCTTCACCTCGAACGGGGAGCATGAATTTGGCAATCATTGACGACATCCTGCTGCCCGGGTCGCTGTGGGCGATCATGTTTTCAATGGGTTTGAGCCTGACGCTCGACGATTTCCGCAGAATCGCCTCCAACCGGCGTGCGCTTTACGTCGGGGTCGGCAGCATGCTGATCGTTCCGCCCGTCATCGGCCTGATATTCGTGTTGCTGTTCGCACCGACGCCAATTCTCGCGGTGGGATTCATTCTGCTCGCGACCTGTCCTGGTGGGATGTTATCCAACCTGATGACGGATCTGGCCAAGGGTGACCTGGCGTTATCACTTTCGCTCAGCATTCTGGTCAGCATGATCTATATCCTCGTCGTTCCTTTCTACGCCCACCTGGCGTTATTACATTTCGTGGGGGTCGAGGAGCGCGTCGCAGTGCCCCTGATCGATTTCATCTGGAAAGTATTCCGAATCACCCTAATCCCGGCGTCGCTGGGCCTATTAGTGCGAACATGGAAGCCCGACGTGGCGATTCGCATTAGAGGTGGGGTCAAGATCATCGGCACCAGCGTGCTGGTTGTCGCGTTCGGATTCATCCTGGTCGATCAGATTCCAGTATTGCGAGAACACTTCAACAGCCTGTTCGGTCTGACGCTGGGCATGAATTTGCTCAATCTGGCCGTTGCTCTGGCACTGAGCGCGGGTTTTGCGCTGGTCCCGCGCGAGCGCGTGGCCATCGGAATCGAACACATGATACGGCAGGAGGGAACCGCCATATATATCGCGGTAACGATCGTCGGCAGCCGGGAGATGTCCTTGCCCATGATCATGAACACTCCGGTTGCACTCGTCCTGTGCATTGTTTTTGTACTTTTGTCGCGACGTTCACTGGTGGAAAATGCCGCGGTGGTCGTTCGGTCGTAGGCAAAGATGTAAGTCAAAGATGTAAGGTGGCAAGTGGCGGCCGGTTGTAGATGGTGCGATGGGACGGATTGATAGCGGAAACTGCCAGCGGTAAGGAACTGCCAGAAAATGTGCGACACAAGTAACACGGAAGTGCCGAAAAGTCCTGAACCGGCGAAGCCCGAGTTCAATCTGTTCAGTTCGTCGTTTTACCTGATTGCTCACGCTGGCTTCAAGTTCAACGAATATTTTGGCAAGGCGATCGCAAAATTCGGGCGCGGTCGCACCACCAACTGTTCGCAGCCTTAGCAAGTTACCGATCAAGTAATTCCCCAAGAGAAACCGTGAGCGTTGAAGTGTTTCAATGTGCCGTAATCACACCTGTAGTGTCGGATCGCACCGAACTTTATCGACCGTGAGCGTCGGAAGTCATACAAATGAAGCCCGCAGTCGCATTCTTTGGGAACATACCTCGCCCGAGGGACCTGAACTTGAACGCTACGAAGGCAGTTCCCGTGTCGACGTGGCGGTCGTCGGGGCCGGTATTGCGGGCCTGTCAACCGCTCTGCACCTCGTGAAAGGTGGCGCCAGCGTAACCGTGCTCGAAGCCGAAGTGCCCGGTGGTGGCGCGACCGGCAGGAGCGGCGGCTTACTGGCGCCTGACCTGATTCGCCATACACCCGAAGAAGTCGAACAACTGCTTGGCAGGGAGCGTGGAGCCCGCCTGGTCAACATGATCGGCGCTTCCGCACGCGGTTTTTTCGAGTTAATCGGTCGGCACCGGATAGTCTGTGACGCCGAACAAAGCGGATTCTGGACTCCCGCCCACAATGCAGCTGTTGCGGGCAATTTACAGGTGCGCGCGCGCCAATGGCAGGCGCGCGGGTTTAGGGTGCAGTACTTTGGAGCGAAGGAAACCGCTGAAAAACTGGGGACCGGCCGTTATTGCGGCGCGCTCGCATTCGCGGACGGCGGAGCAGTTAATCCGCTCGCTTTCAGCCGCGGCCTCGCCTTCGCCGCAATCGGCAGCGGAGCGGAAATCTACGCTCGAAGTCCGGTGCGGGAAGTGCACCGGAGCCGGACAGGTTGGCGACTTGCAACCGATCATGGTGTGCTGGAAGCCACTAATCTGGTTCTGGCGGCGAACGGAGGGAATCCGGGGCTTCATGCCGGACTGCGCCACACAATATTACCGTTAGATGTAATTGAGTACGCGACCGAGCCGCTGTCCGAAGACCAGCGATCTGCAGTGCTGCGCGATGACATGGCGTTCACGGATAAGCAGCCGTACATTTTCACGGCCCGATTAGATGCCGCCGGCCGCTTGATCGCCGCGTTCCCGGATTTTTCGCTTCGACGCCACCCCGCTTCGCTGAGTGCTGAGGCAATTACCCGGATCGAGCAGCACTTTCCGTTGCTCAATGGCATCAGAATTTCTTACCTTTGGCCTGGACGAGCGTGGATCAATCCCGACTTGTTGCCAAAAATCTACACGCTGGGCGAGAATTCCTGGGCCATCCAGTCGTGCAATGGGCGTGGACTCGCGTTGAACACCGTTCTGGGCCAGGAGTTGGCATTTGCCATCCTGACTCACGACTTTTCCGCAATCTCCGTGCGCCCGGAAGCGCCAAGGTCCATTAGGGCCTACGCCATGGCGCGGCACGTACCTTCAGTTCTGATGTACTTGGCCTATTTTCGAAGCCGCTCCAGCAGATGGTTTAGACTCTAGCGAACGTTGATGCGCAGAAAGCCGGGAGACAGAGCAGCTCGCCGAGCTTTTAGCCCAATGAGGCGGTGCCGCCAGCCCAATTATCTTTTCGGCCGACGATCGCGCACGATTCTGCCATTAGCGACCACCAGCCGTACATCCCGCAGGTTCTGGATATCCTCGCGCGGATCCGATCCGACGACGAGAATGTCAGCGAGCATCCCCTCACGCAGTACGCCCAGCTTATCGCTCATGCGCAGAATTTCCGCGCCGACACGCGTCGCTGAGGCCAGGACCTCGGAATCACTGAGTCCGGCATCTTTTACCAGGCTAAGCTCGCTGTAGTAGCTTTCCGGGTAGCGCTCATCCGCTTCGATCGGGATATCCGTACCGATTCCGATACGAACGCCCGCCTCATGAGCTGCATTGACAACGGCTAAGTGTCTTTCGTTGCTGATTGGAAAGCGGCGTGCCATGGTGTAGTAAAATCCGCCGGCCGGAATTCCGGCTGAGGGATACCCTTCGCTCATCAGGTTCCAGAACGTAGTTAGCGTGGGCACGAGGTCCGTGCCGTTGCGAGCCATCGCGGCTATGGTTTCTTCGCTCAGGTCGAGAGGGTGTTCTATCCCGTCGACCCCGGCCTCTGCGGCCCACAGGCTGAACTTCCCGAACGAATCGATGGTGACCGGAAGGCCGTGGAGGTGCGCTTCATCGATAGCCGCCGCCAGCTCCTCCCGCGTCGCCGGGGCTGTGAGCTTGATCCAGTCTGCATGTTGTCGGATTTGCTCACGGACCGCCAGCCGCCACTCCCAGGGCCCCGTCGCAAGGCGCTCACGGTCACCGAGAGCGGTGGACTTCGGATTTCCGCTTCCGACTGAGACAATTTCGTCTCCGTGGCCGCCACGAGTCACGATCCGCTGCCCGCTCCAAAGTACCCGCGGGCCGGCCACCATGCGGCGCTCGACTGCCTCCTTGATCTTTAGTGCCACATCGTTTCGAGTACCCGCATCGCGGACGGTTGTGACCCCTGCATCGAGCAGTTGGTCGAGCAAAAGCACACCCCGGATCGCAGCTGCCGCATCGGAATCGCGATATCGGGAGGCGTCGTTGCCGCGCTGTGAAGTAAAGTGGATATGCAAGTCGATTAAGCCCGGCAGGACGTAAAGACCCTGAACATCGACCGTCTCGGTATCCTTGTCTCCACCTTTAAAGCCCTTTGCTGCACCTGCATAGGTTATCCGGTTCCCTCTGAAGGCGATCACGGAATCTGACATGCTTGCATTGCCAGAACCGTCTAGCATTATTCCGCCGCGGATCACCACCTCCGGTTCGGTGGATACATCGGACGGGGGAATAGGGACCCGGCGAGTATCGTCAGTGGTACGCAATGCCGTGTCGCTTTGCGACATTGCAGCGAGAGGCAGCAGAAGTGCTGCAAAGAAAGAAACGATTCTTCGCCATTCCTGGCACTTGCTGTAGTTCATCAGATTCTCCCCTCCAAATCTCAGTATCGTGCCTGTTACGACTAAGGACGTACAGGCGATATAATGCACAGTCTGATGCAGAACCCACTAGCCCATGCAATGGAACTGGCGCGCAGCAACAGGTTGCATCAAGCTGCGTCGTTGCTTGAGCGCTTGCTGAAACGGCAACCAGGAGAACCAGATGCGCTCCAGTTGCTTGGAATGGTCCGGCGGCGTCAGGGGGACTTGCTGACCGCAGAGTCTCTGTTTCGGCGCTCTCTGAAGATTAATCCGCAGCAAGCGCATGTTCTGAACAACCTCGGAAACCTTTTATCCGCGCAAGGGCGTTTGCCTGAAGCCATTGACTGTTATAGAGCGGCCTGCGGGATCCGACCTGGCTACATCGATGCGCGGATGAACCTGGCTATCACGTTGTGCACCGTGGGCAAACCGGTGGCCGCTCTTCGGGCAGTTGATGAGGTTTTGTCGCTGGATTCCGAGAATGCCGGCGCCTGGGTGTCTAGAGGGAACGCGCTAAAGGAATTAGAACGCGTAAACGAAGCCGAGGCGGCTTATCGTCACGCACTCGAGCTCGACCCAGACAATGTGAAGGCGCTGCATAACCTGAGCGGATTGTGCAGGCAGGAAGGGCGTGCGGCCGAAGCGTTGGAACTGATCGACGCTGCCGCAGCAATCGCACCAAATCAGGCAGAGCTTTATTATTCGCGAGGGCATGTGCTACTCGCCGAGGAACGAATCGACGATGCCATCGCGGCTTTTCAGATGGCCATACAGATACGGCCGCACTACAGCAGCGCTCATGACTCGCTCAATAAGGTTCTTTGGCAGCACGGTCGTCAGGGAGAGTATCTGGTCAGTTACAGCCGGGCAGTGAAGCAAGATGCGAACGCGCCCGCGCTGTGGGTTGAGTGGGCTGACAGGCTGATTCTTGCGGGGCGCAGTACCGAGGCGGTCTCCGTGCTAGAGGAATCGCTTCGCAAAGGCCACGACTCGGGAAGGCTGCATCATTGCCTGGCGCGGGCGCTCGCAATTCTGGGGCGTGTTGCCGAAGCCGAAGCGCATTTCAACAAAGCACTATTGCTGGAGCCGAAGAGTACCCGCTTCCTGATGGATCTCTCGCGTCTACAGATCGTGCAGGCACGCTATTACGAAGCGCTTATGAACCTGGACAACGCACTGGCGTTATCGCCGCTGGATCAGGAAGCTATCGCGTACCGCGGCGTCTGCTGGCGCCTGCTGGGTGACCCACGCGCAGCAGCGCTGAACGACTACGATAAGTACATCCGTGCATTCAGCCTGCCTGCACCTTCAGGTTATCCGTCCATTGAATCGTTCAACAGGCAATTGGTACGCGCGCTTGAACAGTTGCACCGGACTACCGAGGCGCCCGCCGAGCAGACCCTCCGCTGCGGCACACAGACACTCGGCGATCTGTTCGAAATAGACCTACCTGAAGTCGAGGCATTGCGCCGACGTTTTGAAGAAGCAATCCAGACGTATATCGATGAACTCAGCGTTGGATCGGTAAAGGACGCCGCACACCCATTGGTCACTCGTTCCCGAATTCGATTCCGGTTTTCCGGCTCATGGTCGGTGCGATTGCGGTCCGGGGGCTTTCATGTCAATCACGTGCATTCCCAAGGCTGGATAAGTTCCTGTTATTACGTTTCGGTGCCGGACTGTGTCGACGATGACCTGAATCACCCCGGCTGGCTACTCTTTGGCGAAACAAACCTGAACCTTGGCAATCGAGAGGAGGTCGCCAAACTGGT
>CAZHLE010000092.1:0-9868 GCA_964533065.1 uncultured Woeseiaceae bacterium | reverse complement strand
CCTGGCAGTTCTTCCGCGATCGCCGCCCCGATGCGTACGGCGATCTCGTGAAATGAGAGCCGCAATCAGTCAGCTTCGAACCGTCGGCGAACACGTCGAACTCGAGCTCGGCGACGACCTCGCCAACAGCCCACGCTACAACGACGACATCGCACCAACGCGAGCCGCACAGCGAACCTGGAATCAGTGGCATGTCGCGTCACTCTGGGTCGGCATGGCGATCTGCGTACCGACCTACACACTGGGCGGTGTACTGACCGCGTATTTTGGTTTGTCCGTTGCCGAAGCTTTGTGGACCATCCTGATTGCGAACATCATTGTGCTGATTCCACTGACACTCAATGCATTTCCGGGCACTCGTTACGGCATTCCCTGCCCGGTCGTTTTGCGCGCCTCGTTTGGCATTATCGGCTCGAACGTACCGTCGCTGGTGCGTGCACTGGTTGCCTGTGGCTGGTTCGGCGTGCAGACCCTGTTCGGTGGCATTGCGATTCACCTGTTTCTGTCTGCGATGTTTCCGGCCTGGGCTTCGCTCGGTGGAACCGGGGAAGTTATTGGTTTCTTCATTTTCTGGCTCGCGAATATCATCGTCGTCATTCGGGGCTCCGAGTCGATCAAACTCCTCGAAGCCGTCGCGGCACCGCTGTTGCTCCTGGTGGCACTTGGCCTGCTGTTCTGGGCCTTGCCGAAGATATCGTTCAGTGAATTACTGGCGGTGCCGGCGACCCGGCCCGAGGGTGCGCCGCTCATCGGCTATTTCATGGCCGGTCTCACGGCCATGGTGGGATTCTGGGCGACCCTGTCGCTCAATATTCCGGACTTCAGCCGTTTCGCCAAGTCGCAACGTGCGCAGGTGCTGGGCCAGATTATCGGTCTGCCGCTCACGATGTTCCTGTTCGCAGGCCTCGGCGTGGTGCTGACCGCGGCCTCGGTTGAACTCGTCGGCGAGATCATTTCAGACCCGATCAACCTGATCGGCAAGATCGACAGCCCGCTATGGGTCACGCTGTCGATGGCAATGATCATTCTCGCCACGATTTCGACCAACACGGCGGCCAACATCGTCTCGCCCACCAACGTCTTCCAGAATCTCGCTCCCCGGATCATCAACGAGAATCGCGGCGTTATCCTGACCGGCCTCATCGGCATTGTATTGATGAGCTGGGAACTGTTGAAAAAGCTGGGCTGGCTGGAGACCGACGTCAGCGTCGAGAGCCTGTATTCAAACTGGCTTATTGGTTATTCGAGCCTGCTCGGACCGATCGCCGGCATCATGATCGTGGACTATTTCCTGGTCAAAAAGCAGCACTACGACGTGCTGGCCCTGTACCAGGACAACGCCGGCTACCCGGCCTGGAACACGGCAGGATTTATTGCCTTCCTGGTGCCGGTCGCACTCACCGGGCTTGCCTTGAAACTACCGATGCTGAGTTGGTTCTATACTTATGGCTGGTTTACCGGTTCGATTCTGGGCGGACTTATTTACTACGTCGTAGCCAGGAGGTCGTAATGTCAGTACTCATTCAGGGCGGCACGGTCGTCAATGCGGATCGCAGCTTTCGCGCCGATGTGCTGTGTGAGAAAGGTTTGATCACGGCGGTCGGAGAGGGTCTCAAGTCACCGTCCGGCGCAACCGTCGTCGATGCCGGCGGCCAGTTTGTGATGCCCGGCGGTATCGACCCGCATACCCACATGCAGTTGCCGTTCATGGGCACGGTCGCCAGCGACGATTTCTACTCCGGCACAGCGGCGGGTCTTTCCGGCGGCACGACCATGATTATCGACTTCGTGATACCGGCGCCACAGCAGGACATCATGGAGGCTTACAGGCAATGGCGGGGATGGGCCGAGAAGTCCGTTGCTGACTATTCCTTTCATGTTGCTATTACCTGGTGGGACGAAACTGTGCACGCCGCCATGGGCACGCTGGTGAAAAAGCACGGCGTAAACAGCTTCAAGCACTTCATGGCCTATAAGAACGCGATCATGTGCGATGACGAAGTGCTCGTGAACAGCTTCACCCGGGCACGCGAGCTCGGCGCCATCGTTACCGTGCACGCCGAAAATGGCGAGCTCGTGTATCGCCTGCAAAAGGAGATTTTCGAACAAGGCGTGACCGGGCCCGAGGGACATCCCTTGTCCCGCCCGCCACAAGTGGAGGGTGAGGCGGCGAATCGCGCGATCCGCATTGCCGAAGTACTGAAGGTCCCGCTGTACGTGGTACACAATTCCTGCATTCAGTCCTTGCAGGCAATTACGCGCGCGCGCAATGAAGGCCAGCGCGTTTTCGGCGAAGTGCTTGCCGGCCACCTGCTGATCGACGACAGCGTTTATCAGAACCCCGATTTCGAGGTCGCTGCGGCGCATGTCATGAGCCCGCCGTTCCGAACCAAAGAGCACCAGGCCGCGCTTTGGCAGGGACTGCAGTCGGGTAACCTGCAAACGACGGCGACCGACCATTGCTGTTTTTGCGCTGACCAGAAAGCGGCGGGGCGCAACGACTTTCGACTGATTCCGAATGGCACCGGTGGCGTCGAGAACCGGCTCGAGGTTCTCTGGCATCACGGCGTACGCACGGGCCGCCTGACGATGAACGAATTCGTGCGCGTTACATCGACCAACACTGCACAGATTTTCAACATCTATCCGCAGAAGGGCAGTATCGCGGTCGGCAGCGATGCGGATATCGTCGTCTGGGACCCCGAGGCAACAAAAACCATCTCCGCCAAGACACACAAGCAAAACGTCGACTGCAATATTTTTGAAGGCATGACGGTCACCGGCTGTGCATCGCACACCATCAGCCGGGGCAAGGTCGTGTTCGCCGGTGGCGAACTTAATGTGGAACGTGGTGCCGGCTGTTACGTCGATCGACCGGCTTTCGCTTCGTATTACGAGGCATTGAACCTGCAGGCAGCACTGGCTCAGCCGGTCGCGGTTCGTCGCTAGGACAGCACGGATGAGCAAGCGACAATCCACTGACAATATTCGCGCCGGGCGCCTGGACAAAGTTGATATTGATAATAATTTCAGGGACTTGCACCCACCGCTGTCGCGCTCCGAGGCATTGATCGCGGCGGACCGTTGTTATTTCTGTTACGACGCACCCTGTACCACGGCCTGCCCTACCGGCATCGACATCCCGGGCTTCATTCAAAAGATTCGCAGCGACAATATTCGCGGCTCCGCGCAGACGATTTTGCGTGAGAACATCATGGGCGGAATGTGCGCGCGCGTGTGCCCGACGGAAATCCTGTGTGAGGATGCCTGCGTCCGGCATACGCACGAAGACAAGCCGGTCGACATCGGTCTCTTGCAGCGCTACGCCACGGACCCGATTTTCGAGAACAACACAAAGCTGTTCGAGCGCGCCGAGCGCAGTGGCCGGCGGGTCGCTGTCGTTGGCGCCGGACCGGCCGGATTGTCCTGCGCACACCGTCTGGCAATGCTCGGCCATGACATCGTCATCTATAACCGCAACAGCAAGCCCGGCGGCCTGAATGAGTACGGCATCGCTGCCTACAAGACCGTCGACAATTTTGCGCAGCGTGAGGTCGACTACATCCTGTCGATCGGCGGCATCGAGGTCAGGAACAACGTGGCTCTCGGCACCGACGTCACGCTCGCGGAACTCCGCGACCAGTACGACGCCGTGTTTCTCGGCATTGGCCTCGGCGCTGTCAACGATCTGGGTATCTCAGGTGCAGACATCGTTGGCGTAGAGAACGCCATCGACTATATCGCCGCGCTGCGACAGGCGGCGGACAAGGGCACGTTACCGGTTGCCCGACGCGTGCTCGTTGTTGGCGGCGGCATGACCGCGATCGATGTCGCGGTGCAGAGCAAGCGGCTGGGCGCGGAACAGGTGTTGATCGCCTACCGGCGTGGGCCCAAAGAGATGGGTGCGAGTGAATTCGAACAACAGCTGGCGCAGACCAATAATGTAACGATCCTGCACTGGATGACACCGGTAGCCGTAAGCGAACAAGACGGCGTGATCTCTGTCGAGCTTGCCAGGACTGAGCCAGGCAGTGACGGCCGGCTGACAATTACTGACGACGTGCAGTCGCTGCAGGTGGACATGGTGTTCAAGGCGATCGGCCAGAAACTGGTGGACGATGGTCTGCAGGGCGTTGCACTGCAGGGCGGCCGCATCGTTGTCGACGACAACTTCGCGACGGCTCTCGACAGAGTCTGGGCCGGTGGCGACTGCGTTGTCGGCGGCGAAGACCTGACCGTTTCCGCGGTGCAACACGGCAAGGTCGCGGCGATCGCGATCGACAGGAGTTTGCGAAGTGGCTGACCTCAAGTCTGAGTTCCTCGGTATTCGTTCGCCGAATCCGTTCTGGCTCGCGTCCGCGCCGCCGACCGACAAAGCCTACAACGTCAACCGGGCGTTCGAGGCCGGCTGGGGTGGCGTCGTCTGGAAAACGCTGGGCGAAGACCCGCCGATCGTGAACGTCAACGGACCACGCTACAGCGCACTGCACAGCAACGAACGACGGGTGATCGGCTTCAACAATATCGAGCTGATAACCGATCGGCCACTTAAGACCAATCTCGACGAGATTCGCCAGATCAAGCGTGACTGGCCGGACCGCGCCGTCGTCGCTTCCGTCATGCTGCCGATGAACGAGGCGGTCTGGAAAAAATACGTACCGATGATCGAGGACACGGGCGCGGACGCGTTTGAGCTCAATTTCGGTTGCCCGCACGGAATGTCGGAGCGCGGCATGGGCGCGGCCGTCGGCCAGGTTCCCGAATACATCCAGATGGCGACCGAGTGGTGCAAACAAGCGGCCACGGTTCCCGTTATCGTCAAGCTGACACCGAACGTCACCAACATTGTGCCGCCCGCGAAGGCTGCGCAGGCCGGTGGCGCCGATGCCGTATCGCTCATCAACACGATCAATTCGATCATGCGCGTCGACTACGACACGCTGACGATGTTTCCGACCACCGACGGCATGGGTACGCACGGCGGTTATTGCGGTGAGGCGGTCAAACCGATCGCGCTCAACATGGTCGCCGAAATCGCGCGCAACAAAGACACGCGCGGACTGCCGATCTCGGGCATTGGCGGCATCACCGACTGGCGCGACGCCGTCGATTTCCTGGCACTGGGCGCGAGCAATGTGCAGGTGTGCACTGCCGCGATGGTGTATGGCTTCAAGATCATCGATGACCTCACGGACGGCCTCAGCATGTTTCTCGACGACAAGGGCATGCGCTCCGTTGCCGAACTGGTTGGCAAGGCGGTACCGAGCGTCACCGACTGGCAGTACCTGAACCTGAATCACGTGTCGAAGGCGGTCATCGACCAGGACCTGTGTATCAAGTGTGGTCGCTGTCACATCGTCTGTGAAGATACGTCGCACCAGGCGATTACGCACACCGTCAATGGCCAACGCCGTTTCGAGGTCATCGACGACGAGTGTGTTGGCTGCAACCTCTGCGTCAGCGTCTGCCCGGTCGATAACTGCATTACCATGCAGCCAATGCTTGATGGCATCGATGCCCGCACGCGCAAGCCGATCTCGAAGGACAAGGCCAACTGGACGACACATCCGAATAACCCGATGCGCAAGGCGGATTGACACAATGACCGACGAAGAACTGCTCGATGCGGCGCGCACTGTCCGCGAGATGGCCTATTGCCCGTACTCGAATTTTCGCGTCGGCGCCGCGATCGTCGATGATCATGGCAACGTGCATGTTGGCTGCAATGTCGAGAATTCGGCCTATCCACAGAGCAGTTGCGCCGAGGCCGGTGCAATATCGGCCATGATCGCGGCGGGTGGGCAGCGCATCGTGACGATTGCGGTTGCGGGCGGCACAGATTCGATCCGCGCCTGCACGCCCTGCGGCGGATGCCGGCAACGCATCAACGAATTCGCAGACGAAGCCACACGCATCATCGTCAAGGACAATGACGACGAGTGGCATACATATTCGCTGGCCGAGCTGCTGCCCTCCTCGTTTCCCCTGTAGGAGGCCGCTGTGGGAGCGGGCCATGCCCGCGACATCAAAGGTCGCCCGCATGGCGGCCTCCTACAGGAGCTGAAGAACCTCGGCTCGCGTTGGCAAAGAGGGTTGTGCGCCACGTTTCATCGTTGCCGCGGCTCCGGCCGTGCAGGCGAATTTGAGCGCATCCGCAGGCGACTGGCCTTCAACCAGTGCGACAGCAAGTGCCGCGGTAAACGAGTCACCGGCCCCTGTCGTATCGAGCGCCGTGACGCACGGTGGTTTGACGCGCGCGAGATCTACACCATCCTTTTGCAACACCGCGCCGGCCGCACCAAATGTGGTTGCAATCATGCCGTGACAGGCCGCCAGGCTATCGCCGTACCACGCGGCCTCCGTTTCATTGACGACGACGAGATCGGCGCGCTGTAACACAGTGACATCGACGTGTCGTGCGGGCGCAAGATTGACGCAAAAAAACCCGGCAAAGGATTGCGCGGCATGCGCGATCATTTCTGTCGGCACCTCGAGCTGGCAAATCAGCACGTCGGCGGCCGGTATCTTCAGCCGTCCCGGTAACAAGGCGCGATTCGCGCCAGGCGCAACCACAATCTGGTTCTCACCCGACTTCGCGACCGTTATCAGCGCGACGCCGGTCGCAAACTTGTCGACTGCAATGCAGGCGGCGAGATCGACACCACCGGCCCGTAGCAGAGCCAGCGCTTCATCGGCCGCGGCATCTTTGCCGACACAGGCAAGCAGGCTGACGTCGGCGCCCAACCTGGCGGCCGCCAGCGCCTGGTTCGCACCCTTGCCGCCGGGATAACGCCCCAATTCGGCATCGGTCACGGTCTCACCCGGCGCCGGCAGGTGATCTGCGGCGGCAACGATGTCCAGATTGACCGAGCCTACGACGACGACCGAAGTCATGCGGCCCCGCCGAATCGCGCCAGGCGCGATACCAGCAAATCGTAAAACGCGGGCGCATCCACGCCGTGTATCCAGGTTGCGTTGACAGGCCGGTCGGTCACATGCCAGAAGTCAACGGCCGTGTGCCCCATGGTCAATTCCGATTGTGTCTCGATGGAAATATTGCAGTCCCTGCCAACAAAGAGATCCGGCCGCAACAGCCAGGCGATCGTGCACGGATCGTGCAATGGCGCGCCTTTGGATGCGTACTTGACCGTGTCGTAGCGATCAAAAAAACTCAGCATGTCGGCAGTGGCTATAGCCACCGGGTTAGCCAGCGCGCGTATGCGTTCGACGCGATCACGCGTCGACAACACCTGGTGGGTCACGTCGAGGCCCATCGCCGTAATCGGCCGACCACACCGAAACACGATATCGGCCGCCTGCGGATCGACGAGGATGTTGAATTCGGCGGAGGGCGTGCGATTGCCACCCTCACGCATTGCGCCACCCATCACTACGATGCGTTCAATGTGCGGCAGGATCGTCGGTTCCTTGTTTATGGCCGTCGCGATATTGGTCAATGGCCCGGTCGGCACCAATGTGATTGACGCGTCGCCGGCCGCCAGCAAAGTGTCAATGATGAATTCGACGGCGTGCCGGCTTTGCAGCGGCGTTTGCGGTTCGAAGACGTCGAGGCCATTGATGCCGGTCTGGCCATGAATGGCTTCCGCCGTCTGCAGCTTGCGCTGCAGCGGTTCTGCACAACCCGCGAATACCGGTACGCGCTGCTGGCCCGCAATGTCACAGATCATACGCGCATTGCGTTGCGTGAGTGCCAGCGGCACGTTGCCACCGACGGTGGTGATACCAAGCAACTCAAGTTCGTCCGGCGAGGCGAACGCCAGCAACAGGGCAACGGCATCGTCCTGCCCGGGATCACAGTCGATGATAATTTTTTTTGGCATGCACTAGGAGACCAGCAGCAGGCCCGCGAGCGCGGCGCTCATCAGGTTGGACAAGGAGCCGGCCAGTACCGCCTTCAGGCCGAACTTTGCGATCAGTTCTTTTCTCTCCGGCACCAGCACACCAAGGCCACCGAGCAGGATCGCAATGGATGACAGGTTGGCGAATCCGCATAAAGAAAACGTAACGATAGCCTTGGTGCGCTCGCTCATGCCGGCCAGGTATTCATTCAGATGCGAGAACGCAATGAATTCGTTGAGTACGAGTTTCTCGCCGAACAGCGCGCCGGCAGCCCTCGCTTCTTCCCAGGGCACACTGATGACCCACATGATCGGCGCGAAAATCCAGCCGAGCAGGTATTCCATCGAAAGATCCGGATAGCCGAACCAGCCACCAACCAGGCCGAAGATGCCGTTGATCAAGGCAATCAACGCGACAAACGCGATCAGCATGGCGCCAATATTGACGGCCAGGCGCAAACCATCGGTAGCGCCGGTCGCGGCCGCCAGGATGACATTCGAGTACTGACTTTTTTCCATTACCAGCTTCGCGCCGTGATCGGGCTCGAGTTGTTCGTCCGGCATGATCATCTTCGCCATCAGCAGGCCGCCCGGAGCGGCCATAAACGCAGCTGCGAGCAGGTACTTGGTTTCCGCGCCCATCAACACATAGCCCGCCAGCACGGTGCCAGCGATCGATGCAACGCCGGAAACCATGATGGCGAAAAACTGCGGCTCCGTGAGTCCCTTGAGATACGGCCGCACAACGAGCGGCGCCTCGGTCTGGCCGATGAAAATATTCGCCGCCGCGTTCAGCGATTCGACCCGCCCCGAACCGATCACCCAGTGCAATGCGCCACCGACGATCTGCACGATCCATTGCATCACCCCAAGGTGATACAAAACCGACATCAGGGCGGAGAAGAAAATAATGACGGGCAGTACATGGATCGCAAATATGAAACCGAAACTGCCGGGATCGGCAAACGGCTGGAACAGCATGGCGATGCCGTCACCCGAGAACGCTATGACCGCCAGCACGCCTTCGCTTAACTTGTCGATGACTTTGCGGCCGACTTCCGAATAGATCACGACAGCCGCAATCGCCGCCTGCAAGACAAATGCCGCACCTACGATGCGCAGATTGATCGCTTTGCGATTGCTCGAGAAGCCATACGCGATACCGAGCAAAACGACGATGCCAACAATGCCGATGTAATTTCCCATGCTGATCCCCCAGCCAATCTATTGTTGTTCTTAAAGAGCACCCCAAGGATACCGTATTGTTCAGTCTGCGCCTGTCAGAATCTCGCTGATGACGGGCGTATTTTCAGGTGCCCGGTCTGCCATCGTACAGGCCTTCCGGTAAGCCGCCTCAGCGCGGTCAGCATCGGTTTTGCTGGCGGCGTGAACAACGGCCAGTGGCGAATCGGCGCCGAGTTCGGTTCCAATTGCCGCCACAGCGCTGAAACCCACCGCCATATTCAGCTTTTCCCCGACTTTGCGCCGGCCGCCACCGAGCCCGATGATCGCATTGCCGATGCTGCGCGTGTCGACGCTCGCAAGAAAGCCGTTCGCCATGATCGGCCGAATAACCGGAGCAACCGCCAGGTACCTGTCACTTTTCTCCACAAAGTCCTTCGGCCCGCCGAGTGCCGCAATCATCCTGGCGAAAATTCCCAGGGCGCGGCCACTGCTGACCGCCGCGTTTGTCTTACGCAGGGCGACAGCTCGATCCGCTTCAATACCCGACGCAATCAGCATTTCCGCGCACAGGGCCATGACCACAGCATCCAGCCGTGCTTCGCGATCCTCGTTCTTCAGGTAGCGGATGGTCTCTGCGACTTCCAGTGCATTCCCAGCCGTACGGCCGAGTACCTGATTCATGTCGGTAATCAGCACATGTGTTTTCAGATTGGCCAGCGCAGCCGTCCTGACGATGCTTTGGCCCATCTCGCGCGCTCGCGCCAGCGTTGGCATGAATGCGCCAGATCCTACTTTGACGTCCATGACCAGCGCGTCGAGGCCCG